>JBDHZD010000045.1:0-28520 GCA_039811705.1 Fimbriimonadaceae bacterium | reverse complement strand
CGCGAACAAGCCACAGCCGGGCCCGCCGAGGCCCATCGGGATGCCCAGGGGTTGGCCCTCGCCCACCACGATGTCGGCGTCGAACGCACCGGGCGGCTTGAGCAAGCCCATGGCGGTCGGGTCCGCCACCACGATGAACATCGCGCCGACAACACGCGCGGCATCGCGCGCCGCGCCAAGGTCTTCGATGATGCCGTAGAAGTTCGGATACTGAACGATGACGCAGGCCGTCTCGCCATCCACCGCGGAATAGTCCTTGGTCTCGCCATCGGTCGGGGCGAGCGTCTCGACGGTGAGTTCGTTGGACCAGGCGTACGTATCGAGGACCTGGCGGTAGTTGGGGTGGACCGCGCCGCTCACGACGATCTTGGTGCGGTTGGCCACGCCGGTCGCGAGGATGGCGGCCTCGGCCATCGCCGTCGCGCCGTCGTACATCGAGGCGTTGGCCAGGTCCATGCCATAGAGTTCGGCGACCATCGTCTGGAACTCGTAGATGGTCTGCAGATAGCCCTGCGAGAACTCGGGCTGATAGGGCGTATAGGCCGTCAGAAACTCGCCGCGCGAAAGCACCGCGCCGACGAGCGACGGGACATACCGATCGTAGATGCCCGCACCCATGAAGCACACCGTGTCGGCCAGATTGACGTTCTTAGCCGCGATCTCGCGCAGGTGGATGTAGAGCTGATGCTCGTCGAGGGCCTTGGGCAGGTCCATCTCCTGCACGCGCAACGCCTCGGGAATCTCGCGGAAAAGTTCGTCGATCGAGGCGACGCCGATGGTTTCGAGCATCGCGCGTCGATCTTGTTCGGTATGGGGGATGTAGGCCATGGGCTGGGGAATCAGTGTTCGGCGACCGCTTGGTAGGCCTCGGCGTCGAGGAGCGCTTCAACCTGCGAAGCGTCGCTCACGCGGAGCTTGACCATCCACCCGTCGCCGTAGGGATCGCCGTTGACCAGTTCGGACCGTGCGCCGAGCGACTCGTTGATGGCCACGACTTCGCCGGCCACCGGGGCGTAAAGAGGCGAGACGCTCTTGACGCTCTCGATGTTGCCGAACTCTTCGTCCTGCTGGAGCGAGCGGCCCACCGTGGGCAGTTCGACGAACACGATATCGCCGAGTTCGCTCTGCGCGTGGTCGGTGATGCCGATCGTCACGGTGTCTCCTTCGAGGCGCACCCACTCGTGGGTGCTGGTGTACTTGAGGTCGCTGGGCGTGTTCACGGGTGAGAAACCTTTGCGGAGGTCGCAAAGCAAGTGTACCTACGGCCCAGATCGGCATGGGTATCATCGGCCCAAGCGCGTCGGGCGCAACCGGGTCCGCGGAAAGGGCACAGCCCACCGAACGACAACTTCATACGACCCGCGCCTTTGTGCGGCCTGATCGCGGACCTCGGGCGAACGCATAGAGGTTCCATGTCCAACACGCTGCCCGAACGGGCTTCTCTCGATCACCTGAAGGGCCAGGCCAAAGCCTTGCTCGCCTCCTTCCGTTCCGGAGACGCCGACGCCATCGCCCGCTTCGCTGAGATCGGCAAGCCCCAACCCAGACTCGCCGACGCCCAACTCGCCGTCGCACGGTCGTACGGGTTCGAGTCGTGGGCCCGGCTAAAGCGTTTTGTCGAAGGTTCCGCGGACCGCAAGGCGGCGCTCTTCGCCGCGATCCGTGCCGGGGACCGCGAGCGCGTTGCCGCCATCCTCGATCAACATCCCGCGCTGGCCGGTTCCCGGTGGGAGCAGGACTTCGGATCGACCACCTTGACCGTGGCCGCACGACGCGGTGATCAGCCGATGCTTGAACTCCTCCTGAGGCAAGGCGCGGACCCAAACGCGATCAGCGATTGGTGGGCAGGGGGCTTTGGGCCGCTCGACTTCTCCGATGAGCCGACGACGCACTTCTTGTTGGAGCGTGGCACAACCCTCACCGCGCACGCCGCCGCCCGCTTGGGTTGGGTGGAAGCGTTGCGCGAGGTTCTAAGCAAGGACCCCGATGCCGTGCGGCGGCGCGGGGGCGACGGCCAATACCCGTTGCACTTCGCCAAGACCCCGGAGGTTGTGGACGTGTTGGTCGCTTCTGGCGCGGAACTGGACGCCCGAGACGTCGACCACGAAGGCACTCCGGCCCAGCACCAAATCCGCAACACCCCCGTTTGCCGACGCCTGATCGACCATGGGGCGACGCCAGACGTGTTCATCGCCACTGCATTGGACGACGCCGCCCTGCTCGAACGGCTCCTCGACGAAGACCCCGAAGCCATCGGGCGATCCAAGGGCGAGCCGGGCAACCCCATGATCCCCAAGGCCCCAGGCGAGCACATCTACACCTACACCTTCGAATCCTCCCGGCTCCATCAGGCGGCCGTCGAGTTTGGCGCCGCGCGGTGCCTTCAGGTGCTTCTCGATCGCTCCCCCACGGAACTCAGGCTGATGGGATTGCTCTGGGCCGGCGAACTCGAGAGGGCCAGACACGAGGCCAATGAGGATTCGGGGGTCGTTGCAAGACTGGCTGCGAGCGCACCTGGCATCCTTCGCGAAGCCGCGTTTCACCACAGGACTCCGGTCGTGAGGTTCCTGCTTTCCAGAGGTTTTCCGCCCGACGAACGGGATGGCGAGGGCATGAGCCCGCTGATGCGGGCCGCGATGCATGGCTATGCCGATGTGGTCCAGGAGATCCTGCCCTATGGCCCCTCGTTGACAGCGAGGAATGTCTACGGCGGCACCGCGCTGGGCACCTGCTTGTGGGGTTCGGAAAACTCCTGGCGTCGCGACGGCGACTTTCCAGCGACAGTAAGGCTGTTGCTGGAGGCGGGGGCGGCTCCGCCCGCAACGCCTTCGGGGTCGCCCGCCGCACGGGAAGTGCTTGCGTCTTGGGCTGGGGTGCGGTCCCAGGGTTGACCTCGCCTCAACGTCCGCCCCCGTTTGGCGTATGATTCTGTGGCCATGCGGACGTTGAGACAACAGATCGACGCCAACAAGCGGTGGAGCATCTTTCTGGGATTCCTCTTGGTGGTGCTCCTCAGCCTGTTGGGCGGGGTCTTCGCCGAGGTGTATTCGCCCGGCTCCCTCGTTCCGGGTGCCCTGGGTGCGGCGGTGTTGGGCGTGGTTGCGGCCATCGTGGCGCACTACGGCGGCAGCTCCATCGTGCTGCAGATTTCCGACGCACGCGAGGCCACCCAAGACGAGGATCGACGCTTGCGCAACGTGGCCGAAGAGATGGCGATCGCGGCCGGCATCCCCATGCCGAAGGTCTATGTGATCGACGACCCTTCGCCCAATGCGTTCGCCACGGGCAAGGACCCGCGTTCCGGGGTCGTGGTGTTCACCACGGGGCTCATCGAAAAGCTCGACCGCGACGAGTTGCAGGGCGTGATGGCCCACGAGATCGCCCACATCCGCAACTACGACATCCGGTTCATGACCACGATCGGCCTGATCGCCGGACTGATCCCTCTGATCTCGGACCTGTTTTTGCGCAGCCTATGGTACGGCGGAGGCAGGCGGCGCAAGAGCGAAGGGCAGGGACAGCTGATCATGCTGGCGATCGGCATCGCGCTGGCCATCCTCGCCCCTCTGTTCGCCAAGCTGCTCGAACTCGCCGTGAGCCGCCAGCGGGAGTATCTCGCCGATGCAACGGCCGCAGAGCTGACGCGATACCCCGACGGCTTGGCCCGCGCCCTCCAGAAGATCGCCAGCGACTCGGCGCAACTCGGCGTGCGCAACCGGGCCACCGAACACATGTACATCGTGAACCCGTTCAGGCCGATGCAGGTCGCAGACACCCTGTTCAGCACGCACCCGCCCATCGAGAAGCGCGTCGCCGCGTTGCGCGGCCTCATGGGCCGGTACCGCGGGCCGCTTACGGCCCAGGAGCGGCGTCAGTTGAACAACGAGGAGTTTCAAGACCTGGTTGAGGAGTCGTAGGCCCAGCCCCTTTTGCAGGTCGGCTGTGCCAGAATGAGCGTTGCGCCCGCGCGCCGGAGGTCGGTGGTGGATATTCTTCGCGTACTCGAACAACTTCAGGAAATGGTGGAGAAGCCCCGCACGTTCGGGCCTCTCACGTTCGGCTTCAACAAAGAGGAACTGACGATGCAAATCGCCAAGGTCCGTGCAACGGTGCCTCAGGAGATGAAGCAGGCCGTCCACACGGTCCGAGAATCGGAGCGCCTGATCGGCAGCGCGCGCGAGGACGCCAACATGACGCTCGAGAACGCTCGAAAGGAAGCGAAGCGTATCGTTGAAGAAGCCGCGCGCGAGTCCGAACGCATTCTCGAGCAGACGCGCATCCAGCAAGAGCGCTTGCTGGCCGAGAACGAAATTCTCAAGCTGGCCAAATCGCAAAGCGAAGAGTTGCGACACCAAGCGGACCGCGATGCCAAGGCGATGCAGCGCGAGGCCGACCGATACGCGATGGACGTGTTGGTGCGGCTGGAGCGCGTGGTGTCGAACGCCATGTCGGTGATCGACAAGGGCAAAAAGGAGCTTGACACAGGCGCCCAACAAGTGCCGCTTCCCGCCGGGCGCGAGAAGACGCGCGCGTAGACGCGTGCTTCACTCGCTTTCGAGCATGGCGGCGATGGCTTCGGCGTATCGCTTGCCCGCCCCCACATTGGTCTGGACCAAAGCCCGCGCCGCCGCGCCCATCGTCCCGCGCAACTCGGCATCTTCTCGAAGGGTAGCCAACTGCCTGGCCAGCGATTCGACGTCGGGACACGATGCCGAGGCGCCAGCGGCCAACGAAGCGGCGGCGACGTCGCGGAAGTTGTGCATGTGCGGCCCGTGAAGCACTGGCTTGCCCAGAGCCAGAGGTTGAAGGATGTTCTGTCCACCGAGGCGGTCGAACCCTCCTCCGACGATGACGGCGTCCGCGGCCGCATAGACGCCCCCCAGTTCGCCGTAAGTGTCCAGAACGACGTAACGCGCTTCCGATCCGGAGGTCCTCAGTGCCGCAGATCCAAATCGCGCCGACGCTTTGGCAAGGACCATTGGCGCTCGCTCCAAATGCCGGGGCGCGTGGACCACTCGGACGTCGCCTGACCGGATCGCGTCGCCGAAAGCCTGATCGAGGGCCTCGACCACCCAATCTTCCTCCAGTTCGCTGCGCGTGGAGCCCACGACAACGGCAAACGACTCGCCCAGACCGAGTTCGGCACGCCAGCGAGGTGCATCGTCGTCGATCTGTGCGGCCTCGTCGAACTTGGTGTTGCCCAGCACCCGAACCTCGCTCGCCCCTAGCGCACGGATGCGCTCGGCGTCGCCTTCGGTCTGCATCAAGGCGGCGTCCACGTGGCGCAGCATCCAGCGATAGAGCGGCAACACCCAGCGCGAACGTCGGAAACTGCGGTCGCTGATCCGACCGTTGACCAGCACCGTCTTGGCGTCGAAGGCCTTGGCCGCCCACAAGAAGTTCGGCCACAGTTCGGTCTCCATGATCGCGACCACCTCGGGACGGACGCGCGTCATCGCCGCCATCTGGAACCGCACGACGTCCACGGGGAAGTACACGAGGTGCTTGACGTAGGGCATCGCCTTGTCTCTCGCAGTGGCGTGCCCGGAACTCGTGGTCACGCTCAGCACGATGTCGTGGCTCGGCAGTCGCTCGCGCAGCGCCTTGAGGAGCGGCAAGGCCGCCATCACCTCGCCGACCGAAACGGCGTGGACCCAGATGCGGCGGGTGTCCTTGGTGGCGCGGAATGGAAAGTCCCCGGCACGTTCGGCCCAATTCGGCTTCTCGGCACGACGGCTGCTGCGCCAGAGCATCACGGGCGCCCAGATCGGCGCCAGCAGCGACAAGACGAGGTTGTAGAGGAGGAACACGCTTATCGGAGGGATCGTCCGGTCAGTCGCTGGAACGCTTCAAGATACTTGGCTCGGGTCTGCACGACGATGGACTCGGGGAGTTCGGGTCCCGGCGGTTGCTTGTCCCAGTCGAGCGTCTCGAGATAGTCGCGGACGAATTGCTTGTCGTAACTGGGCGGCGAGCCGCCGGGCCGATACTGCGAGGCGTCCCAGAAGCGCGAGCTGTCGGGCGTCAGGGCCTCGTCGATCCAGATCAGGCCATCGTCCGTCAGGCCGAACTCGAACTTGGTGTCGGCGAGGATAATGCCCCGATTCTCGGCGTGCGCCGCTGCGCGCGCGTAGATGTCGAGTGTCCACTCGCGAACCTGCTCGGCCACCTCCAGTCCCACGCGGTCGGCGGCTTCGGCGAACGAGATGTTTTGGTCATGACCGGTTTCGGCCTTCGTGGCGGGAGTGAAGATGGGCTCCGCGAGCTTCTGGGCTTCGACGAGTCCATCGGGAAGCCCGAGCCTGTAGGTGTCTCCACCCGCCTTGTAGTCCTTGTAGAGCGAGCCGAGGATGTAGCCCCGCGCCACGCACTCGATGGTCAGCGGAGCGGCCTTCTTGGCCAATGTGCAACGCCCGTCCAGATCGGGGTGCCAGACCCCCAGATGCCTTTCGATCTCGGCGTCGTCGGTCGATACGACATGGTTGGGACAGATGCGCTCGAACTTCTCGAACCAGAAGGCGCTCATTTGGTTGAGCACGCGCCCCTTGTCCGGGATACCGTTGGCCATCACGACGTCGAACGCGCTGATGCGGTCGGTGGCGACCACCAGAACGAGCGGCCCAAGGTCGTACACTTCGCGCACCTTGCCGCGTTTGGGCTGGGGCAATCCGGGCAAGTGCGTCGAGAGCAGTGCGTCCATCCTGAAGCGGATTATGGCGAACCTGCCGACGCCTTCTCCGGAATGCCGCGCACCATCAGCGCTGCGGCGACGCACACCACGCCCGCCAACACATAGGGTCCGGATGGCGCGACGTCGAACAGAACGCCTCCCAGCACGGGGCCGATCATGAACCCCACCGAGCGCGCTCCCTGCAACGTGCCAAACATCTCCCCCTGACGGTCTTCCGGAGTCAGGCGGCTGCACAGCGTGTTCACCAGGGGGCTGGCCAGACCGACGCCCAAAGCGTAGAACGTGCTGGCTCCGAAGAGGGCCAACAGATCGGGCATGAAGGGGGTCATCGCCAAGCCGATGCCCTGGAACAGGTAAGCGGCTCGGAGCAGGTGCCGATCGGCGATCTTCGAAGTCAGCCAGCCTAGCAACACGCCTTGGGCAACCACCTCCAGCAACGACTCGTAGCCGAAGATCAGGCCGAATTCCCGTTGACCATAGCCCAGATTGAGGTGGATCAGCCTCCCGAACGTGCCCTGCAACATGGCCAGCGAAAACCACGCGACGAGCGCGATCAGCGCCATGGCGCGCAACTGCGGCAGGTCGGACAAGATGCGCAGGTCGATGATCGGTCGTCGCCCCGGCGACCGCTCGGCGGTGGGAGGCGTATCGGGGACGAACAGCGCGACGAGAACGAGACCAAGCGCAGAGAAGACGAAACCCGTCGCTCCGAGCCAGGGCAACGCTTCTGCTTGGGCCAGGACCGAGGTGACGACCGGGCCAAGGATCAGGCCCGAAGTGGTGGCTGCGGCGAGACGCCCCATCGCCTTTGCCTGGTCTTCGCCTTGAGCCAGGTCGGCGATCCACGCATTGGCCACGGCAACGTTGGCGCCGCCGAGACCCCCCAAGACTCGGCTGACCAGAATGAATAGAAGAGAGTCGTGTAATCCGTAGACCAGCATTCCCAGCGCGGAGAGTCCCGTGCAGGCCAGGAAGACCTTCTTGCGACCCAGTCGGTCGCTGGCCGCGCCCCAACGAGGGCTGAAGATCAGTTGGGTCACGAACATGCTCGCCAGCAGCAGACCGATCAGCCAACCTTTGGCACCCATCGCCTCGGCGCGAAGCTGGACGTCGGGAATGAGCATCCCGAATCCGACCAGGTCGAGGAAAACCGCCGCATGGAGCAACCCGAAGCGTGCGGGACTGACCGTTCCCTGTGGCACGCGGGGCAACGAATCCATGGTCGCAGGACTATGCCACAGGACGGCGCGTCGTCGTGCAATGTCGTGGCGTTTGCCAACCCGCCCCCAAGCAGAATTACCGGATTATTGGACGTCGCGCCCGTTTTTATAGCGGATTCGCCGATATTTCAGTGGGTTCCAACGATTGATATGACGATGCGGGACAACCGCCCAGCATCCCAAAGAGCCGAACGAGCATGACGCAGCGACGAGAGAACCAAAACCTCGGAAGCGCCCGACTCGCTACGGGAGAACCCTCCATGACCGCCACCGCCGAACCCATCCGCCGCGACCCGGAAGAGATGGTCCAACGCTATCTCGCCAGCCCCACCAACGAGCTTCGGGACGCCATCGTCCAACTCTACACCCCTCTGGTTGAAATCTCCGCACGCCGCTACGCCAGTATGGAAAGCGTCGACGACTTGGTCCAAGTGGGCTATCTCGGCCTGCTCAACGCGCTTCGCAAGTTCGACCCGGCTTCGGGCGTCAAGTTCGGGACGTACGCTGGCTACCTCGTCTCGGGCGAAATCAAGCACTATCTGCGCGACCGCAGCCAAACCATCCGCCAGCCCGCCTGGCTCCAAGAGTTGAGGCATCGCGTAAGGCGAGAGCGGACCGCCATGCAGGCCGAACTCGGCCGACCTGCCAGCGAGCAGGAACTCGCCGACCGTCTGGGTTGCCCTGTCGAAGCGATCATCGACCTTGACGCGTCGCAGGACAACCTGCGTGTCGCGTCGCTCGACGAGAAGCTTGAATACGGCGACGGCACCGGCGACGGCGAACCCGTGGAACTCGGCGAGACGCCCGAGGGATTCCGCTTGGAGGACCGTGTCGTGCTCGAAGAGGCCATCGGCAAGCTCAAAGACCTGGAACGGCAGGCCGTCGTCCTGTTCCACTTCGAGTCGCTGAACCAGACCGAGATCGCCAAGCGCCTGGGCATCTCTGGCAACTATGTGTCGTACCTGCTTCGCCAGGCGATCGCCAAGTTGCGCCGCATCCTCTCCGAACAGGAGCGAAGGTCGGTATCGACGCGCCGTGAGCGCGATTCGTGGGACGACCGGCTCGAGGTGTACACGGAGTCCTACTTCAGAGCCCGCCTTCAGGAGGAGATGTTGCGCGCCGGCGACTCGCAAAACGGTCTCGGAGTGGTTCTTGTGGACGTCTCCGATTGCCTGGCCATGGTCCAGAACAGGCCCGACCTTTCTTCAGAGTTCGTGATGGCCGAACTGGCACGCGCCCTGCGCCAGCGCGTCCGACGCACCGACATCGTGGGCCGCTACACCAAGCATGGCTTCGCCGTCATCTTCCCAAGCGCAGGGGTGCATACCGAAGTCATCATGCAACGCTTGCGCCGCACGCTCGATGCGGTCTGCGACGAACTGCTCGGACACGGAGCGGCGCACGCGCGATTCGTGACCCTGGAGTTCCCCAAACACTTCCGCACCTACCGCGAGTTCACTGGTGCGGAACGCTCTCTCGAGGCTGCCTGACCCTCACCCGTCCACGTTCGGGTGGATGAGGTCGGTGACCATCGGCACGTGCAGGTCGGGCAGTGGCCGACCCTTGATGACCGATGCTTGAACCCAACCGTCTCGGATCATCGCCTCGAGTCCCTCGACCAGTGTCCAATAGTTCGTTTCGGGTTCGGGCCCCAGCGAACGGTTGAGGGCCGCTTTCCGAAGCGACTCGAGTACCCGGTTTGCTTTGCTGTCGAAGTTCAGGGCATGGACGATCGCCTTGTACTCGGCGGTCATCGGCAAGGTCTTGCCTTCACGCCGATAGCAGGGGATCGCGTGAACCCGGCCATCCTTGTACCAGGGCACCTCGGTCTTCTCGGCGCGCTGCAGGTTGAGTTTGAACACGTTGTTCTGAGACACCGCCAACTCGGTTCCCCGATCGATCATGCGCTCGGTCAGCAAACGTACGGCGAAGAGGCTGAAGCCCGCGGTCCCTGCCAGCCCGAATCCATCGTTGACGAAGCCGCCCGTACCCAGCCACTGGAACGCTTGGTTGGCGTTGAGTTCCAGACCAGCGTCCCGGGCGATCTCGCGCGTGTACTCCTTGAGGTCGGTGAACCGACCATTGGCCGTGTACCAAAAGTCTGCGAACCGAATGTGCTGGCGCACGCGGTGTTCTTGCGTCGCACCATACATCGAGCGAAGCCAGCCGGCGTCCAAGACCCCACGTTCGATTTCGAGAATGGTGTAGGCAGCCTCGCGGGCGGCAGCATGAGCCAGCGTCAGCCCAGCGGCCAAGATCGGATCGGCAAAGCCGGCGCACTCTCCAACGAGCATCCAGTTCGGTCCCGTCATGCGTTGCGCGACATACGACCAGTCTTTGGTGGCCCGAAGCGTGCCCTCGCGCGACGCGTTCTTGACCAGAGCGCGAATGCGCGGCTCGGCGGCGATGGCTTCGGTGTAAAGCGTCTCACCCGATTTGCCGCACGATTTGTAGTATTCAGCCGGGCACACCAGGCCGATGCTGGTGCGTGTCGGGCCGAGCGGGATGAACCAGATCCACCCGAACCCTAAGCTCATGACCTGGACGCGTGTCGCTCCAACGCCGATCTCGACGGCCCATTCGGCGTTCTCCCAATAATCCCAAAACGCCACGTTGCGAAGGGCGCTCGGCTCGTCCAGTTCGACTCCCATGGCTCGGCGCAGCGTGCCCGCGTTGCCTGACGCATCGATGTAGTGCTTGGCCGTGACGGTCTCGCCCGAGTCGAGTACAAAGCCATCGACACGATCGCCTTCGCGCACGATATGGCGCACCGTCGTCTCTTGGCGGATGCTGCATCCAAGCGCCTCGGCGTGCCGCAGCAAGATGTCGTCGTAGATCGCCCGGTCGACTTGGAAAGCCGTTTGCTTGCGCTGACCTTTGAATCTCGCGGGCCTTGGTTCGTCTTGGAATTCCCGCGCGGGGAAGAACTCGAAGTCCCAGAGTTCGTCGGTGGTGCCCCAGCGATACGTCGCCCCGATTTTGATGGGGAATCCAGCGGCTTCGATTTGGTCCCAGACGCCGATCTCGTCCAAGATGGGCCCAATCAGGGGAAGCTGGCTTTCGCCGACGTGTTCGCGGGGGAAACGCTCGCGCTCCAGAATGAGTACGTCGAGGTCGGGTGCGTACTTTTTGAGCATCGCGCCCAGCGTGCTGCCCGACGGCCCGCCACCGATGATCGCCACGTCCGCATTCAGCATGCGGTCAAGTGTAGTCAGTTTCTTGTCAGAATTGTCGTGCGTGGCGCGAGCCGTCAGCCGTCCTTTCGAGCCAAGGTGGTCAACACTTCCAGAGCCTTTTCCACGCCCAGGTCCTTTTCGAATGGGCGCGGCATGGGGGCTTCGTGGTCCACTTTGACGCCGTTGCCTTCAATGCGAAGGCCCCCGATGGTCACGTAGTCGGTGACCGGGAACTGCAAATGCCAGCCGTGCGAGATGGGCATGATAAGTGACGCGAGCACCGCGCCGGCCGAGCGCGAGCCGATGACCGGCGAGCCGGCTTTCTCTTTGAGTGCCGCCGCCACGATCTCCGAGGCGCTGCCGCTGGCTCCGTTCACCAGTACAGCGATGTGGCCCTTGAAGTAGAACTGGCCTGTATCCCACGTCTTGACCTTCGCGGGCACCCACTTGGCGACGGCCACCACATCCTTGGGGTCGCCCTTGGTCTCCTCGACAAACGCTTCGACTTGATCCTTCGAGACGAATGCGCCGATCTCGGTGTCGGGAGGAAGAACCTTGTTCAGCAGGTGGAGCATGTTCATCACTGCGCCGCCGCCATTCGACCGCAAGTCGAGCACCAGATTCTTCGGTTGCTTCTCTTCGATCTGCTCGAACAGTTCCGTCACTCGCTTGGCGCTGTAGCCCAGGTCGAACGTTGGCACCTTGAGCACCGCTGTGTCGGGCTTGGGGAATTCGACCGTTTCCGGCACGACGGTTGAAAACGCACGCCGCACGATGTTGAAGGTCTTGAACGAGCCGTCGGGGCGCTTGACCTTGATTTCGACTTCCGTGCCTTCGTCGCCCGCCACCTGAGTTGTGTCTTCGATCTTCTTGCCGTTGGCTTCGACCAAGATGTCCTGGGGCGCGATGCCGGCGGCTTTGGCGGGTCCACCCTCGATGACGTCCACGACGAGCAAGCCCTCTTCGTGGGGGTAAATGCGAACCCCGATGCCCACCTGCTTGCGGTCCACTCTCGCCTTCGCCTGTTGCGGCGTGTGCAGCATGATGTGGCTGAACCCGAACTTGCGGAGCGCGGCATTCACCGCCTGCGCGAACTCGTCGTTGGTCGAGGCCTTGTCGATCTCGCTTTGGTATTCCTTGACGAACTCGGGCCACTTGCTGAAGTCCGCGCCGCTGGCGAACGCGCGTTCGGTCACGATCTTGCCCATACGGGCCATGACGGCGCTCTTGACCTCGGACGTGAGTTCCTGTGCTGGCGCGATCGAGGCCAGTGCCAGCAACATGCCGGGCACTAGCGCGTGACGAAGAAGTCGGCGGAACGAAACCATGGGTAAGACCTGATACGAACGGCGGGGCCGTTTAGTTCATTATCGCCTCATGGAGCCGCAAACATGATCCTCGAATCTCTGGCACGCGACGACAAGTGGTTTTTAGGCAACGGACGTGGGTGCCTATTTGCGCCCCCCTTCCCGCGTTGGCTCGGCTCGATCGGTTTCTGGGACGAGTGCTGGTTCGCCGACATTCGGCTCGACCGGCTGTTCTGCGTGTTGGTCGCCCAAAGGGGTCGCGAGGCTCCGATCCGCCACGACCCCGAACTCGACTGGCAGCCCGATCGGCTGGTGACGACGGGAACGGCTGGGAGCCTTTGGTTCGAACAACGCCGCTTCGTGCATCCCGCCAACGCCTTCGTCGCCGAACTCGAGTGGAGTGGCGACGGCGAGGCGGACCTGTTCCTGTGGTCTCTTCCCGAAGCCAATGGGGAGGGGCATGGCACTCCGTGGCGATCGGCATCGTTGCTCGCTACCGACGACGACAGCGTGGTCTATCGGCTGGACACCCGGTGGCCGACCGAACTAGAACCGGACCGAACCGCGGTCGAACGCGAAGCGCTGTCCGGCTCTGCCGAGCTGGGTTCGTCGGTGCCCGTGTTTGTTGCTCTCGGCGCATCGGTGAAGCGGGACGGTTGTGTGGTCCAGATCGCCCAACGGCACGACGACGCGCCGTTGTGGCGGACCAGCGTTCTGCCCGACCTGTACGACGGCGCCTTGCCTCCGATCATCCGCCACAAAGGGGAGGGGCTCCTGCACCTCGTGCAAGGCTACAAGGTTCGGGCCGGAGACACCGTTCGCCTGGCTGCCGGTGTCGGCCTGACCGTCCAAGACGCCCACACGGCCTTGGCCCGGTCGCTGGGGAAAGGCGCACTCCGCGAGTCCCGGCTCGATTGGATGGCGCACTTCGAGTCGGTGCCCGACTTCCGCTGCGAAGACCCCTATCTGGAGGCCGCGTACCGCTACCGGTGGTACGGCATCAAGCTCAACACCGTCTCGGTTCCGGGTTTGCCCCGGCTCGGAAGGCCGTTTGTCGCCGAAGGGATCGGCTTCTTCCGCAACTGCATCACCTACTCGGGTCAGGCGATGCTCCGCGAGGCCTCGTGGATGCACGACCCCGACCTCGCCATCGGCATTCTGGACAACTTGGCGGCCAACCAGAGACCCGACGGGAGCCTGCCCGGCCACATCTATTCGGGGCGTCCGGCGCGGGACTTCTACCACGCCGACTTCGCCACCCCCGTGCAACAACTAGAGGCCATCCACCCGGGCACGGTCCGCGCACAGCACCGCGAAATGCTCCGCCGATACGCCGACTACCTCGGCAACGTGCGCCACGAGGAAAGCACCGGCATGACATGCGTGTTCGACCAGAACGAGACGGGCCAGGAATACATGTCTCGCTATCAATTCGTCTCGGAAGCTGCGGACGAATGGGCCTCGTTCCGTGTCGGCGGCGTGGATGCCACCGTCTATGCGGCGTTGCTGTTCGACGCCATCGGTCACCAAGGCGCCGCAGACGCCTTTCGCGCCATCGACGCATGCTGGGACGACGAAGCCGCGTTTTTCTGCGACCGGCTGCCCAGCGGCGCCAAGTCGCCTGCACGGCCGGGGACAGGACTCTACCCTCTGCTGCTGGGTGCGAAGCGCATCGGACCCGAGCGGGCCTCGCGATTGATCGAACGCTGGCTGGCGAACCCGGACGAGTTCTGGTTGCCTTCCGGTTTTCCTGCGACGGCCCTCAGCGACGCCACGTTCTCGGCGCACGGCGCGTGGAAGGACAAGAGGTTGAACTGCCCGTGGAACGGGCGAAGCTGGCCCATGGCGAATTCGCATCTGGCGGACGGATTCGCCAAGGCGGCGCTGGAACTTGGCACACGCGAAGCCCTGGCCAAGGCGGCGGAAGGCGTCCACAAGGCGATTCGCCTCTTGTTCCACGATGGCGACCCGGGTCGCCCCTGCTGCTATGAGCATTTCAATCCTGTGACCGGCACGCCTGCCCTCTATCGCGGTTACGACGACTACATGCACAGTTGGGTGGTGGACCTGATCCTGCGACGTGTGGTCGGTCTGGTGCCGGGTTCGAGAGAAGTGCATCCGTTGCCGATGGGCGTTCGGTTCGAGTGCGACAACATTCCTTGCCGCGGCCAGAGGTTCCGGGTGGTTGGGGATGGGGCGAGCACCGAGGTGCTTCGGCAGGGGCCGGCGGCTTAGGAACGGTAACGGTTGGCGCGGAAAAAAGGTGGCGGTCCGCAATACCGCGGACCGCCAGCCACGAACGGTAGACCCGCGAGCGTCAGTACTTGACGCCGCAGCCGTAGGGACGCGTTTTGGGGTTCGAGACGGCCTTTCCACTCTTGGCCTCTTCAAACGCCTTCAGCACGTAGTTCTCGGCCTTGGGGATGTCGGCTGCGTTGGACGAAGGAATCGAGTCGATCGCGCCGTCGTACAGCAGTTCGCCCTTGGGGGACACCAGAAACATGTGCGGTGTGGTCTTCGCGTCGTACTTCTTGCCGACTTCGCCCGTCGGGTCGAGCAGGATCGAATGCGGCGCGCCCTTCTGCTCGGCCATGACTTCCATGGCCTTGGCGCCATCCACGTGGCCTTGCTTGCCCGGAGCCGAAGAGCAGATGGTGAGCCAAACCACGCCTTCGTCCTTCATCTTGCGTTGAAGGTTCTGCATGTTCTGGCTGGAGTAGTGCTTCACCACGATCGGGCACAAGTAGTTCCACCACTCGAGGACCACGTACTTGCCGCGAAAGTCCTCAAGGCTGACCTTCGCGCCCTTGGCGTCGGTGAGCGTGAACGTCGGTGCGGCCGTGTTCACCGGTGCGGTTCCGGTCGATCCAATGGCCAGAGCGGCGAGACAGGTGAGCATCAGATTCATTGCGTTTCTCCTATCGGGCCGAGACCTCGAGAGACACCTCGTAGGCGGTGCGCTCCTTGCCCCGAACCACGACCAGCACCCCTCGGATCGCCTCGGGGGTCTTCGACGAATACTCGGAACGCTTGACATCCAAAACTAGTTTCCCATTGCTCCACGACGCTTCTTGCTTGGCGGCGTGCGAGAGCGCATCGCCGGACGCCGCGTAGAAGTAGGCCTCGCTGGGTGCCGTGTCGCCCAACGGTGAGAACTCGAGCCGATAGCCGGCGGCGGTCGAAGTCGCCCGGGATGTCAGTTTGGTGCGGGTGGGAAGCTCTTTGCGGAACGCCTCGAAAGCCGCCTCATCTCCCGAGGCTCGCGGCGCATCGCCGATGCTCACGTTCACGCTCCCTGTCCCCTGACCCGGCACGCACTCCTCTTTGCAGGCCAGCCACGAGGCCTTGGCGACGAGTGCGTAGGAACCTGGCTTTGCGGTGGCGGGAGTCTTGACTTCGGCCATGAGCAACACCCTCCTCTCGTAACCGTAGTTGACCATCCCGCCCACGTCGAATCTGTGCGGCGCGGGCCACTGGAGTTTGCCGATCGTCCATCCCGCAGGCAGTTGGACGTCGAGCGTGGTCGGCAGACCGGAGTCGCCCGGATTGAGCCAGTACACGTGCCACTCGGGCTTCATCGCGTACTCGCCAGCGACCCAGAACGATGTTCCTGGCTTGACCGACTCCGCCGCAGAGACGAAGCGGAACGTGCAGGGCGGTTCCTGTTGCGGGGCTGCCAAAGCGACGGCGGCGACAAGCGTGGCGATCACACCTATCTCAACGCTAACAAGGCCCCGAGGTTCACTCCATGCGGCCCGGCGTTACGGCGGCGACCAGCAGAAACATCTCGTCGGTCGTGGCCTCGCCCCAGCGCACGTCTTTCGGCGGGTCGTTGGGGTTGTTCGGGTTGTCCTTCGAGTTGTCGAACACGGCTTCCAGATGGATGCGGGAGCCGCGTGGCAGGAAAAGGGGTTCCTTGAGCGCGTAGTTGAGTTGCCAGTTGAAGTCCCAGTCCTTGATCCAGATGATGGGTCGCGTTTCGCCGTTCGGAAGGGCGGCCCACGCTTTCATCTGTCGCCCCAACAGATGCATATGGGGCATCACGCTATGCAACGTGACGTCGCTGCGGACGGGGTATTGCCAGGTGACCTTGTGGTTCGCCGCACCCGCGGGAATGCGGAAGAGCGGGTTGGCGATCCAAGCGAGCGTCATCGGCTTGCTCGGCGTCTTGTCGGCGAAGTACAAGCCCACCTTGGTTTGATCGACCTCCTCCTTGCCTGACGGGTGGTAGTGCACTTGCAGCACGATCGTGGTTCCGGGTTTGAGTTCGAACGCGGAATCGGGTGGCGTATGCTGTGGCCGAAGACCCGGTGCCCAGCCGCCGAGCGCGCCGCTGGGATTGAATCCCACACCGCCGAACGTGGTGTAGCCGTCTTGACCGTCGTTGTCTTGTCCGTTCATGGCGTGGGAATGGCCCCGCTCGTCGAGGAACGCGATGACGTGATGGACGACCCTTTTGTTGCCGGGGCGCACGTCCATCGCCGTGATCCACTTGGTCTCTTTGAAGTCGGTCTTGATCACGAAGTTGCGGTACACGTCGCCTCCGCTCGCCGGGACTTTGAACGGCTTGGGCATGCTCACGACGTGCGACGGGTCGCCCAACGACCATTCGGAAGAGAAGGTCGGAACGGGCGGCTCCTTGGCCACGTCGCCTCTGGGCGCTCCGGCTTCGGACCACGCTTTGAGCGTCGCCCGTTCCCAATCGCTGAGGCGCATCTCACCGACGAACTCGCCGTAGCCGTGGGCGGCCTTCCAAGGTGGCATGGTGCCCCGCTCGGTGGTCAGCGCGATCATCGGCGCCCACTTGCGGGCGTTCTCGTAGCCGACCAGCGAGAACGGTGCGACTTCGCCGGGCCGGTGGCACGACAGGCACTGTTTCGCAAGAATCGGGGCCACGTGCTCCGCATACGAGACCTCGCTTGGCTTGGGCAAGGGCGCCCCCGGCATCAGGACGCACCCTTCGGGAGTGGTCGGGGGCATGGCTCCCGCTTTGCCGGCGAGGGCGAGGTCGAGCGCATCGCGCAGGTACGGCTTGCGCGCCAGAGTGGGGTCCTTGTGGTTGTCCAGAGCGCCTTGGTACACCTTGTGGCCAGCGGCATCGAACACAAAGGCGGTGGGGATGCGCTCCGCGCCGAGCGATTTGGACTCCACCGCACCGTGGTCGAGCGACCACTTGATGTCCAGACCCCTTTCTTCGAGGTAGCGGCGGACGCCATCGCTCGATTCGAGGTCGTTGGGGAACAGCATCTCGAAGTCGACGCCCGTTGCCCTGTAGTCGGCGACGATCTGGCCGAGCCGTTCGGTGTACCGCGAAGCGACGGGGCAATCGGTGCTCCACACCAGCACCACTCGAGCCTTGGATGCCTTGGGCGAGGCCTCACGGGCGGTCAGGCCAAGCGCGACGGGCAACGCCAACAATGGCGCGACTTTGAGCAGCGTGCGCAAGATGTCCATGATGCGTTCGGTTAGGATACAAGAATCCTGCGTCGAACAGCGATCAGGGTTTCGCGGCGGCTTTCGAGTCGGGCAGGTTGACGTTGGACGCGCTGCTTGCCGTGCACCAGGCGATGAGGATGGCTGCGCACAGGAAAACGATCGCTCCCGGCAATGTGCGGCTCATGGCCAAGCGGGCCCGTGCTTCCCCGTCGACTTTGTCGTCGCCAGAGGCCACCCCTTGCAGGACCATGCCCGCCCCGAAGAAGGCGAACGAGAGCCCGACGAACACACCGGTGGTCGCCTGAACGAGTTGGGCGTTGGCGAGGTGCGCCGATACCGTGGCAAAGTTCTGTGAACTGATGGCGTAGCGCACGTCCTCGCTGATCTTGAGGAACCCACCGAAGTAGCTGATCGCATAGATCATGCAACCCGCCCCGATGAGGAACGAAATCAACGACAGCATTCGCCAAATGAAGTTCGCAATGGGTCCTAGCACTCGATACCCCGAAGGTGCGACGACAGAAAGTCGTGCAACCTGTCAATCATAGCGGTTCTTTGGCTTGGCGTCAAGCTTTCCTCAGGGGCAGACTCAAATAGGTGGGGGGTGTGGGGAACGACACCCCCCGTTGCGGAACGAATGAGCCGCGCTCCCCTCGAAAAACGGCCCACTTCGACTCTCCCTTCGGTGTCCTGACAACCCTACAAACCCGCCAACCCCCCGATTTCTTCACGCCGCCGGAAAGAAGATCCAATTGTCATCTTTCGTTCAGATTTGGTGCTGGGCGTCGAAGGCGGCTTCGGCTTCGGCCAGCGCCTTGGCCTTCAACACGCGCCGGACCTCGGCCGCGACGACCGACGACAGATAGGTCCCCAAGCGGGAGCGGCGCTCTTCGTCCGTCCCGTCAAAGGCGAGCGTCGCGCACAGGGCTTCGGCGATGGATGGCGTGATTTCGATCGTGTATCTGTCCATAGTGGTTACCAAGTGGCGAGAGCGGCTCTCTTCCACGTGTTCAACGCGGTGCAAACGTAGATGTAGTCGCCGTCCCAGGCGATGTCGCCCGCGTTGCCCGTGTCGGAAGCGGACGAGGGCGTCTTCGATAGGCGGAGGCGAATCGTGTTGCCGTTGACGTCGAGCGGTGCGGTCGGCGACGTCGTGCGGATGCCCACATGTCCGGTGGAGCCCGAGATCCGCAGGACGAACTCGGCAAGGGCGTACGAATAGACGAAGAAGTCGTTCCCGCCCGTGCGCCCCAACTCCCAGCGCAGCGTTCCGTCGCTCATGCGGAACCGCGATTCCGACCCCGAAGGCGACGTCAGCGTGAACTGGGCGTGGGACGATGTGGATTCGAGCTTGGCGTTGACCGCGCCAGACGCGGGGCCGGCCACCAACCGGGTCGAAGCGTCCGTGTACAACACGTGGTCGGCGCCTCCACCAGCGACGGACTGACCGTTGCGGAGCGGTCTTTCGGAGAACAGTGTGGGCATCTCAGGCCACCTGCACCCGGCCCAGGGCCACGTTCACGCCGGATGCGTACTGCGGATAGCGCGCGTAGTTGGTCTTGAAGTCGGCCCCGAAGGCACCTTGCGCAAGATCCCAGTAAACGGCTCCGCTGAGCCTGACGATCGCTCCGACGGCGTCGGAGGGAACTGACGCGATGCGCACCGGATCGTTCGAGCCGTTGGCGACCGGAACCGTGGTGCTGAACGAGCCGCCGGTTCGCCTCCCTTGGGCGTCCACAAAGAAGCCCGTGGCGGTCACGGAACCCGAGACGCCGAGGAACCAGTAGTTCGCGATGTCCGCGCACTGGGCCGCATGGTCGACCAGTGTGGCGTGGTTTGCAGTTGGCATTTCACAGCATCGCGACAAGAAACACAAATCGTCAACCGATTCAGGCAGGAACCCCCCTCCAATAGGGCCAAAATGGGAGGCATGACGCGACGTCAGTTCATGTTGGGTTCGACGGTTGCGGCCGCTGCGACGGTGGCCCCTCGATTTGTGCACGCTTCAGTGAAGGAAACGCTCAAGGTGGGCCTGATCGGATGCGGCGGGCGCGGCACCGGTGCCGCCATGGACTGCGCCGCCGCCGATCCCTCGGTCGAGATCTGGGCGATGGGCGACCTGTTCCCGGATCGGCTCAGCGGCTCGCGCAACCAGCTGCGCGACAACCTGAAAGAGCGCTACAAGGTCGCTGACGACCACGCGTTCAGCGGCTGGGACGCCTTTGAAAAGGTGGCCAAGACGGACGTCGATCTGATCATCCTCGCCACACCCCCCGGATTCCGCCCGGCCCACCTCGCCGCCGCCATCTCGGCGGGTAAGCACGTGTTCATGGAGAAGCCCGTCGCCGTGGATGCGCCGGGGATCCACTCCGTGTACGAGTCGTCGGATGCGGCGACAAAGAAGGGTTTGTGTATCGTCGCGGGCACGCAACGCCGCCACGACCTCGCCTACCGCGAGTGCATGAACCGCATTCATGACGGCCAGATGGGCGACGTCGTCGCATCCTACGCCTATTGGAACCAGGGCGGACTGTGGATGAACGCGCGGCAGCCCAGTTGGACCGACATGGAGTGGCAGCTCCGCAACTGGCTGTATTTCTCCTGGCTCTCGGGCGACCATATCGTGGAGCAGCACGTCCACAACATCGACGTGTGCAACTGGGCGATGAACGCGCACCCCGTCAAGGCCATCAGTCTGGCCGGACGCCAATGCCGCACCGATCCCGCTTATGGCCACATCTTCGACCACTTCGCCACTGAGTTCGAGTATGCGAACGGGGCGAAGATGATCTCCATGTGTCGCCAGATCGACGGCACGGCCTCGCGCGTCTCCGAGTCCATCGTCGGCACCAAGGGCTCATCCAACGCCAATACGCGTATCGTGGGCGAGAACCCTTGGAGGTTCGACGGCGACCGTCCCAACCCGTACGTGCAGGAGCACCGACACCTGATCGAAGCGATCAAGTCCGGCAAGCCGATCAACGAGGGCCGACAAGTGGCGGACGCCACGATGACGGCCATTCTCGGGCGCATGGCCGCGTACACGGGCCTTGAAGTGACGTGGGAGCAGGGCCTGGCCTCGAAGGAAGTGCTCGCGCCGAAGGTGTTGCAGTTCGGCGAAGTGCCCGTGGCCGAAGTCGCGCACCCCGGTCAAACGAAGCTGATCTAGAGCGCAAGCTGGAGGGGCATGCTCCGTCATGCCCCCCGTGATTCCGAGGGACCGGCTTCGGCCGTTGCCGCCAACCCAAATGAATCGCGTTTCTATCGACGATCGGAACCCTTGTCGAGATTGGCGAGGACCCTTCTCGCGGTATCTGCATCCTTCGAGTCCGAAGCGGCCATTTCTTCGAGGGTGCGCCTTACCTTCGGATCTCTGACGAGGCCCGAGAGCGAAACGATCATCGCCTCGCGAAGGCCCTCCGATTGCGGGCGCTTCAAGAGTTCCAGCACGGGACCGGCGTCGTTGAAGGCCGGAAGCTTGCCCAGTGCCCAGATGGGACCGCCGATCATCGTGTTCGCTTCCCAATAGTCCAATGGCTCTGTCCGGTACCGATTGTGGCGCGCCACGATCAGCCCGGTCAGCCACCGAACCGCCTCGTCCCCTTCCAGCCATTCGGCAACCTCTGCGAAGTCACCCCAGCGGTCATCGCCAATGATGCGCTCCAGGAGCTTGAAGCGGTCGGGGAAGGTCGCTCGGACGAGCAACGGGAGGCACGCGCCAGGTTCAGGCCGTCGGGATTCAGCCAAAGCACGCCGGCGAATCGCTTCTTGACCAGCCTTGGACTTGACGAACTCGAGCAGCATACGTTCGTCTTCAGAGTCAGGGTCCCCCTTGTCACCAAATTGCATACGTGGATTCAGCAAGTCCAGCGCGAGTTCCCTTGCCGCTTCTCGTTCTCCCGGCTGACCGTCCCGTGCGGACTGCAGGAGGTAGGGCAAGACGGGAAGACGACCGCGGGAAGAGTCGAGGCCCCTGTCGCCGAGCAACGCGACCGCATCCCTGTTTCTTTGAAAGACGGCCCCCATCCTCGAGTCTGGGTCCGCAATGTCCTCTAGGTACAAGGTCTCGACCATATCGTAATCCCCCTTGACCGGGTTCTCCTCATACCGGAATCGCTCGTAAAGCGCCCGTCGGACCCGAACGTCTTTGTCCTGAGCCAGCCGAACCGTTAGCGGGTCGTACGCCGGTACATTCCGCGCAAATTCCGCCCTGACGGCCCAGTCTCTATGGGTGGCCAGGGTGTGGAGGTCGGCCTTGTTTCGCCTATGAATCTCATCGATCGCCTCCTTCGGCGGCATTCCCCATTCGTCTTCGTCTCTCGCTCTCGGCTGGCTGTGCCTGAACATAGGATCCGGGATATCGCGTTCGTTCTTGGCGAGTATCGCCTGAACCGCACACCTCCGAACACCCGGATCCCGATCGTCCAACATCGCCCAAAGGGACTCTCGATCGTCGCTGGCCTCGAGACCGACCTTACGGAATTCGGGGTTCGGATGCTTCAAGAGGGCCGCGACCGTGAAATCGGAAGGAAACTCGTTGTACTGGCGCACCCAGCGCACGGATTCGACCGATCCTCGTCTGGCCATCGCGATCAGAATCGGCTTGGACTCTTGTTGACGCTTCAGGATCGTCGCTTGGATCAGCAGGTACATATAGCCGTCAAGCGCATCGATTTGACTCAAGACCAGCTCCAACGCCCCGGGCTTCTTGGACTCCGCAAGTGCGGCATACAGGTAGTGCCGTTCGCGTCTCGATGAGGAGTCCGTCCGCCGGCTCAATGACGAGAGCCTTCGCTGAATCACCCGCAACCCGTCGGGCTTGGCGAGTGTTTCCAAGTCGATCGCACGAGCGATCGGGGTGTTGTTGTTCTGAAGACGTTCGTCACCTCGACGGATCAGGTCGCTGAACTGAAGCCCCACGACCAAGAAACAAAGCAGAGCAACCATGCAAAGCCTCCTCCGATTCGCCAAGCAAATCGGCATGGCGCGACCGAAAGGACTCGAACCTTCGACCTTCTGCTCCGGAGGCAGACGCTCTATCCACTGAGCTACGGTCGCGCGATGCTTTGAGGATACACCAAACTCTGCGGCGTTACTTGCGCTCGAGTTCCAGCTTCAGCTGCGGGCGGTGTTCGGCGGGGCCGTCCTTCGAGTACACCTTGTAGATGAACTCGCGCCCGCTCGCCGAAGGGTCGAACGAGGCCGTCAGCAGGAACGCCACGGTCCGATCGTCCGAATCCAGCGCCTTCACCAGCCGATCGGCGAACGAATCCTTGCCCGACAGTAGGTCGAACGTGATCGGGACGGGCTGGCCGCTCTCGGCTTTGCCGAATACGCCGGCAGCGACCACACCGCTCGGCCCGGCCTTAGGCTTGAGTTCCTTGAGTTTGCCGTGGTCCCAGGTCTTCTCGCGGAAGGTGGTGGGCACGAACCGCAGCTCGAGAGGCAAACGGTCCGCGTCGGCTTTCGTGAATCCGAATTCCGGCACGTGGTGCAGGACCAGCGTGGCGGACTTGACCGTGTACGATCCCTTGGGCACATCGGTGAAATCGAACCGAAGATAGCTGTGGGAGAACGAGTCGGCGTCGTCGGACGCCTCGGGAAGGCTTTTGCCGCCGTTGCCCCAGGCGCGCAGATACGGTTCGGCCGTATCCGAAGCGAAGGGATAAATCCAGAAATCGTCCGACGGAGCAAACGTACGAACGTCGAGCGTTGCCATTCCCATGGCCAGAATCGCGGCAAGCATGACCCATTCTACGCTCTCGGGATGGCAACCGCTTGGGCCTTGGTTTTGGCGACGGAGTCCCCCGGGACCATAAGGTCGGGACAGCTTTCTGCCAATGATTGGAAACGGAAATCCCCGTCGTCGCCATGCTCGAACTCGACTTCATCAACAGACGCACGCGGTTTCAGCGTTTGTCCGATGCACGCTTCTTCTCGGGGTGGGCGACCGAAATCGCGGGGGCCGAACTCACCGTTCACCTTTCGGCGCCGGCGACGTTGCATCGCGACGACATCTGCATGTTCGAGGTCTATGGGGTCAAAGCGACTGCCAACTTCCGTGCGCGGCTGTCCACGTTCGCCGACCGAACGGCCACGTTTCGGATGGAACTCCCCATCCGATACCTGCCCGCCCAGCCCGAAGACACCCGGCTGAACCTGCGTGGCATCACTGGCAAGGCGCTGTGGGAAGGCGTCGAGGTCGCCTTCGAGGTGGTCGATGGCTCGGAACACGGGATCGGCCTGATCAGCGACGCCAAACTCTCGCGAGGGGATCAGGTGCAGCTGGTGTTGCAGACCGGCTATGGCCAACTGGTCTGTTCGGGCGAGGTTCGTTATTCGCGCGTGGCCGAAGGCGACGGAGGCAGGTTCCGCACCGGGGTTCGACTGGACGATATGAGCCGCGTAGAGCGGGCTCGCTGGGAACGCCTGTTGGCCGACGCGCAAGCGCCGAGCAAGGTCGAAAACCGAATGGCGGGTTAGGAGGAACCAAGATGTCCCTGCGCAAAGAGTTCCTGAACCGTAGAACCCGCCTGCAGCGACTGACCGATGGACGCTTCTTCTACGGGTGGATCAAGAGCATCAAAGACGGCGCGTTGACCATTTACACGGACAACGAAGATTTGCATCGTCGTGGCGACCGTTACGCCCTCGAATCCTTCGGCATCCAGCATGTCGCTCAGTTCTTCGGAACCTGCTCGAAGACCGAGGCGAACTACATCGACCTTGCCATCGAGCACCCCGTTCGCTATCTGGACCCGACGCCCGAGGAGGCGCGCACCCACATCAGCGACCTGCCTCTGACCCTCACGTGGGAGGGCGAATCCGTCGAGGGATTTCTTGTCGACGCCTCGGCGCACGGCGCTGGAGTCGTCAGCATGGCATACATCGACAAGGGCGAAACGGTGTCTCTCGCGATCCGTGTCGGAGGAACGACCATTCAGCTGAAAGGCGAAGTTCGCTACTGTCGGAAGCACCGTCCGCTGAAGGACCACTTCCGACTCGGTCTGCGCCTGCATCCCACCGATCGACTGGACTCGGCCAAATGGTCGGCGCTGGTCAACGCAGAGTACGAAGACCAGGCCACAAGGCCTGCAGCTCGGTAGCGACGGGTAGAACGGGTCGGGGAGGCTGGAGCGGGAGACGAGATTCGAACCCGCGACCCTCTCGTTGGCAACGAGATGCTCTACCACTGAGCTACTCCCGCTCGCGAACTGGAATCCTACCACGTGGCACACTGCGCGGTCAAGCCATGCGCGGGACTTTGGACGTTCGACCCGCAAGTTTGCCGGGCGTTGTGCCGTCTAATGGGTACGGGACCACCAAGGCGCCCGCCTTTTCATGCCTCATCGACTCGTCGAAACGACGGCCCCGCCCCAGACGATCTGGGTGCACGGCCGCGAACTGCGCTCCGAGCGGATGCGAGACCTCCTCGCCGCCGCCACGTCGGCGCGCGTCGAGTTCATCCCCGAAACGTGCTGGTTCGATCCAGAGCGATCAGGCGACGCGCCTTCGCTTCTGGTGGCCAGCCCCCGCGACCTGCCTCTGGACGAAGCGGGCCGAGCCCTGTTGCGTCGCTGGACCCGCCGCGTGGCCGTGGTGGCCTTGGAGGAAACGCAGCGAGCAGACGTCGCTTTGGAGGTCATCGAGGCCGGAGTCCACGACTATGTGGGCCTCGACAAGACCGACCCGGAGGAGTTGGCGATGCGCCTGCGACTCGCCGCGTACCGATTCGAACGCGAATCCGAACTGCGGCGCGAATCGCTCACCGACGAGCTGACCAAGTTGCTGAACCGACGGGGGTTCCTTGCCCACGCCCAGGAACGCCTGGCCGCCTCCTTGCGCGACCACCGACCCATGCTGTTGCTGTACGCGGACGTGGACGACATGAAGTCCATCAACGACCACTTGGGGCACCACGCCGGAGACCGGGCACTCACCTCGGTGGCCCGTGCGTTGCGCCTGACGTTTCGCACCAATGATGTCCTGGGCCGCCTGAGTGGAGACGAGTTCGCGATTCTGGCCGAAGGCGCAACGCTGCGCGACGTGCGCAAGATCGAGCGACGTCTCCGCGCACACCTGGCCGGCGTCTCGATCTCGCTGGGCGCGGCGGACTTCGACCCCTCGTCCCCGTCCTCGCTGCAGGAACTCTTGGGCCGTGCCGACTCGGCGATGTACGCGGTGAAGCACCGGCACCGGTTCAGGCTGCGGTAGGTTGACTTCGGCCCCGGTTCCGGGCCATAATAGGGGTTCCCCCGGGCGGTTAGCTCAGTGGTAGAGCACTACAATGACACTGTAGGGGTCACAGGTTCAAGTCCTGTACCGCCCACCACTCAAACCCCGGTCTTGATGATCTAGTGGACCGCGTTGCGGGTAGCTCCGCTGTCCCGGTGGTCAATCCGGTGCAAGCAACGGACCGAGGGGTTGTTCGACGGCCAGGAAGCCCAACCATCCATCAGGCGTGTAGACTCCCAAGCATGCTCAGCGCCGTCGCAGCAGCCCTCGCCCTCCAGACCGCTCTCGCCGAGCCGATCGTGCTCCGCGAAGGGTTGGCGATCCAGTCCGTGGGTCGGTCGGGGAGGACGCCCATCGTCACCGACGCCATCGCGGCCAGAATCGCCCGAGGCACATTTGAAACACCCAAGGAGGGCGACGCAATCCCCGTCCCCGGCGGCGAGGCGCGCACTTGGGCGCCCATCAAAGCGGGCGAAGACGGCGCGTTCACCGGCCCAGCGCTGCGGGGCGGCTACGTGTACCTGACCCACCGTGCCGAACGTGAAGAGACGGTCATCCTGCACGCCGTCGGGCACAACATGGTGGTCGCCAACGGTGAGCCGAGAACGGGAGATCCCTACAGCTTCGGCTACGTGCAGCTCCCGGTCCGGCTCAAGAAGGGCGTCAACGAGTTCCTTTTCTCCGTGGGTCGCGGCCGCCTGACGGCGCGGTTGATCCCTGTCCAACAGCCGCTTGCGCTTGGCCTGCAGGACACGACCTTCCCCGACTACATCGTGGGCGAGCGGCGCAAAGAACTCGGCGCCTTGATGCTCACCAATGCCACGGGCTCGATGCAGACCAATCTGGCCGTCCGCGTCGACGCGGGCCAAGGCAGAACAGCCCTCACCAGTCTGCCGCCCATCGCACCGCTCACCGCTCGAAAAGTCGGCTTCGACCTGCCGGTGCTCAGCGTGGCCGCTCCCGGCCAGGTCCCGCTCACCGTCGAATTGGTCCGGCTCGAGGGCAGTTCGCGCCGCGTCGTTTCGCGCGTCGAAGTCAAGCTAGAAGCGAAACTGCCCACCCAGATGCACAAGCGGACGTTCCGCAGCCAGATCGACGGCTCGGTCCAATACTACGCCGTCCAGCCCGCCACCACCACCGGCCCGGGCAAGGCCATGATCCTCAGCGTTCACGGCGCCAGCGTCGAAGCCACCAACCAAGCCAACGCCTACGGTCCCAAGTCGTGGGCCAACGTGGTCTGCGCGACCAACCGCCGCCCCTACGGGTTCGACTGGGAGGAGTGGGGCCGCATGGACGCCATGGAGGTGCTGGCCAACGCCACCGAACGCTACAAGCCCGACCCGTCGCGCATCTACCTGTCGGGCCACTCGATGGGCGGACACGGGACGTGGCACCTCGGCGTCACCTACCCCGACCGGTTCGCCGCGATCGGCCCGAGCGCGGGCTGGATCAGCTTCTTCAGCTACGGCGGCGGGCGGCGCATCGAAAACCCCGACCCCGTCGAGGACCTGGTGCAGCGCGCCAGCAATCCCAGCGACACGCTGCTCCGCATCCAGAACCTCGCCCCGCTCGGCGTCTACATCCTGCACTCGGACAAGGACGAGAGCGTGCCCGTTTCCGAAGCGCGCGAGATGGCCAAGCGGCTCGGCGAATTCCACAAGGACTTCCAGTACTACGAAAAACTGGGCGTCGGCCACTGGTGGGACGACGACGACGAGCCCGGTGCGTCCTGTCTCGATTGGCCCCCGATGGTCGACCTGTTCGCTCGACGCAACATTCCAACCTTGGCCGAGACGCGGTACGTGCGGTTCACCACGGTGAACCCCGGGATCTCGAGCCGCATGCGCTGGGCCGAAATCCGCCGCCAAGAAAGGCCCCTGATGCCCAGCACCGTGGACTTCCGGCTCGACCCGCTGCTCCGCCGCTTCTCGGGCACGACGTCCAACGTCGAGACCCTCGCGTTCGACCTGCGTGGGCTCTCCCCGGGCGAGGTCGCGTTCGTCGTGGACGGCCAAGAAGTGAAGTCGCCTTGGCCGACCTCCCTCAACCACGTCGCCCTGGCCAAGCGCGACGGCAAGTGGGGCCTCGCCGAGCCGGTTCCCGCGCTCCACAAAAGCCCCCTTCGCGCCGGGCCGATCAAGGAGGCCATGACGAACGGCTTCGTGCTGGTCTACGGCACCAAGGGCAACGCCGCCGAGAACGCGTGGGCGTTCGCCAAGGCGCGCTACGATGCCGAGCAGTTCGGCTACCGGGGCAACGGATCCCCCGACCTCATCCCCGACACCGTGTTCAACGTGCGCGACTTCGTGGATCGGACCGTCGTGCTCTATGGCAACTCGACCACGAACAGCCAATGGCAGGCGCTCCTCGGCCAATCGCCCGTACAGGTGGGTAAGCGGTTGACCGTGGACGGCAAGCCGATCGAGGGCGACGACCTGGCCGTGTTCTTCTGCCG
>JBDHZD010000044.1:0-28608 GCA_039811705.1 Fimbriimonadaceae bacterium | reverse complement strand
GTGGCAACCAGCGTCCAAAACCGGTTGCGGAAGATCGAAGTCGCCCGACGCGTGCCCCTGTGGTCCATGTTCGCCTTATTACCTGACCTTCCTCGCCGATGTCAAGCCTTGGTCTGTCTTTTGTTGTATTTTTTGAAGGATGCACGCATGTTCCCGCAACTCGCACAGCTTCGCCACGCGCTCGTTCGGCGTCAAGGAGGCCCAGTACGCGCGGTCCTGCGCATCCGCCTCCTCTGGCGTGAGGAACTGGATGACTCGTTCAATGCGACCGGGTCGGGATTGCACCACACCTGAGAATACCTGCGGCTCAGGAATCTGGACCCGAGGCCTTGTGGGGGTCAGCGCCCGCCTGTCATCTTCTTCGGCAACGGATCAGCCTTCTTCCCGAGGTTGGCGCGCACGATGTCCACGTCCTTTTGAGTGATCGCACCGTCCAGATCGTAGTCGGCGTAGAGCGCCGGCAACTCGTGGTTGAAGTGAATGCTGAACTCCGTGAAGTCCTTCGCCGTCACGCCCAAGCGCGCAATGGTGGCCTGGAGATCCTTTTCGGTGATCATGGGTCCACCGAAAAACGCTCCGCCGATAAGCACTGGCGGCTTCACCAAGACCGTTCCACCGCGATCGTAGTTTACTTCGATGACCTTCGCCAGGTGACCGACTCTGCCCAGTGCGACAAGGTACTTCCCGCTAGGCAACATGAGGAGCTTCGAGCCTTCGTCGGTCGCCATAAGCACTTTTATGACCCACCAATCTGCACCCCTGCTGTCCTTCATCTGTACCGTGTCCTGCACGACCTGAGTCTTCTCGCTGCCCGATAGGTCCACACCGTCGCCCCTAAACAGCTTGGAATAGTAGCCGTCGTTCACTCTCCTTCTTGTACCCTTTTCGATCGGGATAATCACCCAACCAGGCTCGGGGTTTCCATCGAACCGAGGCGCATCGGCACCTGCCAACTGGCCCATCATGACGAGTGTGAGTAGTGTAATCATCCGAGGTGCTTCTCCTTGTCAGAGCTCCTAAGTTCAATCGCCGTCAATTCCGTGGTTCGCATCAGCGACGTCGTAATCGGCCGACGTGACAGCACCATCATGGTTGAGGTCGGCCATGAATGGTGCCATTCCGTTCCCGTCCACGAGATACCAATCCGAATCGTCGTAGTCCTTGCCAAGGTTGCCAGTGATGAAATCCAGATCATCGTCGTCCACGTCGTTGTCCTCATCCACGTCCCCGTAGAGACAGGTGAAAGAAACCCCTGTGACACCGGATGTGGTGTAGTTTACAATCACCTTTTTCCGCAACGCTCCCCGCGGCTTGGCGTACAGATGATATGTGCCATTCGACAACTCACCCATATCAACGCCGAATGCGCCCGAGCCATCCACGCCAACCTGCACATTGTCAAGGAGAGTTTCGCTTGTATTCCTGACTTCAATCGGGATGACGCTGTTGTTAGAACCGTTGACCGATGCGAAGACATTCTTAGTGTTAATGGCTGCAGAAGCAATGGCTACGGAGACCTGACATTCGGCATCAATGGAAAGGACAGTCTGGGCACCACCGCTACTAGTCAGGTTTGCCTTGCACATTGCAAAGACCGATGGAACCTTGATGTTGACGGTTGTGCTCCAAACGCCAGCGTTGTAGCTCCAAGAAGGGCTCTGTATGATCACAGGCTCGTCGTGAAAGAACAACGATTGAGGGCTCGGCCCAGACTGCTGGTCATTGACAACGTCAACCAATTGATTCAGTCGACTCTTTGCGTTGACACCTCTGAAGTCACTGCCATGAATAACATGTGCGAACGCGCTTCCGTAGGCGTAGCCAACCGTAGAGAGGACATGGACATACTGCCAACTGGTATAGCTGACGCGAAGCTTCAGGGGCGCGCTCCCCGGGTTGGTGTCGGTCTCGACGAGGTAACCCACCCGCAAGGCGTTGCTGCCGCTGTAGTCTGAGCCCGCTTGCACGGACACGTAATACCCGCCCGTTTGATTGGCCTTGCGGCTCAAAGCTGAGTCCACTTTGTAAATCGTCGTCGTGCCGTCGTAGGAAACCGACCAGAGCGGATTGCTGAGCCAAGGAGAACTGGTCCGCGTGTCCTTGGTGCCATTGACGTCGTGCTCCATGCGCGCGCCGATTAATCCGAGGGGAGTGACCGTGATGTCGGCATGGGCTACCCCCCCCCGCACAGCACGCCGAGAGTGGCAACCAGCGTCCAAAACCGGTTGCGGAAGATCGAAGTCGCCCGACGCGTGCCCCTGTGGTCCATGTTCGCCTTGTTACCTGGCCTTCCTCGCCGATGTCAAGCCTTGGTCTGTCTTTTGTTGTATTTTTTGAAGGATGCATACATAGCCACATATAGCTCTCGTCACAGCCCACTCAGGGCCGCAGGGCCTCGGCGATCGAGCGGTAGCGGTCGGCGACGGGGTGGGCGGGATGCTGCGCCACGAACACGCCCGAACTCGCTAGTTCCATCAAGTCGTCGCTGTGCGGCACGACCCCAGCCACGTCGCAACCATACGTCTCGGCCACCTGCGCGGCCAAGCGCGAAGCATCCAAACTCGGAGGCATCTTGTTGATCACGATCTTCAGGCAAGGCACCCCGAGTTGCCGCGCCACATCCACCGTGACGCCCGTGCCCTGGTAATCCTGTTTGTCGGGCCGCATCACCACAGCCAACGCATCGGAAATCGCGATGGAGAGGAGCGTCTCTTCGTTCATGCCCGGGTGCGTGTCGATGATCAGCACGTCGAGCGCGAGCGTTTCGATCAGGCGCTGGAACCCGTCGTTGAGCAGCCCGACGTCGTATCCCTGCCGCAATACTTGCGCGATCTCGCCGGGCTTGACGCTGCTGGGGATCAGGAACACACCCCCTTGCGCACCAACGGCACCCGATACGTCCAAGGCGCACGCCTCGATCTCGCACGAACCGTACAGATAGTCGTTGAGCGTCGGGTGTCCGCCAACCTCGTCCACGCCGAAAAGCACGTGGATGCCGGGAGATTGGATATCGGTGTCCACCACGCCCACCCGCTCGCCCTGTAGCGCGTAGACGGCGGCGAGATTCGCCGATGTGTTCGACTTTCCCGTCCCGCCCCTGAACGAATGGATAGAGAGAATCCTGCCCATGGTGCTTTCCTAGGCGGTCAGGACCGGTTGGCGGCGGGCGATGGCCCGGCCATAAAGCGCCTCGTATTCGCCTGCGCTCCGCACCCAGCCGTAGTCTCCCGACATCGCCGTCGTCTGCATCGCCTGCCACCGCACGGGGTCGCAGAACGCCTCGCGCGCACGCCGAACCGCCCCGAGAAACGCGTCTTCGGTCTGTGGCAAGAACGAAAAGCCGTTCACGCCTTCCCAAACCGTGTCCGCTAGGCCGCCCGTCTCGCGAACCACGGGCAACGTGCCGTAGCGCAGGGCGATCAACTGGCCCAAACCGCATGGCTCGTACCGGCTGGGCATCAGGAACAGGTCGCAACCGGCATAGATGCGCTGCGCCAGATCGAGATCGAACCGCTCGACGAAGCGGACGTGGTTCGGCAGTCGCTCTTGTAGGGCCTGGAACTCACCGGCCAACCAAGGGTCGCCCACGCCCAGGACCACCAACTGGATCGGGACGGCGGCCAGCGCGTCGGCGGCGTGCAGCATCAGGTCCATGCCCTTCTGTTCGCTTAGGCGGCTCACCACCCCGGCCACGGGACACCCTTCGATTTCGGGCAGCCCGAGTTCCCGCATGAGAGCCGCGCGGCACTCGGCCTTGCCCGATCGGTCGTCCGCCGAGAAGTTGCGAACCAGGGCAGGGTCCTGTGAAGGGTCGAAGCGACCGGTGTCGAGGCCGTTCAGGATGCCGTGCAACGCCCGGTGGTCGTGAAGCATCCGCATCACGCCGTCCAAGCCGCAACCGAACTCGGGCGTCTGGATCTCCTGGGCGTAACGCGGACTGACCGTGTTCACCTGGTCGGAGAACACGCACCCCGTCTTGAGGAAGTTGAGCGCGCCCCACGCCTCGGTTTGGTGCATGTTGAAAAGGCGCCGAGGCAGACCGAGTTGGTCGAGCAACTCGGGCCCGAAGCAGCCTTGGTAGGCCAGATTGTGGATGGTGAACACCGCGCCGACGTCGTCCCACGTGCGGTCGCTCCCCTCGCGCATCAGCAGGGGCAGGAACGCCATGTGCCAGTCGTTCGCGTGCACCACGTCGGGCTTCCAGCCGAGCGCTTTCGTGGCCTCAAGAGCGGCTCGGGCGAAGAACAGATACTGGTCTGCGCCAGGCAGGTAGACCGTTTCGCTGGACACTGCGTCTTGGAACCACCGGTCGCCGCCGACGAGGATCACGGGCACGTCCTCGATGGATGAAGCGTAGGCGACGGCTTCTTCGGTCCAGCCGGGCCCGACCTCGACGGTGAACCGTGCGATGTCGCGGGTGGACCATCGCGGGTCGTCGAGCACCATGCGGTAGGCGGGCATGACGATTTGGGCGTCGTGGCCCAGCGCCCTGAGCGCGACCGGAAGGGACCCGGCGACATCGGCCAACCCGCCGACCTTGGCGAACGGCGAGACTTCGGCAGAGGCAAAGAGGACGTTCATTTCGTCAGAAAACTCATCCAGCCACGCCAATCATGCGCCTTGCGTGTTATAAAGATAGATCATCTGGAGGGAAGACCCCGTGAAAACCGCGTGCGCATGGTCGTTGTTCATCTCGTTGGGGTTGGCGTTGACTTGGCCAGAGTGATGGAGTCGAGGCGCGAGTCCGACCGGCCCCTTAGTGTATCTGGTGCGCGTCGCCTGTTGCAGGCTCGGCTTCTCTACGCTGATATCGCCTCCGCGATTCGTTTGCGGGATCGCGTGCCCCGCGATGGACCGACGAGGCGTTGCCAGCTAGAGATTCTTTGACCATGCATGGCCAGTTGTCCACCTCCCGCGCCAGGCAGCCAGTGAAGCCGATGGGGACTGCACAGCGACGTGCATTCATGATTGTCGGTCTGTTGCTCGTCGTGTTGGCGGTTGCTGTCATCATCACCCGTCGCCCTCCCGAGATTGTCGTCATCGAGAGTGAGAACCTGGTACCAGGTGAGACGTGGTCGGCAGTCGTCCGTCTGCGTGGGCACGATGGCGATGCGGTGTCGTGGCGGTGTACTGATCAAGACGGGACTCGCGTCGATGCGCGGATCGTCCGCGGCGAGAATGGAGTCTGCAAAGTCTGGATTTACCCAGGAGTGGCAAGGCCGACCGACGTGTTCATCACGGCTAGGGCGGATAGAAGCGACCTTGCCACCAGATTCCTTGTACACATCGAACCCTACACGGCGAAACTCGAGGGCCAAGCCGATCCCAAGGTGGTCGCTGTAGCCGAAGGTCCCGAGTTGGTCATCAGGGGAGCGGCGAGCGGCTCTGTCCCGGTCTTGAGGTTGATTCGGACAGATCGTGGTGAATTCCGAAGCGGACCGTCGTCGTCTCGCCAGACCAGCGATGGCGGTTGGGAGTGGCGTTGTCGCGTGCCCAATCTAGTTCATGCGAGTGAGGTGGAAGTCGAACTGAGTTTCCATGGCCCCGTGCGCCATCACCTGACCATCTCTGGACTGTTCCTCGAACTTGGGCAACCCGCACCCACTGTGTTCAACCCACGTGCGCAACGCATTGCCTCAGATCAGGGCCTCGTACTAACTGTCCCAAAGCAACGTACACCCGGACCCCGTGAAGGAGTAGCCATGTTGACCCTGATCGGAGAGGAACCGCTGACTCTGACAGAGTTGCCCAGGTTGGCCTCGCCGTCTCCGTCGAGCCTAGGAGTTTCGAGTTTCCGCATCAACCTCTTGCCGGAGCCCATTCGGGTTGAATTGCAGGGCTCGCCTGGCGGAGGAGGGGTCCCTAGCGGCCGAGTCGCCCCTCTGAAGCCAGGGCCGTTGCCTCCACTGACGGTGGAGTTGTTCACGCCTCAAGCCGGCGAACCACTGTCTCCGCGCAGCCTCGTGTTGCCGATCGTGTTGCCGCGATAGCCCGAACCATACGCTCATGGGGTTCGGCCCAGCCAAGGGTTCAGAAGGTACCATTCAGCGAACCGGGAAGCTCCGGTCAGGACCAGGGATGGAGCCGCTGATCGCCGTCACCGCCATCTTCGCCTTAGCCCTCCTTGCGCCACAAACCAGCCGACTCCTCGCCCACCGCGCCGGGTGGCTGCTGTCCCTCCTCCCGTTCGGCCTTTTCGCCTGGATGGCGTCGCTCTCCCCCGCGGTGAATGCCGACCCGCCCAAGTGGAACCAGCCCTGGGTTCCCGAGATCGGCCTGAACCTCGCTTTCCGACTCGATGGTTTGGCGTTGTTGTTCGGCCTGCTCATCACGGGCATCGGCGGGCTGGTGCTCGTGTATGCGGGCGAGTACATGAAGGGCGACCCCCGAGCGGGGCGTCTGCTGTCTTTCCTGCTGTTCTTCATGGGTTCCATGCTCGGCGTTGTCCTGGCGGACAACCTGATCCTGCTGTTCGTGTTCTGGGAGCTGACGAGCGTGAGTTCCTTCCTGCTCATCGGGTTCAACTCGGACGAGGAGGGGTCGAGGCGCGGCGCGGTCCAGGCGCTCGTGGTCACCGGCGGCGGCGGGCTTGCCCTGTTGGCCGGACTCGTCTGGATGGGGCAAGCCGCGCAGACGTTCGAGGTATCCAACCTCCCCAGCCTCGCCAGCCATCCCGCGTATACGGGGCTGTTCGCCTTGGTCGCGATCGGTTGCTTCACCAAGTCGGCCCAGTTCCCGTTCCATTTCTGGCTTCCCAACGCCATGAAGGCGCCGACCCCGGTCAGCGCCTATCTGCACTCGGCCACGATGGTCAAGGCGGGCGTCTATCTGCTCGCTCGGCTGAGCCCGACCCTTGGCGGCACTCAGCCTTGGGAGGTCACGCTCACCGCTGTCGGCGGCGCGACGATGGTCGTCGGCGGCGGGCTCGCCCTGATCCAGCACGACCTCAAGCGGATTCTCGCGTACACGACCGTCGGCGCACTCGGGACGTTGGTGCTCACGCTCGGCATCGGCGGCGAGAAGGCGGCGGGGGCGGCGATGGCGTTCCTGTTGGCCCATGCGCTGTACAAGGGCGCGATGTTCTTGGTCGCCGGCGCGGTGGATCACGGAACGGGGACGCGCGACATTCGAGTGTTGTCCGGCCTCGCGAAGCAGATGCCTGTGACGGGATTCGCGGCGCTGCTGGCGGGCTTGTCCATGCTGGGCGTCGCGCCGATGGGGTTCTTGGCGAAGGAGATGGCGTTCGAGGCGACGCTTTCTTCGCCTTTGGCCGTCGCTCAGGCGGGCGCGCTCAGCCTCGCCGCGGTCGCGTTCGCTTGGGTGGCGTTCGTCGTGGGTTGGCGCATCTTCCGCGGCGCGCCGTCTCAGCCCGATGCCCACGAGGGCAGCCCTGGCCTTTGGCTGGGACCGATGGTGCTGGGTCTGCTGGGTGTGGGGCTCGGCTGCGCTCCTGCGTGGCTGGAAGGGTTCGTGGGTGTCGCGGCTGCGAGTTCGGTGCTTCCAGGCTACAGCGGCCATTGGTCGCTTTGGCACGGGTTCAATTTGGCGCTGGGTCTGGGAGTGGCGTGCATCGCGCTGGGCCTGATCGGCGCGAGGGCGAGCGACCGCGCTGTCGCGTGGGGCACGTCCATCAAGGGCGCGATCGGCTGCGAACGTGCCTATGAGGCCGCCTTTGCGGGGGCACGCCGCATCGCCGAGACCTTCACCACAATGGTGCAATCGGGCCGATTGAGGGCTTATCTGCAGACCACCATTGGAACAACGCTCGTCTTGCTCGCGGCGGCGATGTTGCGCTGGACGCCCGAACTCCCCGATCACGTGTTCGACATACGTCCACACGAAGCACTGCTGTTGGTCGCTATGCTTGCTGGCGTGATCGGAGCGGCGCACAGCAAGTCGCGCTTGAGCGCGGTCGTCATTCTCGGCGTGGTTGGCTTCGGCGTTGCGCTGACCTATGTTCTGCTCGGCGCGCCGGATCTGGCGATGACGCAAATCGCGGTCGAGATTCTCACCGTGATTCTCTTCGTCCTCACGTTCATCCACCTGCCCAAGTTCCAGCGGACCTCGTCCGTGGCGACCCGGTTGGGCGATGCCCTGGTCGCGACGGTCTTCGGTGCGGCGATGGGCTTCCTCTGCTTGATGGCCTCCGCGAGGCAGTTCGGCGAGCCCGTTTCCGCCTACTTCGTCGAAAACAGCTACCCTCTGGCCCATGGGCGCAACATCGTCAATGTGGTGTTGGTGGACTTCCGCGGGCTGGACACCATGGGCGAGATCACCGTGCTTGCTCTTGCTGGCCTAGGGGTGGTCGCGTTGTGGTCGGCCAAGCGGTCGGGAGGTGGCGCATCTACTCGGTGATCCTGGCTTCGGTCGCGAGGGCGATGTTGCCCTTGCTGCTCGTGTTTTCGCTGTTCCTGTTGTGGCGCGGGCACAACGATCCCGGCGGCGGGTTCACCGGAGGTCTTGTTGCGGCGGCGGGATTCGCCCTGTACGCCATGGCGTTTCAGCCGCGCTCGGTGCGGCGCGTTATTCGTGTCGATTTGAGAACGCTCATGGGTACCGGATTGCTCTGCGCCGCGGTAGCCGGTGTCATCGGGCTTGCGCAGGGCAAGCCGTTCATGACCGGCGTCTGGATCTCGTGGCATGGACCAGAAGGAATCGCGGTCGAGATCGGTACGCCGTTCCTGTTCGACGTCGGCGTCTACCTCGTCGTGCTGTCGGTGACGCTTTCGATCATCTTGAGCAAGGCGGAGGAACGCTGATGGAGTGGCTGCTGGCTCTCGCCATTGGTGCCCTGTACGCGGGCGGCTTGTACATGATGTTGCGCAAGACCATGGTCAAGCTGTTGATCGGTCTGGCCATGATCGGCAACGCCGCGAACCTGCTGATCTTCACGTCCAGCGGTATCGTCCGGTCCAGAGCTCCTCTGGTGCCCAAGGGGGCCAAGACGCTCGAGCCCCCCTTCGCCGATCCTTTGACTCAGGCGCTCATTCTTACGGCCATCGTCATCGGATTCGCCGTTCTGGCCTTCGCGTTGGCGCTCGTTCGCCGCACCTACGAAGCCGTCGGCTCGGGAGCCTTGGAGGACATGACCGAGGAATGAACCTACTGGTCTTGCCCGTTCTGATTCCAATGGTTGCTGCGGCATCCTCGCTGTTGCTCTGGAAGTCGGTTTCTGCGCAACGATGGGTGGCGCTGATGGGCGCGATCGCCTTGGCAGTCGTGAATGCGTTGATCTTCTCGCGCACACAAACAGGCGAGATCGTCGTTCTGGCCTTCGGCAGCTGGCCCGCGCCGTTTGGCATCGCGTTTGTCGCCGACCGACTGGCCGGGATGATGCTGCTGGCCACGGGGGTGATCGCGGTCGCCGTTCAGATTTACTCGTTCTCCGGGATCGACTCGGACCGCGAGTCGTTCGGCTTCTATCCGCTCACACTCATTTTGCTGATGGGGGTGTGCGGCGCCTTCCTCACGGGCGACATCTTCAACCTCTATGTCTGGTTCGAAGTGTTGCTGATCGCCTCGTTCGTCCTGATGTCTTTGGGAGGCGAGCGGCTCCAGTTGCAAGGGGCGGTCAAGTACGTGACCCTGAACCTGGTCTCTTCCGCCTTGTTCCTCACGGCTTTGGGCTTGTTGTACGGCTCTTTGGGGACACTGAACATGGCGCACCTCTCGGAGCGCGTGGCGTCCGCAGACGATCCCGGTTTCACGACCGCCCTTTCCGTCCTCTTCCTTGTGGCGTTCTCGATCAAGTCGGCGCTGTTCCCGTTGTATGGCTGGCTCCCGGCGTCCTACCACACGCCTCCGGCGGCGGTTTCGGCCCTGTTCGCCGGTCTGCTGACCAAGGTGGGCGTCTATGCCCTCATTCGCACGTTCACGCTGATCTTCACCCAGGATCCGGGTTTCACGCACCAACTCGTCTTGTTGCCATTGGCGGCGATGACCGTCCTGGCGGGAGGCATGGGCTTTTGGGTGCAGACCGATATGCGTCGCGCCTTCGCGTTCGCCATTGTCGCGAGCGTCGGCGTGGCGTTGATCGGCTTGGCCATGACAGGCGTTCCGGGTTCGGAGGCTGCGAGAATTCTTGCGCTGGCCGGGGCGCTGGCCTACGTGTTTCAGACGATGTTCGTGAAAGCCCAGCTCTTCCTGATGGCGGGCATTGTTCGTCGTGCGATGGGCTCTTGCGATCTGCGCACCATCGGCGGGTTGGCTACCTGCGCCCCTTGGCTGGCGGCTATGGCCCTGATCGGCTTGCTTGCCTTCGCGGGGGTGCCCCCGCTGTCAGGATTCGCTCCGAAGGTGGCGATCGTGCGGGCAGCCCTCGACCAGCACTTGGGATGGGTCGCCGCGTGCATCTTGGCGGGAAGCGTCTTGGCGTTGGCCGGAGTCGCTCGCATCTGGTCCGAGGCGTTCTGGAAGCCGCCGTTGCACCGCCCCGACGAGTCGGAGCAGGACGAGCCCGCCAACGCCCTCGCGCGGATCGTGCCTGTGACCGGCCTTGCCCTCTGCATCGTCGCACTGGGCTTGGGTGCGGGACCTGTGTTCGATGCCGCCGAGGCTGCGGCGAGGCAATTGCTCGACCCAACCGAATACATCCGCGCCGTCCTGGGAGGTGAGCGGTAGATGTTGGTCTGGAACCTGCTCCTCATGTTGGTGTGGTGCGCCCTTTTCGGGGATTTCAACGTCAAGAACCTGGCAGGAGGGTTCCTGATCGGCTACGTGGCTCTCGTGCTTCTGGCATCGCGAGGCGTCGTCGGATCGCCCCGTTACTTGCGACGTGTCAGGCGGATCGGCTCGTTTCTTGCGTTCTTCCTCAAGGAACTGGTGCTGGCCAACATCCGAGTAGCCCGAGAGGTGATGAGGCCGGGAACGAGTTCGAAGCTCGCGATCGTCGCCGTCCCGCTGCGTGAGCACACCGACGCCGAACTCACGTTGCTCGCAACCCTGATCGCCATCACTCCGGGAACGATGTGCATGGACCTCTCAACCAACCGGCGGACCCTGTACCTCCATGTCATGGACCTTGAGAACGGCGACACCCAGAGCCTTCGTCAAGGGATCCGCGATGGGTTTGAAGCCCGCGTGGTGGAGGTGTTCCGATGACGCTCATCTGGCGCCCAATCCGGTTCGAACCCCTCCGATCGCGCCTGCCGGGAGGTGATGCCTAGGTGCTCCTCTGGAACCTTATCCTCATGCTCGTCTGGTGCGCGCTGTTCGGGGACTTTGCCGTCAAGAACCTGGTCGGTGGGTTCCTGATCGGCTATTTGATGTTGATGTTGCTTTCGTCGCGGGGGGTCGTCGGTTCGCCCAGATACCTCCGCCGGGTGCGGCGCATTTTGAGCTTCCTGGGGTTCTTTCTCAAGGAGTTGGTGCTGGCCAACATCCGGGTCGCGCGCGATGTGGTGACTCCGGGCATCAATTCCAAGCCAGCCATCGTTGCCGTTCCATTGAGCGACCTCTCGGATGCCGAAATCACGTTGCTCGCGACCCTGGTCTCGCTAACGCCTGGAACGATGAGCATGGACGTCTCGACGAACCGAGAGACGCTCTACCTGCACGTCATGCACTTGGACGATGGTGACGTTGCCCGGTTGCGTGCGGCGATCCACGATGGATTCGAGGCGCGCGTGAAGGAGGTGCTTCGATGACGTCGGCGGAGTGGGTGGCTCAAGCGTCCTGGGTCGCTCTTTGCGTGTTGGCATTGGCTCTTGTCGTGGCCGCTTACCGGCTGATCCGAGGCCCGAGCCTGCCTGACCGTGTGGCCGCAGGCGACCTGATCGGCATGTTGGCGGCAGGCATGATCGGCGTCGCGTGTATCGCAGCGGGCGACAGCGTGTTCCTCGACGCAGGAATTGTGCTGGCGCTGATTTCGTTCTTGGCTACGGTGGCCATTTCGCGATACATCGAGCGAGGTGCAGGTCGATGAGGGAGATTGTGACCATCCTGCTGCTCGTGGTGGGATCCATGTTCGCCCTGATCGCGGCCATTGGGGTTGTCAAGATGCCGGACGTGTACATGCGTATGCAGTCCGCAACCAAGGCCACGACTCTGGGAATCGGTTGCCTCATGTTGGCCACTGCCGTCCATTTTCAAGACACGGCCGTTTGGACCCGTGCGTGGCTGGTTGTGGTGTTCATCTTCATGACCTCGCCGGTCGGGGCGCACATGCTCTCCCGAGCGGCCTATCTGACCAAGGTGCCTCTCTGGCACGGGACGATCCTCGACGAGTTGGAAGGTCGCTACGACACCGAGGACCACGAACTCGACGCCTCGCCCGAGGCCAAGGCGGAGGGAGCCTGAAGATGCGGGCCGCTGTTCTCGAAGGCCCGGGACGGCTCGTGGTGCGCGATATTGCAGAGTGGCGACTGGAGAGCTACGACGATCCCGACATGGTGCTCGTCGAAGTCGGCGCGTGTGGGGTCTGCGGCTCGGACTTCCGTTACTTCGCGGGCGAGAACCCTTGGGCGCAACACACGCTGGGGCGCCATGTCCCCAACCCGCCCAACATCGTCCTTGGCCACGAGTTTGCCGGCACCGTGGTGAAGGTTCTCTCGGAGCGCAACGCCCACTTGATCGGCAAACGCGTGGCCCCGGTGTGCTCGAAGGTGTGCGGCGCGTGTGCGGAATGTCGCGCGGGTCGCAGCCACCTTTGCCCCGAAACAGTCCATCTCGGTCACGGTCAGGGCTGGGGCGAGCAGGCGTACTATCCGGGCGCCTATGCGCCGTTGGTGCCGTGTTGGGGAGCGAGTTGCCACGAGATTTCGGATCGCCTGCCGATGGCCGAAGCGGCGATGATGGACATTCTCGCCGTGTGCGTGCACGTAGCCCGGGTCGGCCAAGTGCGTGCCGGTGGAACCAGTCTCTCCATTGGGGCTGGTCCTGCTGGCAACGGTTGCGCTCAAGCATCGATCGCCCTGGGTGCGGCGAGAGCGTTGGTCTACGACAGGAACCCCGTGGCTTTGGACGTGGCAATGCGGCAGGGCCTGGAGCCGGTCGATGCACGATTGGGTCCCGACCTGCTCCGAACGAAGGTGCCCGAGGGATTCGACACGGTGTTCGACACCGTGGGTTCGCCCGAAACGCTTGACCTGGGGCTGAGCCTCCTCGCCAAGGCGGGAACGTTGGTCAATCTGGCCGTTCACGCAGGCCAGACGATGCATCTGGATCTGATGCGTCTGGGGTCGGAAAGGCGCCTGACGACTTCGTGCAACTTTGAGACCTCCGACTACACGACGGCTCTGGCATGGCTGGAGTCGGGGAGGTTCCGCGTGCGCGAGTGGTTGACCACCGTCGGGTTGGACGACTTGCCGGGGATCTTCGAAGCAGTGGCCAGAGACCCGGAGACCAAGGCGGCCTTCAAGGTCGTCGTCGTTCCTTGAGGAGTCGGATAGCCTAGAGACTAGGAGACCGCCATCACGCGCGAGCCGGCCACCACGAAAACGCGGTCGGATGGGCGAGGCTGGACGCGGGCTGTGCCCGTGAGTTCGCCGAATGCAGGCAACACCCCCTGCGAGTCAGTGAACCAAAAGCACGGCAATCGGAGCGAATCGCGTCCTTTGCCTTCCAACGTGACGGAAGGGTGGATGTGTCCTGCCAAACGGTAACCGCCCGCGCCTTCGTCGCAGGGGTGGTGGCGCAGCTCGAATGGCCCCATCGCCACGCCCTCGTCCTCGACACGCAACGCGAAGGCCTTCGGAATGGCATCCAGTTTGGCGTCGTGGTTGCCCATGACCAAGATGGCATCTAGGCTGGAGTACTTGGTGCGCCACGCAAAGACGAGTTCGAGCGTGGCCGGCGCAAGCGCCTGTTGCGAGTGCCACAGGTCGCCGAGGATGACCAACCTCTCTGCTCCCGTGCGCTTCAGCAGGCGTGCCAACCGGGCGAGATTCTCTCGCGTGGTGCCCATGGGAACCGGAACGGCCTCGGCCCGAAAGTGTGCAGCCTTGCCTAGGTGCAGGTCTGCCACGAAGAGCGTCCGCTCGCGTGGCCAGTAGAGGGCTTTGTCGGGGAGAAGTTCCACGCGCTCGCCAGCGATCTCTGCTCCGAGAGATTCGCCGACGCGACGGATGGCGGGTTCGCCGATCAAAGTGGCCATTTGAAGTGCTGGTGGAAGATATAGACGCGCCCACGACGCTGGACGGCGCACGCACTTGCTACAATGCGACCATGGCCAACCCGAAGGATGTCGAAGGCACGCGATTCGCTCGTCGCATGTTCACCAAGTTCAAGATCGACGTGACCAAGGCCGATGTGCGTTGCATGCACGGCGTGGTCTATCTGCGCGGTCAGGTGACTGCTTATCGCGACAGCGGCATCACGGATCTGCGGGCCGAGGTCGAAAAGATCGCCCGCGTGCTACGCACCCAGCCCGGCATTCGCGACGTCTCGATCGACGTGTCGTACCGCGTCTGATGGGTGTTTGGGCGAGCGCGGAAGAGGCCGTCGCGCGCGTGCGTTCCGGCGACCGCGTCTATGTCGGTTCCAACTGTGGGCAGCCCGAGACGCTGTGCGAGGCGCTGGTGCGCCGAGCCGATGCGTTGCGCGCCGTAGAGCTTGTCCACCTCATCGTGTTCGGAGAGGCCCCTTATGTCCGTCCGGGACTGGATGAGAGCTTCCGCCATGCTGCGCTGTTCGTGGGTGCGAATACGAGGCAGGCGGTGAGGGAGCACCGCGCCGATTACGTCCCCGTGTTCCTCAGCGACATTCCGCGACTGTTCAAGAATGGTCAGATGCCGCTCGATGTCGCGATGGTTTCCGTGAGCCCTCCCGACGCCCACGGGTTCTGTTCGCTTGGTGTCAGCGTCGATATCGGGCTGGCTGCGTGCAAGCGGGCGAGAACCGTCATCGCCGAAGTCAACCCCCACATGCCACGCACGTTGGGGGATGCGTTTCTACATCTCGACGAAATCGATGTGCTTGTGGCCGTCGACCGTCCCCTCCCAGAGCATGACCCCGGCGCAGCGGACGAGACCAGCCGAGCGATCGCCGCACACATCGCCAAGCTGATCGAGGATGGTTCGACGATCCAGACCGGCATCGGCCGGTTGCCCAACGCCATCCTCGAGTCGTTCGCCGACAAGAACGACCTCGGCATCCACACCGAGCTGTTCAGCGACGGATTGATCGCGGCCATCGAGCGGGGCAACGTGAACTGTCGTCGCAAGACCTTGCACCCCAACAAAGTCGTTGCCTCGTTTTGCATCGGTTCGAGGAGCCTCTACCGGTACATCGACAACAACCCCTTCTTCGAGTTTCGGCCCACCGAATACGTGAACGATGTGGCGGTGATCGCACAAAACGAGCGCATGGTCACCATCAACAGTGCGTTGGAGGTGGACATCACCGGGCAGGTGGTCAGCGATTCGATCGGACACGAGATCTATAGCGGCGTCGGCGGGCAGGTGGACTTCGTGCGAGGCGCAGCCCGAAGTTTGGGCGGCAAGGCCATCATCGCTTTGCCTTCGACGGCCAAGAGCGGCGCGATCAGCCGCATCGTTGCGACGCTGAGGCCCGGGGCGGGCGTCGTCACGTCGCGGGCCGACGTGCACTATGTGGTGACCGAGTTCGGCGTTGCCTACCTTCACGGGAAGACGTTGCGGGATCGCGCGTTGTCCTTGATCCGCATCGCCCATCCGGAGTTTCGGGATCGATTGCTCGAGGAAGCCAAGACATTGGGTCTCGTCGCTCAGGACCAGCCCTCCGTGGATCACCGCTATCCCGCTCACTTCACCAGAACCATCACGACCAAGAACGGCGCGTCGTTGACCTTGCGCGCGATTCTGCCGACTGACGAGCAGATGCTCAAAGGCCATTTTTACGCGCTCAGCGGATCGAGCAAGAGGCACCGCTTCAGCCGCGCGGTCGAGACCATGCCGGCTGCCGCGTTTCGGGACTGGGTGAACGTGGATTATCGCAGCCATATGGCGTTGGTAGCCGTGCAATCCGACCCCGAGGAAGGGGAACGGATCATCGGCGTGGCGCGCTACTTCGCGAACCAGACGACGGGCCTTGCCGAGTTCGCGATGGCCGTTCGGGACGATTGGCAGGGCCAGGGTGTGGGCAGGTGCCTCCTCGAAGGCTTGGTGGCGTCAGCCCGGGAAGCCAAGTTGGTTGGTCTTGTGGGGTACGTGGACGCCGACAATGCACCCATGCTGCGCCTGCTCCAATCCCTTGGCCTACCCCATCGCTCGTCGGTCTCGGACGGGCAAGTGGTGTACCGCCTGGATTTGGGCACGGTCCGAGCCGAAGGCGCCGGACCGGCTGCCTAGCGCAGCTTGGCCGTATCGACCATGTGTTGGAACCACGCCCTGTACTGGCGTTCGTCCTTCTTGGAAGGGATCTTGACGCTGAGCGCCAAGGCGTTGCCGGAATCGTCCTTCAGCAACGTGTAGCGGCGGTCGGCCCAGCCATCCGGATTGACGATCTCAAAGCTGATGCTCTCGTAGCCGCCCTTGGTCTTGCCGACTCGGTAGGGTGTCTCCTTGCCCGGTCCCTCGCGTTTGATGAAGTAGAGGCTGGTTCGATAGAGTTCGTCCCAAGAGGCTCGGGTAGGGCCAGCCGTCATGGCTCCGAGCTTGCCTTCGCCGCTTTGCGGCGCGATGTCGCGCGCGCCCCATGGCGTTTCGCCGCCCACAGCCCAACCCTTGGGGACCTCGAACGAATAGCGGTCGGACTCGAAGAGGACAAAGGATGAAACGGCGATGGCAGCGAGGAGGATGGTCATGTTGCCGTCTACGAGCCCGCGGATCGATTTGTCTCTGCAGCGGCGTCGTCGTCTGGTAACGTCCCGACCATGAAGCATCATCTGACCGCTGACCAGATCGAGTCCTATCGCCGGGAGGGTTTCTTGTTGGTCGAGGGATTCTTGGACGGGGCCGAACTCGAGGTGTGGCGGCGATGCACCGACGAGGCCGTGGCCGAGCGGATCGGTGCGCCCGTGACCTTGGACAACGGCGTGTGGCTCAGCAACCATGGCGACCCGGACAGCTACTACGCGCAGGTCTTCACCCAGTGCCTCAAACTGGCCGACACGCACGAGGGGATGCGCGAACTGATGTTCGACCCTCGGCTGGGCGAAATGGCTGGGCGTTTGGCCGGAGTGGACGGTATCCGCATCTGGCACGATCAAGCGTTGATCAAGCCACCCTTCGGCAATCCGACGGGTTGGCACATGGACAACCCGTTTTGGTCGTTCACGTCGAAGGACGCCATCTCGATCTGGGTGGCTCTGGACGACGCCACGTTGGGCAACGGCTGTCTGTGGTATCTGCCGGGGACGCATCTCGACGGTCGGACGGGCGCGGTGTCGCTTGGGCCGAATCAGGCCGACTTGTTCAAGATCTATCCCGAATGGCGGTCCATCGAGCCCGTGGCGTGTCCATGCCCGGCGGGATCGGCGTTGTTCCACAGCGGGATCGTGGCGCATGGGGCGGGCGCGAACATGACGAACCGCCAGCGGCGGGCCATGACGTGCGCCTACATGCCCGATGGCAGCACGTTCAACGGGGTCCGCAACATCCTTCCCAGCGACTACTTCGAGTCGCTCAACGTGGGGGACGTCTTGAACGATGATCGCATCAACCCGCTGATTTGGCGGGCATGAGTCCAACGCTCACCAGAATTTCATGAGGACGGGAACCTAAGCAAGGTATCCTGCAGCCTAAGATTCCGCGAGAAAACCCGGACGAATCGGTCCGGCCCCGCAAGGAAGCGTCGGTCTTCTCTTGGATTCCGCACGGATTGCTAACGCAAATGGCACTGGCTCAGGCTTTCATCGAAAAACTCAACGACCGCACGCTCAAGGTCGGCGTCATCGGACTCGGCTATGTCGGGCTTCCGTTCGCCGTCGAGAAGGCGAAAATGGGATACGAGGTCGTTGGGATCGACTACAACCAGCACCGCGTGGACCAAGTCAACCGGGGCGAGAACTACATCGGCGATGTGGACGACGACGAGTTGCGCGAACTCGTCGCCAGCGGCAAGCTCCGCGCCACCACCGATTACGACATCGTTCCCGAATTGGACGCGATCGTGATCGCCGTACCGACGCCGCTCGACAAGAACCTCGCCCCCGACCTGCGGTTCATCGTGGCTGTGACCAAGAGCCTCGCGCCGCGAATCCGTCCCGGCCAGCTTGTCAGCCTCGAGTCCACCACGTTCCCCGGCACGACCGAGGAGGTCATGTTGCCGATCCTCGCCGAATCGGGCCTGAAGGTCGAAGACGACTTTTTCTTGGCGCACTCCCCCGAGCGCGTGGATCCCGGCAACCGCCGCTACCACACCAAGAACACAAACAAGGTGGTGGGTGGCGTCGGGCCGAAGTCGCTGGAGATCGCCACGCTGTTCTACCGTGCGACAATCGACCACGTGGTGCAGGTTTCGAACGCCAAGGCGGCCGAGATGGTCAAGGTGTTCGAGAACACGTTTCGCGCGGTCAACATCGCTTTGGTCAACGAGTTGCTCAAGCTGTGCGACCGCATGGACCTGAGCGTTTGGGAAGTGCTCGAGGCCGCCAATACCAAACCGTTCGGCATCATGCGGTTCATGCCCGGTCCCGGCGTGGGCGGCCACTGTATCCCGCTCGACCCCCACTATCTGGAGTGGAAGGCGCGCGAGTACAACTTCACGACCCGTTTCATCGCGCTGGCGGGCGAGATCAACCGCTCGATGCCCGAATTCACACGGGCCAAGGCCGTGCGCGTGCTGAACCGCTACAAGAAGGCCATCTCGGGTGCGAAGCTGCTCGTCCTCGGCGTGGCGTACAAGCGGGACATCGACGATCCCCGCGAGTCGCCCAGCATCGACCTGATCCGCCTCCTGCAGGAGGCGGGCGCGTGCGTTGCCTACCACGATCCGCACATCCCTCAGTTCAACGAGCACGGGGTGTCGTTGACGAGCGTCGATCTAACGCCCGAGATCTTGGCTGGGCAGGACTTGGTCATCATCGCCACCGACCACACAACCGTAGACTACGAGTTTGTGGTCGAGCACGCCAAGGCGGTATTCGATACGCGCAACGCGGCGAGCAAAGTCGAGCGCAACCGCGAAAAAATCGTGCTCCTCTAGCGCTATCGTTGCGCCGTCACGCGTCGTCTTCGCGAGCGGTGCCGGCGGCGCGTTCGTCTTCCCACTCCAGCAACCACTGAACCGTGCGTTGCTCCCGGCGCAGACGATCGCTCTCGTCGAACGACGCCACGCCGACCGAGAAGCCCGTGTAGGCGGGTGTCCCGTGCAGGATGAACACGATCAGTGCTGTCGTGAGACGAAGGGTGGGTTCGAGCGGCAACAGAACCGCCAGCGAGGCCAAGAACGCCGCCCCTGCCCAAATCGCCCGCACGACGACCAGCCGGTTGAACTTGCAGAAGCTTCGCGAACCCACGGCCTTCCACAGCATGAACATGCCGTAGATGTAACCGCCCAGCAACAATGTCGCATAGGCGAGCGCGACCAACATACCGGCGACAGTGACGGCTTCCATGACGCGTGACCTACTCCATTGTACGGATGACGCGCCGCGGAAGCTCTCCCATTCGTAGGCACTTTTGGAGCAAACTTTGCACATGACGCTCGCCTGCCTCATCGCCGTTGCCTGTGCGGCCGTTCAGGTCCAGCCCGTCGCCAACGGCGACTTTGAACGGGGCGACTCTGGATGGAGACGAGCGGTGTGGCGCGGCCAGCCCACGCTCCAGATCGCGTCAGAAGGGCGAAACGGGGGCCGAGCGGCCAAGATCGTCGGCCACCAGCCCACGGACGGCGGCTGGCAAACCAACATCCCGGTCAAGCCCTTCAGCCGCTACCGCCTCGAGGCGTGGATCAAGACCGAGAACGTCGCCGCGGGGACCGGGCGCGGCGCTCTCCTGAACCTCCACTCCCGTCCCGAGTTCTCGAACGCTGTCGTCGGCACCCGCGATTGGACCCAAGTCGCTCTCGAGTTCGATTCCGGTGCCGACGACACCGTCCAGCTCAACTGCATCCTCGGATTCCATGGCACGTCCACGGGGACGGCTTGGTACGACGACATCACCCTTCGACTCATGAGCACCACCACCCCCGATTACAGCGCAACCATCCATGCCGACCGACGCCGCGAGCCGATGTCGCCGTACATCTACAGCCAATTCATCGAGCATCTGGGTCGCTGCATCTACGGCGGCATCTGGGCCGAGATGCTGGAAGACCGCAAGTTCTTTCACCCGGTGGGCCATCGCGAATCGCCCTGGAAGGCCGTCGGTGCGACCGTGACGATGGACACGAAGGACGCGTTCGTCGGCGACCACTCCCCCTGGGTCACACCCCAAGGTCAGGGCGGCATCCGGCAGGAAGGGCTGCACCTCGTGGCGGGCAAGCGCTACGTCGGCCGTGTCTGGCTGGCAGGACCCGCGAAGGTGCAGGTGAGCCTCGGCGACCAGAGCCAAACCTTCGACGTCGGCTCCTCCTATGCCAAGTTCGAATTGGCTTTCCAGCCCTCGGCGAGTTCATCGAATGCGGCTCTTGCCCTGACTTCGGACAGGCCCTTCCGCGTGGGCACCGTCTCGGTGATGCCTGGCGACAACGTGGACGGGATGCGTCCCGATACGCTGGAACTGCTGAAGCAACTGAACGCACCCCTGTATCGCTGGCCCGGGGGCAACTTCGTCAGCGGCTATGAATGGCGCGATGGGTTGGGCGACCCGGACCGTCGCCCGGCGCGCAAGAACCCTGCATGGCTTGGGGTCGAGCACAACGACTTTGGTGTGCATGAGTTCATGCGGTTCTGCGAACTCATCGGCACCGAGCCGCACATCGTCGTGAACGCGGGCTTCGGCGATTCGTACTCGGCGGCGCAATGGGTCGAGTACATGAACGGCTCCGCGGACTCGACGATGGGTCAGTGGCGCGCCAAGAACGGCCGCAAGGAGCCGTGGAAGGTCGTGTGGTGGGGCATCGGCAACGAGATGTACGGCGACTGGCAGCTCGGCCACATGAAGCTCGACTACTACGTCATCAAGCACAACGACTTCGCCAAGCGTATGCGCCAGGTGGACCCGGACATCAAGATCATCGCTGTGGGCGACGCCCCGACGTGGTCCGACGGCATGCTCCGAGGCGCCGCCGGGGCGATGACCTTGCTCAGCGAGCACTTCTACTGTCAAGAAAGGCCCGGCGTGGCTTCGCACGTCGCGCAGATCCCCGATGCCATCCGCCGCAAAGCCGAGTGGCACCGCGCCTTCCGCTCCCAGCACCCCGAGATTGCCAAACTCGACATCAAAGTGGCGATGGACGAGTGGAACTACTGGTACGGGCCCCACGTGTTTGGCGAACTGGGGACGCGGTACTTCCTCAAGGACGGTCTCGGCATTGCGGCGGGCATCCATGAGTTCGCGCGCTCGACCGATGTCATCGGCATGGCCCAATACGCCCAGACGGTGAACGTGATCGGCGCGATCAAGACAACGCCGACCGCTGCCGCCTTCGAGACCACGGGCCTGGTGCTGATGATGTATCGCAAGTGGTTCGGCGACGTGCCGGTCGAGGTCACGGGCGATACGCGACCCGTGGACATCGCTGCGGCGTGGGCCGATGGGGGCAAGGCGTTCACCCTCGCGGCGGTCAACCCCTTGGGCGAAGCCCAAGAGGTCCGGCTCGACCTGAGCGGCGTGAACCTGGCTGAGACGGGAACCCGATGGCGCATGACCGATGCCGACCCGATGGCGTTCAACGACCCCGGCAGTCCGCCCAAGATCGTGATCCACGAACAAGGCGATCAGGCACCTTCGGGCAAGTTGGTGTTGCCGCCCTACAGCGTCACGCTTTGGAAATTCCCTGTGAAGAAGTAGCCGCCGCCACCTCGGTCAAAACGCACGGGGCCAAAAACCCGTATCCTTAGGCGAATGGACCAAGACGTTCAATTCGCCAGGGTCATCGGGACGAGTGCAAAGAAGCCGGGAACGCCCAAGGCGGCCATCGCCATCTTGGCCTTTCTGGTTCTCTTCTCGCTGGTCAACGCGTTGGTGCGCCCGTACACCGATTGGCTGTGGTTCCGGCACGATGCCGGCCAACCCGAAGTGTTCCTGACGGCCTGGCGCAACCGCCTGATGCTGTTCGCGATCGCATTCGTCCCGGCCTGGTTGCTGCTGTTCGACGCGGTCCGACGGCCCCTAAAGACGGCGCAAGTGTTCTCGCGAACGCCCGACAGCATCGGCGAGCGGCTGGTGGCCAACGCTCTCGCCTGGGCCGAGAAGCGGTCGGGTCTTGCGGCCACGTTGCTCGCGACGGCCTTTGCAGGGATCGAAGCGTTCGGCTTTTCCGCCCAATGGAGGGCGCTCGCTCTGGCGCAAAACGCGCAGCCGTTCGGGCGCACCGACCCTCTGTTCGGCATGGAGGTGGGCTGGTTCGTGTTCGTTTGGCCGTGGCTTTCGGCGCTGGCGGCCTATGTGTTTGGGGTGTTTCTGACGGCTCTGGTGCTGTCGGTTGCGCTGTATGCCGGTCTACAGGCGTTGGCCTCGCTGGCGCGCATCGAATTGGGCCGGCCAACCATCCGCAAGCACTTGGCGTTGCTTGGAGCGCTCGCGCTGGCGGCCCTTGCGTGGCGTACGTGGTTGGGACGGTATGGCTACGGACTCGCCGATGCGGGCCAGTTCACCGGTGCCGGATTCGCCGGCAGCGTGCAACTCAAAATGCAGACGGTGCTGGCGGGCGTCATCGCCTTGGCCGCTCTGGTGACGCTGGTCAACGGCTGGAAAGGCAAGCCGTTTCGGGCTACGGTGATGGTCGTGGTGGCATCCGTGCTCGTATTCTTCGTCGGCTTGGGGTTGGTGCCCTCGATCGTGCAGCGCGCGTACGTCGGCCCCAACTATTTGGACGTCGAGGGGCCGTTCGCCAAAAACGCCATTGAGATGACGCGGTTCGCCTATGGGCTCGACCAGATCGAGGTCAAGGATTTCGACGTTCAGGTCCGACCAACGCCGGTTGAAGTGGACGCGTCGCGCAACACGCTCGACAACATGAGGCTGTGGGACCCCGACGTGCTGCGCCAGTCGTTCGAAGGCTTGCAGGGCTTGCGCCGCTACTACGCGTTCTACGACGTGGACATCGACCGCTACACGATCGATGGCAAGCAGCGCGTGGTGATGCTCAGCCCACGCGACATCGACATCGATGGCTTGGACCGCAACGCCCGCAACTGGGTGAACCAGCGGCTGCAGTACACGCACGGCATCGGCATGGCCCTCTCGCCCGTCAACGAGGCCGAGCCCAGCGGACGTCCCAAGTTCCTGGTCAAGGACCTGCCGGTCAAGACGCCGGAAGGGCTGACCGTGGAGCAACCCCGCCTCTACTTCAGCGACACTCGCGACGAGTACGGCGGTCTGCGCGACGACTATGCCGTGGTCGATACCAAGGAAGACGAGTTCGACATGCCCTCTGAGCGCGAGGTGAAGACGTATCGCTGGACGGCGAACCGAGGGGTCCCCCTCGGTGCCCCTTTGGCCAAGTTCGCCTATGCGACCCTGTTCAGCGATCAAAACTTGCTCATATCGCCCAATGTCACCGGCAAGTCGCGCATCCTGTATCGGCGCAATGTGATCGAGCGCGCATCGCTCGTCTATCCATTCTTGCAGTTCGATCGCGACCCCTATCTGGTGGCCTTTGGAGGGCGGTTCTTGTGGATTCTGGACGGGTACACGACCACCGACCGCGTGCCTTATTCGGCCCGCATCCGAGGCGCGAAGGGGCTCAACTACATCCGCAACTCGGTCAAGGCCGTCGTGGACGCGTACTCAGGCGAGTGCACGGCCTATGCGGTCGAGGCGGAGGAGCCGCTTCTGGGTGCGTGGCAACGCGTCTATCCCGGCCTGATCCGACCGGCCACAGAAATCCCCGAGGGCTTGGAGCGGCACTTCCGCTATCCGGAAGATTTGTTTATGCTCCAAAGCCATCAACTGACTCAATACCACGTGACCGAGCCAACGCAGTTCCTCAACAACGAGGACGCTTGGGAGGTCCCGGTCGAGCGTGGGCAGAGCGGGAGCGGCGAGCGGATGAAGGCCTACTGGGTTCAAATGCGGTTGCCCGACGAGGCCGACGAGGGCTTCATGCTCATCCTCCCATTCACCCCGCGCGAGAAACCCAACATGAGCGGATGGCTGGCTGCCCACTGCGACCCGGGTCAATACGGTCGGCTGGTTCTTTACAAGTTTCCGAAGGGAAGCGTCATTCAAGGTCCGGCCCAGATGGAGTCGATCTTCGATCAGGACCGCGAGATCGCCGACATCAACCGGCAACTCAACAACGATCAGAGCCAGATCGTGCCTGGCAACCTGTTGGTCGTGCCCATCGGGCGGAGCGTGCTCTATGTCAAACCGCTGTTCCTCCGTTCGCGCTCGCAGGGCATCCAAGCAATCCCCGAGTTGAAGAAGGTCATTCTGGGCTTGAGCGATCAGGTCGTCGTGGCGGACACCTACGCCGAAGCGTTGCAGAAGCTCTTCGGGCGCGATCCGCGCAAGACAGGGGCAACGCCTGCACCCGTCGCACCGAGCGACGCGTCGCAGCCCGTCCAAGAAAGCGATGCATTCATCCCCAAGGCACAGGTGCGCGATGCCGCCAAACTGCTCGATCAGGCCCAAGAGGCCCTGAAGGCGGGCGACTTTGGCAAGTACGGCGAACTCATCCGCGAACTCTCGACCAAGTTGAGGGCGCTGGGCGAGTGATACACTTCGGTCCATCGCAAACGTGAAGCAACGCGTCGCCGCTATCGTTCTCGCCGCCGGAAGGGGCGAGCGCTTTGGGGCGGACAAGGTTAACCTGTCGCTTGGCGGCAAGCCCGTCTGGCGATGGTCGTTCGAGGCCTTTCTCGCCCACCCCGAGGTGGATGAAGTCGGCCTGGTGTGCGCCGCCGATCGCGTCGAGACTCTGCGGGCGGCTACACCCGAGGCGGCGTTCGTCGTTGCCGGCGGAGCATCGCGGCAGGAGAGCGCGGAAGCCGGGGTGCGTGCGACAGGGGCCGATGTGGTGTTGGTCCACGATGCCGCCCGCCCTTTTACGTCGGCGGGGCTGGTCTCGCGGGTGCTCGAAGGCGTGCGCGAGGCAGGCGCCGCCGCGCCTTCTTTGCCTGTGACGGACACGGTGAAACAGCGCGATGGCGACGCCTGGCGCACGCTCGACCGGCAAACCTTACGCACCGTCCAGACGCCGCAAGGCGCACACCGGGACCTCTTGCTTCGAGCGTTTGAGGCGGCTCGCGCCGCCGGCCGAACGTGTACCGACGAACTCTCCGCTTTGGAGGCGATCGGCGTGCGACCCGCGCTGGTCGAAGGCCATGAAGGCAATATGAAGATCACCCACTCTGGCGATTTGGAGAAGGCCCTGGCCCGGTTCGGCGTGGAGACCCGCGTGGGGTTCGGTTACGACGTCCATGCGTTTTCAGATGACCCCGAGCGCACGTTGATGTTGGGCGGTGTGGCGTTCGAGGGGCATCGCGCCTTGGCTGGCCACAGCGATGCGGACGTCTTGCTGCACGCGATCGCGGATGCGGTCCTCGGCGCGGCGGGGTTGCCCGATATCGGCCACCACTTCCCGAACACCGACCCCGAATGGAAGGACCGGCCGTCGCTCGACTTCGTGGCCCGCGCCGCCGCCTTGGTGACCGTCGATGGCTGGCGCGTGGCGAACGTGGATGCGACGCTGATCGCCGAGTCGCCCAAGATCGGCCCCAAACGCGAGACCATTCGGGCGGGCATCGCGGCGGCACTCGGCATCGAGGCCGACCGCGTGGGGATCAAGGCGACGACCCACGAGGGCATCGGGGCGATGGGCCGTGGCGAAGGCATCGCGGCGCACGCCGTGGCGACCTTGGTCCGATATCGGCTCTGAAAATCGTGGAGCGTCGGGAACCTCCTGGAGCTTCGGCCCGGTAGGAACGCATGAGTCTGTATAGACCACCCTCCCCGGCTCCGCTCCTTCTCCCTCGAGGACGGAGCCATTTCCTTTTGGGGCGCCGCCCGGTCAAGTAAACTGACCCCATCGCAGACCCGACTCAAAACCCGCCGAACGTGGGCGAGGTGATCTACGACCCCCTGATCGAACTCATGAAACGGTTCGAGAACGTGCGCGTGAGCGACACGTCGAAGGACCCATTTGCCGGGCTGTCGGTCGAGGAGACGCTCAAGAAGCACATCGTCGAGGGCATCAAACGCAACCTCGAAACTCACCTCGACGTTGCGCTGGAGACCTATCCGCCGCTGGCGATCATCAACGACATCCTGCTGGACGGCATGAAGACCGTCGGCGAACTGTTCGGCGCGGGCAAGATGCAATTGCCGTTCGTCCTCCAAAGCGCCGAGGTGATGAAGGCCGCGGTCCGGCACCTCGAGCCCCTGATGGAAAAACTCGAAGGAGGCGAGCGGGGGTCCATGCTGATCGCTACAGTGGCGGGCGACGTTCACGATATCGGCAAGAATCTGGTGGACATCATCCTGACCAACAACGGCTACCGCGTGGTCAACATCGGCATCAAACAACCGATCAACGCCATTATTGAAAAAGCTCAAGAGCACCGTTGCCAAGTGATTGGGATGAGCGGGTTGCTCGTCAAGAGCACCTTGGTCATGCGCGACAACCTCTTGGAGCTCAACGCGCGAGGGCTCCACAATTACCCGGTGATCCTCGGTGGGGCCGCTCTGACGCGTGCCTATGTCGAACAGGATCTCGCGGGAATCTACCACGGGCGTGTGCATTACGCGCAAGATGCCTTTGAGGGATTGGCCCTGATGGAGCGCATGGAGAAGGGCGAGTGGGACAAGCCCGCTCCATTGGCCGAGCCACGCGTCGCCTCGCATCGCCTACCCGACCAACAACCCGATCTTTACGTGTTCGACGGCGTGCGAAGCGACGTCCGTACCGACGTTCCGGTGCCGAAGCTACCGTTCTACGGCGCTCGCAAGTTCACAAAGTTCGATATCTTCGAACTGTACCGATACATCAACCCTGTCAGCCTGTTCCGCGGTCAGTGGCAGTTCAAACGACAGGAGGGCATGGACAACCCTGCATTCAACGATTGGTTGGAAGCCAATGTTCGTCCGATCTTCGAGCGCAAGTGTCGCGAACTGGCCACCGTGCTTGAGCCGCGGGTCAAATGGGGCTATTTCTGGTGCCAGAGCGAGGGCAACGACTTGATCTTGTATCACGAAGACGCCAAGACCGAACGTGCTCGATTCCGCTTCCCGCGACAGTCGGTGGATCGGCGGCTGTGCCTAAGCGACTTCTTCCGCTCGGTGGATTCGGGTGAGATGGACGTGGTCGGCTTCCATGTGGTCACCGTTGGGCACGCCGTATCCGAGCACGAACGGGCGCTGTTCGCCAAGGGAGACTACGAGGAGTACCTCTACACGCACGGTATGGGGGTTGAGACCGCCGAGGCCCTAGCCGAATACTGGCACAAGCAGATTCGAGCCGAGATGGGCATCGGAACCAACGATCCCGAAGACATGAAGCAGCTCTTCGGCGCCAAGTACCAAGGATCACGCTACTCGTTCGGCTACCCCGCTTGTCCGAACCTCGAGGATCAAGCGATCCTGATGGAGTTGCTTCAGCCTCAAGACATCGGCATCGAGCTCTCCGAAGAATTCATGCTCGTGCCAGAACAATCCACCAGTGCGATCATCGTCCACCACCCCGAGGCGAAGTACTTCAATATCCGTTAGCGAACACGGTTGTCTGGGGCACTGAATCCTTTGGTGTACAGAGTTCTCTTGCTTGCAGGGCTCGCATCGCCAGTGTCTGCGGCAGGTGTGCGCATGGATAGATAGCCTGCCACTCAAGCGCTCCTCGCATCGTAATTCAGGGGTCGCTGGCGCGATGGGGCGGACAAGCCGATATACTCGGACGGATGCTCGGATTCCTCGTCACCGCCGCTGTCTCGGTCGCGCTGTCGGGGCTGGGACTTGGGTTGCTGAAGCGGCTTGCTCCCGAAAGGGACGTGTGCTTCCGACTGGGGGCCGGTGGGCTGGTGGGGCTTGGCGTGTTGGGGCTGGCAAGCCTGTTGGTGCTGTCGCTCCCCGGTGGCGCCAAGTGGGGTCTTGGGTTGCCCATCGGCTTGGTTGTTGTCGGGTTGGCGATTGGCTGGAAGGAGTTGGGCGCGATGCTGCGGATGGGGCGCAAGCCCGTCGGTGCCGAATGGGCGTTCGTCGGCGTGTACCTTCTGACCGGGCTCTTCGCACTGGTCGGGGTTCTCGCGCCAAGCACGATGATGGACTGGGACAGCTTGGCGTATCACTTCGCCGTGCCCAAGCTTTGGATACAGGCGGGTCAAGCGTATTCGGTCTCTTTCATCCACCACTCGAACTTCCCGTTCGTCGTGGACAACCTCTACGTCTGGGGCTTGCAGTGGGGCGGCGAATCGGGGGCCAAGGGATTCTCCTGGATGTTCGCTCTGTTCGGAGGTTTGGCGATCTTCGGATTCGCCCGCGAGCGTTGGGGCGGATTCGCAGGTTGGTGGTCGGCGCTCGCGTTCGCCGGCATGCCGGTGGTGGCATGGGAGGCGGGCACGGGTTACGTGGACGTAGCGCACGGGCTGTTCGCCGGACTAGGCCTGTTGCAGTGCGCTCGGCTGATCGAAACGGGCAAGCGGGGCGATGC
>JBDHZD010000043.1:0-28848 GCA_039811705.1 Fimbriimonadaceae bacterium | reverse complement strand
CTCCCCAGGCTTGGGGAGGGAGATGCGAAGCTTTGCGTTTCACCGCCGGGACGGCGGAGACGCCGATGCGTCAATAATCCCAAACGCGGTAGGCCAGCGAGTAGATACCGCGTTGGATTTGGCGCACGGTCGTCGCGGCGAGTTCTTCCCGAGAGACACCCGCCAAGGCGGCATCGGCGGGCGTCAGTTCGAGCAAGGGACGGCGGTAGCCCTCAATCCGCCCACCCACGGCCCGCACGTCGAAGAGCGCGGGCACACGGTCGAAGAAGTCGTTGAGGGTAGCCGCCGCCACTTTGCCTCTCGCCAGAGCATCGTCGCCTGCCAAGGTGACCAACAGCACGTTGTTGAACTTCAGTGCGGCGCCGCCATCCGCTTCTTTGGCGACGACTCTAAACGAGGTGGTCGCTACGCTTCGCCTCACGGGAATATTGAGCTGCCCCATGCGGGCGGTCATGCGGACGGCGCGTTCACGGCTTGGCGGGTGGGTGCGCAGGATGCCGAGCACATAGTTCGGGCCAAGCCTTTCGTCTCGGGCGAGGCGTTCCATGAACGTCAGAATGCCGGACGGGTCGTACTGGCTTTCCACGAGATATTGGATGGCGCCCCAGTCTGCGGCGAGTTCGGCGCGTTCGCTCCAACCGCTGCCGACGGCCTGTTCGAATAGTTGCGCTCCCGCTGCCACATCGCCACCGCTCGATCCGCCTGCGAAAAGCGAAATGAGGATCAGCGGAATGGTGAACGCCTGCAGTTTGGACCGCTCGCGTTGCAGCGTCGCTATGTGCCGGAACGAGGCGTGGGAAATTTCGTGCGCGATGACTCCGGCCAGTTCATGGTCGGTCTCCACGTACTTCATCAGCCCATCGAAGAAGTAGATGTAGCCCCCGGGCAGCGAGAACGCGTTGACCTCGTCGCCCTTGACGACCTTGAACGTGTACTTGAAGGGATTCAGGCGCGCATCGCCCCACGTGACCTCGACCCGCTTGGCGTTGGCGATGGCCACGATCTCTGCGGCGATGCGGTCCAATCGTTCTTGAAAGTCGGGGTGTTCGGTGGGCTTGAGCTCTTTGTCGACGATTTCGGCGTACTTCTTTCCCAGTTCGGCGTCGGCGTCCAGATCTTTTTTATGCTGTGGCGTGATCTGGACTGTGGGCGGTTGGGCTGGCTTGTCGGCCTGTTGCGCCTGCCACTCGGCCCATGCGTTCTCCACGATAGCCTCGACTCGAGGCGGCAAGCCGTCGTGCCAGTGGCTCCCGTCGCACGGCTCGGGCGCCCTGGTGGCAAGCAGACAGGCCGCGACCAACGTGAGCATTATCTTGTTGGACGCTCGGAACGGCCCATCGTTTACAGGTCTGGTGCCTCAGGCTCAGCCGAATGGAGTGGTATGATCCTTGCGCCGAAGCCTTCCACAGGCTCAAGACGTCTGTAGGATTGGCTCGGAGACAAGAACATGAAGAACATCGTTCCGATCGGCATTCTCGCGCTCGCCGCGACCTCGTTCGCTGAAGGTCCCGTCACGGCGGACCGCCCCGGAACGATGCTTGACGCGTCCAAGCCCCTCGCCGCTCCCATGCAGTGGCGGAATCAGGATCAAGGACTGTTCGGCGTCTCCGTCGGCTGGTACTTCCCCACGAACGGACTCATCCGCGATCGTTTCGGCAACAAGGTCTTCGACGTGGGCTTCAGCGCCCCGTTCCAAGGCGTTCAGAACCAGGGTGGTCAGCAGTCCTCCACGTCGTTCGGCATCATCAGCGCCGAGAAGAGCGGGGACCGCATGATGATCATTCCCGCGACCTTCGGCATCATGAAGATGACCGGTGGCCGCGGCGAAGGAACCAAGCCCTACGTTGCCGCGCGCGCAGGCGTCGCCTACTTCGATTACCGGGTCACCGACCCCGACACGGCCTCGCGAAGGAGCGGACGCAAGTTCAACTTCACGGCCAACGTCGAGGGCGGGTTGATCCTCAACCAAAACCTCCGGCTCGCGGCGAAGTACAACTGGTTCCCCAAAGTGGACGGCTTCGACTTCAGTGGCATCGAAGTCAAGCTCTCCTACCAGTTCTTCAGGCTCTGACGACGCCGGGGGACCCCATCCCCGACGCATGAGTAAACCGAATTCTTTCGAAACCACCGCTCCCAAGGAGCGGGCTGTTCTTGTTGCCGTCAACCCCGACGCCTCCGAGGACGAGTACGTGGACTTGGAACTCCACGGTCTCTGCGAGGCGGCCGGCGTCGAACCCGTCGCGTTGATCCGCCAGCGGCTCGATCGGCCCGTCGGCGGGACTTTCTTGGGCAAGGGCAAGCTCGAGGAGCTGGCCGCCTTGGTTAGGGAGGTCGCCGCCGACGTCGCCATCGTAGATGGCGAGCTCAACGGCATTCAGCAACGCAACGTCCAAGACGCCATCGCGTGCCGCGTGGTCGACCGCACCCAGCTCATTCTGGACATCTTCGCCAGCCGCGCCACCACCAAGGAGGGCATGCTGCAGGTCGAACTGGCCCAGCTCACCTACATGTTGCCCAAGCTCATGTCGGTGTACACCAAGTTCGAGCGGCAGAAGGGCGGCATCGGCATGAGGGGCCCGGGCGAGACCAAGCTCGAGACCGACCGCCGCATGGTGCGCGACCGCATCGCCAAACTGCAGGACGAGATCGTCGAGGTCAGCCGCGTGCGAAAGCTGCAACGCGCGGGCCGGCGGAAGCACCCGTTCCCGTTCGCTTCGATCGTCGGCTACACCAGCGCGGGCAAGTCCACGTTGATGAACCGGCTGGCCAAGACCGACCTGTTGGCCGACGCCATGCCGTTCGCCACGCTCGACCCCACCACGCGCAAGGTGGACCTAGACGATGGCTACAGCGTGTTCGTGACCGATACCGTCGGGTTCATCCGCAACCTGCCCACGCACCTGGTCGCCGCGTTCGAGTCCACACTTGAGGAGGCCACCGACGCCGACTTCCTCATCCACCTCATCGACGTGAGCATCGAGAACTGGGAGATGCAGCGCGACGCCGTCTTGGAGACCCTCGAACGCCTGAAGGCGCACGAGAAGCCCACCATCACGGTGTTCAACAAGATCGACGCGATGCCCGACTCGACCGAGGCCCGACGGCTGGTGGCGGAGTGGCCGAACTCCGTGGCGATCAGCGCGCAGCGCGGGACGGGGATGAACGACCTGATGGCCGCCATGATCCGCCAGGTGCAGGGGCTGTTGGGACGCGTGGAGGCTCTGGTCCCGTACTCGGAAGCGTCGCTCGTGCAGGAGTGCTACAACTTCGGCCGGGTACACGTTGTGGAATATCGGGACGAGGGCGTTTGGATCGTAGCCGACCTGGTGGCCGAGATGCGCGGCCGGCTGGCGCGGTTTGCGCCTGCGGCTAAAATGGACTGACATGGCGAACGCGAGGAAGGCGGCGAACAAGCGAGCGTGGGTCGTTCTGGCTGCGGCCAGCGGCTTCCCGTGGCTGGCATACCATTTGGCCACCCAGAGCCAAGCGGATCAGGCCGCGCGCCAGACGCCCCCCACCTTCGCCCGCGACGTCAAGCCCATCCTCGACCGGACGTGCCTCCCCTGCCACCGGGGCAAGGACGCCATGGGCGACCTCGACCTGTCGGTGTTCAAAACGGAGAAGTCGGTCGTCGACGGGGCCGAGACGTGGATCCGCGTTTTGGAAAACGTCCGGGCTGGCCACATGCCACCCGAAGGTGCCGACACGCTCAGGCCAGAGCAGCGGAGCCGGTTCGTCCAGTGGGTCGAAACCACCTTCGCCAATGCCAACTGCGACATCCGCGAGCCGGGCCGCGTCACGATCCGGCGGCTCAACCGGACCGAGTACAACAACACGGTCCGCGACCTGTTGGGCATCGACCTTCGGCCGGCCGACGACTTCCCTTCCGACGACGTGGGCTACGGGTTCGACAACATCGGCGACGTGTTGTCCATGTCGCCCCTCCTGATGGAGAAGGTGCTGGACGCCGCCGATCGGGTCGCGCGGGCGGCCGTCGCCCTCCCCGAAACCAAGACGTTCAAGGTCAACGGATCAGAGATGACGTCAACGGGCAACAGCAACGAGGTCGGCAGCGCCGCCCTGCTGTTCTCGAACGGCTCGCTGGTCACCCAACACAACGCCCCTCGCCTAGGGCCGTACAAGGTCCGCATCGTCGCGGGAGCGACCAAGGCGGGCGACGAGGACGCTCGGATGGCCGTGCTGGTCGACCGACGGGAAGTCTCGGCGTTCAGCGTCTCCAACGAGCCCGACAAACCCGCTGTCTACGAGTTGCCGATCGACCTTGCCGCCGGACGGCACCGCATCGAAGTCGCGTTCACCAACGACCACTTCGACCCCAACCACGCCGACCCAAAGCGCCGCGACCGCAACCTGCAAGTCGAATCGGTCGAGGTACTCGGTCCCTTGGACGACCAGCCTCTTCCGCCCAGCCACCGGCGGATCATCCCCAAGGACCCGGCTGCACCGGACCAACACCGCAAGGCCGCCGAGGAGGCCCTGCGTCCCTTGTTGGCCAAGGCCTACCGCCGTCCGCCGGAGCCATCCGAATTCGAGCGGCTCATGGCGCTTTACGACTCCGTCTACGCCGACAGCAAGGTGTTCGAGCGGGCGATCCAAGTCTGCTTGCAGGCCGTGCTGTCCTCTCCTCACTTTCTGTTCCGAGCGGAAACCGATCCTGCGCCTGACAAACCTCGTGCGCTGAACGGCTACGAAGTCGCCAGCCGCCTGAGCTACTTCCTGTGGGCCTCGATGCCGGACGATCGGCTGTTCTCGCTGGCCGCCAACGGATCTCTGCTGAAGCCGGAGGTCCGCAAGGCCGAAGTCAAGCGAATGCTGGCCGACCCCAAGGCGCGTTCTCTGGGCGACGACTTCGTGTACCAGTGGCTTCAGTTGCCGCGACTCCGCGAGGTCTCGCCCGACCCCGAACGCTTCGGCCCCTTCCCGGCTACCCTCCGCGACGCGATGCGCACCGAGACGCTCCTGTTCGCCAAGGAGGTCATCGAGAAGGACTTGAGTCTGCTGGAGTTCATCGACGGACGTTTCACGTTCCTCAACGAACCTCTGGCCGCGCACTACGGCATCCCCGGCGTGTCAGGCAACGAGTTCCGCAAGGTGACGCTACCGGACGACAAGCGGGGAGGCGTCCTAGGCCACGGCAGCATCCTGACCCTCACTTCGAACCCGACGCGCACATCGCCTGTGAAGCGCGGCAAGTGGGTGCTGGAGCAGTTGCTCGGGACTCCTCCGCCACCCCCGCCACCGGGAGCGGGCGACTTGCCCGACGAGGGCAAGAAGGTGGAGGGCAAGACGTTGCGCGAACGTCTGGAGGACCACCGCAAGGACCCCGCCTGCGCCACGTGCCACGCACGCATGGACCCCATCGGCTTCGCTCTCGACAACTTCGATGCCGTGGGCCGATGGCGCACCGAGGACGGTGGCATGCCGCTCGATGTGACCGGCGTGTTGCCCGGCGGCGAACGCGTCTCGAGTCCTGCGACGCTGCGCAAGGTTCTCTTGAGCAAAGCCGACCTGCTCCGCAAGAACATGGCCAACAAGATGCTCACCTACGCCATAGGGCGCGGTTTGCGGTTCAGCGATCAGTGCTTTGTGGACGAGATCGCCGCCGCCATCGCCAAGAGGGGCGACAGGTTCTCGGCGCTGGTCGAAGCCGTGGTCGAATCGGAACCCTTTTTGACGCGAGGCGTTCCGACAAGCAACTCCGCCACGTCTAAGGAAGGAACAGGAGCGAGCACCCAGCCATGAACCCGCCATCGATGTCCCGTCGCACCGTGCTCCGTGGTCTCGGCACCATGGTCGCCCTTCCAGCGCTTGAGGCCTTCTCGCCGGTGAGCGCGTTCGCCCAGGGCAAACCAGCGCACCCCATCCGAGCGGCCTTCCTCTTTGTGCCAAACGGCATCAACATGGACCACTGGCGTCCAACCGGCGAAGGGTCGAGCTTCGAACTCAAGAGCATCTTGGAGCCGCTGGCCGACCTACGCGGCGAGTTCTCGGTGCTCACGGGGCTTACCCAGCGCAACGCGTTCGCGCTTGGCGACGGCCCGGGTGACCATGCGCGGTCGTCGGCGGCTTGGCTCACAGGCGTCCACCCCAAGAAGACCGACGGCTCGGACATTCGGTGCGGCATTTCGGTGGACCAGTTGGCGGGCATGCACTTGGGCAAGCACACGCGGTTCGGCACGCTGGAAATCGGGTGCGAGCGGGGCGCGCTGGCCGGCAACTGCGACTCGGGCTACTCGTGCGCTTACTCCTCGGCGATCTCTTGGAAGACCGAAACGACGCCCTTGCCCAAGGAGGTCAACCCTCGCTTGGTGTTCGAGCGGTTCTTTGGCGGCGGCGACACGGCAGAGGCCGCAGGGGCCCGCGCCGATCGGCTTCGCGCCCGCAAGTCGGTACTCGACTTCGTATCGGAAGACGCCGCCCGCTTGGCGGGTCAACTCGGTGCCCGCGACCGCATGAAACTGGACGAGTACCTGACCGGGGTTCGCGAGATCGAGGAGCGACTGGCCAAGATCGAGAAGGATGCCTTGGAGGTTCCCGCCGGGTTCGAGCGGCCCAAGGGCGCGCCCGCCGACTATGGCGAACATATCCGCATCATGGGCGACATGATGGTGCTGGCGTTCCAGGCCGACCTCACCCGTATTTGCACGTTCATGTTCGCCAACGAGGGCAGCAACCGCAACTACCGCCAGATCGGCGTGAGCGACGGTCACCACGACATCTCGCATCACGGAGGCGACGAGGCCAAACTGGAAGCCAAGCGCAAGATCGACCTCTTCCACACGCAACAACTGGCTTACATCCTCAAGCGAATGGCCGCGATTCGCGAAGGCGACGGCACGTTGCTCGATAACTGCATGGTGCTTTATGGCGGCGGCATCAGCGACGGCAACCGCCACAACCACGACGACTTGCCACTCATCTTCGCAGGAAGGGGCGGTGGGACTATCGAACAAGGCAAGCACGCCGTTTATCCCAACGGCACACCCATGGCCAACCTCTTCCTCTCGATGCTCGATCGGCTGGGCATTCGGGAAGACAAGTTCGGCGACAGCTCGGGTCGGATCGAACGGCTGTTCTAGAGACCGCAACCGGGCATTGGCGCAGGAGGTCGCAAGATCACTGGCGAACCAAGAAGCCCATGATGACGCCGCTCGACTTCGCCGTGATAGCGGTCTACTTCGTCGGAACCGCGATTCTGGGTCTGCGACTCGGCGGCAAGCAAGGCAACGCCACCGACTACTTCCTCGGTGGCCGGAACCTGCCGTGGTGGGCCGTCTGCTTCAGCATCGTCGCCACCGAAACCAGCACGCTCACCGTCATCAGCGTCCCCGGCATCGCCTTTGGCGGCAACGTGATGTTCTTCTCGATGACGTTCGGCTACCTCGCCGCGCGGTTCCTCGTCGCCACGTTCTTTCTGCCCCGATACGTCGCGGGCGAGATGGAGACCGCCTACCAGTTCCTCGGACACCGCTTCGGCGACGGCATGCGGGCCACGGCTTCCGTCACGTTCATGGCCACGCGGTTGCTGGCCGACGGCGTGCGCCTGTTCGCCACGGCCATCCCGATCAAGGTCATCTTGGCCGCGTCGGGGTGGAACGTCGACTACGTGCCCATCATCGTGTGCATCGGGCTGGTCACCGTAATCTATACGCTCATCGGGGGCATCCGAGCCGTGGTGTGGATGGATGTGTTGCAGATGAGCGTGTACGTCGGTGGGGCGCTGCTCTCGCTCGCGATCCTGAGCCGACAGGTTCCGCCCGATTGGTGGACCCAGGCGGCAGCGCTCGGCAAAACGCAATGGCTCGATCTCGGCCAAGGCAAGACCCCCGGTGACCTGCTGACGTCGCCCTATTGGATCGTGTGCGCCGTGGTCGGTGGGGCGGTGTTCGGCATGGCGAGCCACGGCACCGACCACATCATCGTCCAGCGCCTGCTCACGTGTCGAAGCCTGCAAGACAGCCGCAAAGCCATCGTGGCGAGCGGGTTCATCGTCATGGCGCAATTCGCCCTGTTCCTCGTCGTGGGACTGATGCTCTGGGCGCACTATGGCGGCAAGACGGCCCAAGACATGGGGCTAACGCGCAACGACGAGGTGTATCCCAAGTTCATCATCGACGGCCTGCCGCCGGGAGTCACGGGATTGATCCTCGCCGGCATCCTGGCCGCCGCGATGAGCACGCTGAGTTCCAGCCTGAACGCACTGGCCTCGGCCACGATGAGCGACCTGGTCCAGCGGTTCTCCAAGCGGGCCATCGCCGGAGCGGAAGCGCTGAAGGCGGGCCGGTGGATCACGCTCGGATGGAGCGTGGTGTTCATCGGCTTCGCGTGCGCGTTTCGCAACACGGAAAACCCCGTCGTCGAGTTGGGCCTCGCCATCGCGTCGTTCACCTATGGCGGGTTGCTGGGCGCGTTCCTGCTGGGGATGACCAACCAGCGGATCGACCAGCGCGGCGCGATCCTGACGTTCCTGCTGACCGTGGCCGCGATGACGATCGTCGTGCTGGGAGTTTGGTATGGGAAGGACGGGTGGACGTTCGTCCTGAAGCCCTCGGCCGAGGCGATCAAAGAAGGCGGACTCAAGGCGCTGGCGTGGCCTTGGTACACGGCGATCGGCGCATGCCTGTCGCTTGCCCTGGGCTGGATGCTGACCTTGGTCGGCTTCCGATCAGGCTCGAAGTAGGGACAAGGACCAGCTTGCTGGAGCCTGGTTTCCTACAATGTTCCTCGTGCTGGTCGAGACCCCCTCTTGCGCGATGTCGGTCAGGTCCTGGGAAGCCCACTTGGTGGAGCGTGCCAGAACCGGCGAGAGCGTCGCCGGCGAACTGCTCGTGGCGACGTACCGTCCCGTGCTGCTTCAGCAGGCGATGCGTGTGCTGCGCAACCCCGAAGACGCCCACGACGCCGTCCAGGAGACGTTCGTCAAAGCCTTCCGCTCGTTGGGCGACTTCGACACCAACCGCCCGCTCAAGCCCTGGCTTTCGCGCATCTGCTCGAACGTGTGCGTGGACACCTTGCGCCACCGCCGGACGGGCACCGAATCGCTGGAGCCGCACGAGTTCATGCTGGCCGACGATTCGGAAGACGCGCACGAAGCCAGCGACCGCACGTGGCGGCACGGGGTACTGCTCGAAGCGATCGCCAAACTGCCGTGCAAGTACCGGCGGATCGTCGAGATGCGCCACTTCCACCACATGGATGTGAGCGAGATCGCGATCGAGTTGGGCAAGCCGGAGGGCACGGTCAAGAGTTGGCTGTTCCGCGCGCGGACGCTGCTGCGCCGCGAACTGGCCCCGGTGCTGGGTGCCGTGTAACCCGAGAGAACGTCCCGTAACGTACGGCGCTTGGCAAGCGTATGATGTGCAAACAGCCATGACCGCCGTCGCCGCTCCCACGCTCGATCCCGTTGCAGAACTCCTCGGCCACGAGGCGCCGATCCGCGCGATGGCCTTTCGGGGCGCCCTCGCCGCGACCGCCGACATGGACATGCGCGTGGCGGCGCACCGGGAAGGGCGGGCCGTACGGACGTGGGACGTCTCCAGCAAGCACTCGCGGGGCCGCGCCGTGGACCGCATGCGTGCCATCTCCTTCGATGGATTGGGCCGCATCTGGGTCGCCGCGGGCCGCTACCTTTGGTGCCTGGACCCCGACAGCGACGAACCCGTGTTCCGCTATCAAGCGCCCAACTTCCTCACGTTCTTGGTGAACAGCCCGGTGGCCGTGGCGGGGCTGCGGGACGGCTCCTGTCTGGCCTCGTTCGAAGACGGAACGGTCAAAGTGTTCGGCCCGAGCGGTCGTTGCCTGGCTTCCAAACGCGACAACGACGCGCCGAACTGGATGGAGACGCTCGCCGACGGTGAGACGGTGGTCGGGGCGGACGCGTTCTCGTGGAGCGTGTGGCGCAATGGTCGCAAGGAGCGGGCGACCCGCGCCGAAGATCACGTTTACGGCATGGCCGCCGACCCCGTTGTGGGAACAGTCGCCCTGTGGACGGCCTCGGGGGTTGTGGCCGGTGGTGTTTCAGGCGAGCTGTCTCCCTGCTTCGCCGCCGAAAGGGGCCTACCCTCCCTGGCGATCGGTTCGGATCGCGTGGCGACCACGGGGGTGGCCGGACTTTCGGTCCACCGCCTGTCAGGCGAGTTGGTCGCAGTCGCACCGATCTCGGCTTCCGAGACACTGCGACCCCGAGACGCCGAGCAGCGCGAACCCGAACACCACCGCCCCACCGCCGTTCGCCTTCACGAAGGACGGCTTTGGGTGGGCGTTTCGAACGGACAGGTCATCGGGTTCGACCTGCCCTGAACCAAACCACTCTTTCGGGTGCCACGAGTTCCCGGCCCTCCTTGCTTTCGTTCTCCGGCGTGCATCGCGGGCCGGAACTCGTGATCGTTATGCATTCGGAAGCATCTACAAGAAACTCAAACAAGTTCAGTAAAACTTGACATTCGCGACGGGGGGGGGGTAAGAACTGCACATGCTTGGAGTTGCTGTTCTCGTAGGGTTGACATGGAGTTGGTACGTGGAGGATCAGACCGGCGTCCCGATCGTCGAGTCAAAGACATTCGTCATCCGTGACGTGACCGCACCGTACGCCATGAGCATCGCTCCCTATACCGGGCAGACAACTGTTGAGTTTGGGAAGAGCGTCGTGGAGAACCTCCTGCAGGGCTCGGACCCGTCGCCGAATAGTCCAACCTGGAACAGGTCGTACGTTCCCCTCGGAAGCAGTATGGCACTCCATTCGTACATTGGCCCCAGAGGTGACGGGACCATGCTCTATCTCGGGGCGGGCGGTACGTTCAAGCACAAGGTCCACTATGGCGAGAACACGGACCAGTGGAAGACGATGCGCAACGACTCCCCGCTAGTGAGGATCAAGAGGACTGCCACAATCCGTGCGATCACACATATAGAGCGCGAATGGACGAACGAGCAGGACCCCGAGGGCGACTCGTGACGGCTCTTGCTCTCGCCTACGTATGGGTCCAGCTTGTGTCTCTGACACCCCAAAGCACGGACGAGTTGGTTCAGACTCTGGTCCTTGCATCCTCGGAGCACGCCGAAGTCGCGCGGTCTCTCGTAGAGGTTTCACCCAGGTCACGGCTCGTCGCTCTCGCCAAACAGAACGGGTTTGACGTACTCAGGGACAACGGCCCTGTATTCTTGGTTCATCGGAACCACCTTTCCAGCGGCGATCTGGCCTTTGCCTTGGAAGTTGCCACGCTCTTGAAGGGCTATGAGATCGGCACGCCCTTGAGCATCGAAGCATTTCCAAAGGCTGTTCGCGATCGATTGGAGTCGAAGCTCTCAAAAGCCTACGAATACATGATGGGCAAGAAGCCGGCCATTCTGCCGCTGTTTGCCGCCGAGCCCTTCCCTTACCTGAGCGTCAGATCGGACAATGGGGAACCGATAAGGACCTATCTGGGGACGCGTAGCTTTGTGCCCGGATATGAAGCACCTAGATTGCATCCAGAAACCGATGGATTTGTCGCTCTATCGATCAAACCGCTGGCTGCGCCAGAAACGGTGAAGATATGGTCCCCCATGAACGGATCAGATGTTGAGCCCACCATGTTCTGCTCGCGCTCGATCGTCGAAGAGCGAAGGGCTATTCTTGCTGTTGAACTTTGGACGGCCCTTCGAGACCGTTTGGCAGACATGCGAAGGGAATACCGCCGAACGGTTGATGCTCTGGCCCTTGACTGGCTTGGTCGTCAATCGGGGTTTCAGGGCCTCGCAAACGGGCAATGCAGGATCTCTGACCTCTCTGCGCAAGCCAAGAAGGACCTGCTCAGCGACCCCAGGCTACGCTCCATTTCCGATCCAGAGAACGCGGAAGTTTCCGTAAGGTATTTCGACTTCCACATCCGGTTCGAGGTCGCTCCGAAGGAGTTCATAATGATGAACTTGGGCCAAATCCTGTCAATGGATCAGTTTCCTCGCTAAGCGCTGTGAGCGGAGGCTGGCGAAGGAAGCTTGCCAGCCTGACCGTTCTCTGATGTCTTCTCGGAGCCCTAGAAACCTCGTCTCCCCGGCGGCAACGCTTTGGTCGGAGAGGTCGCCTTCAGGTCGCGCAACGAATGCCGAAGATACAGATCGGAAACCGGGCGGCGTTCAAAATCCCGTCCCAGCAACCCCTGCAACCGCTGGGTCGCCTCGAACCGAGACACACCCGTATCGGCCTCGTACCGCCGCCAGAAGTCGATCCACCAGCCCGCGGGCTGGACCTTGTTGCCCCAATACTCGGTGGGCCGACCCGTTTCGCCTTGGGTCACCAAACTGCCGACAAACTCGGCGTCCTCGTACACGCGGTCGATATCGCGCCGGATCGAAGCGATGTCAGCCTGGCTGACGATGCCGTTCGACGTGGCCTTGTAGTACTGAACCGTGACGCGCACTGGGAACCTCGGGTCGCGCTCGATGGCAAGGCCGTTGACCTCGGTGAACGGGCCCTCCAACTTGCCATGCCCGATGACGGCGTTCTCCACATCCGAACCGCGCATCGTGGCCTTGGCTTCGCTCGCGGCGCCCGGCGCGGCGTCAAACGACCGGGACACATTGCGATTCTTGAGCGGCACCTGGATGAGCAGCACCATGTTCAGCGCCGAATCGCGAACGTTGGGGTCGGACTTGCCCGAGGCGCGGAAGTCGCTGAACCGCTCGCCGGTCAGGCTCGCGCGCTTGCCGCCCACGTTGTGGAACAGCGTCTGGCCCCAATTCCATGGCTCGCCCGGTAGGCGACGGTTGTCGATGACCGTCATCGAGGTGCCCTCCCGAGTGGCGAGAATCGCCAGCACCGCCGGATTGTCCTGCGTGGACTGGTAGTTGAATAGCACGGGGTTGAACGTGGCCTTGCCCTGCTGCGGCACGGGGAGGAAGCACGCCTGCGCGCTCACCAAGACGTTCTCGTCTCGATCGGCCCACAACGTGGGGTTGCGCGCGTTCCACGATCGGGGAAACGACATGAACTGGGTCGGATTCCGAAGGTACTCCTCCAGCGAAACACGCTGGAGTGGGCGGCCCTTCTCGTTGCCGACAAGCAGGGTGAAGTCGCTCGCGCGCAGGTCCGCGGTCTTGTCGGAGAAGTTCGGGAAACGGACGACGGGCATCAGGTGCGACTGCACCTCGCCACGCCCAGCCGGGACCGAGACCTGAATCGTCATGTCGCTGATGTTGGGACCGACCGAGGAGCCCTTGTATCGACCCGTGTCTTCCCAAGTCAGGTTCACGAGGTTCAGCCCGTGTCGTTGCACAAGGGCGACGGCGTCTCGGTCGGCGACCATGTTGGCCGTGCGCTGAATGGCTTCGAGGTACGCGCGGCCCTGAGTCGACTGGGCGACGACGCCTGCGAAGGGAACGACCGCGAGCATGCTGAGAGCGAGGTTTCGTGATTTCATGGCAGCCTCTTCGATGTGATGACGGGACGCCCGACTGGCACGGCCGTTTCGCAAGCGATGGGACCTTTGGGCTCCTGCGCGGGTAACGTTCGGTCGATGCTCGCCGCAACGCTGTGGGTCGCCGCCATGTCCATGCCCGCCATCGCACTGAACCAGCTCTGGTACGACAAACCCGCCCGAACGTGGGAGGAAGCCCTGCCGATCGGCAACGGTCGCTTGGGAGCGATGGTCTTCGGGGGCTTGGAGGAAGAGCGGCTCCAACTCAACGAAGACACGCTCTGGTCGGGTGGACCGATCGACGGCTCGAACCCTTCGGCCAAAGCCGCCTTGCCCTTGGTGCGCGACGCGTTGTTTGCCGGGCGTTGGGCCGAAGTGGACAACCTGACGCGACTGCTTCAGGGACCCTACACGCAGTCGTACCTTCCCCTCGGCGATCTGCTGATCAAGTTCGAAGGCCAAGGTCCTCTCGTGGGCTACAAGCGGAGTCTCGACCTGGACGAGGCCGTCGCCAACACGATCTACACTGCCGGCGACGTGCTGATCGAGCGAACCGCTTTCGCAAGCCACCCGGCGCAAGCGATCGTGGTGAAGCTGGAGGCCACGGGGGGCACGTTGAACCTCACCTGTCGGCTCACCACGCCCTTGCGCGGCACCACCACCGCCGACGCCCGGGGCCTGACGCTCGCCGGACGCGCGCCCAAACACGTCGACCCAAACTACAAAGGCTCGCAGAACCCGATCGTCTACGACGACGACCCGAACGGCGAGGGGTTGCGATTCGCCGCGCGCCTCGGGATTCGCCTGAAGGGCGGGCGCTTGATGCCGCAAGAAGACAGCGTCCGTATCGAAGGCGCAAGCGAGGCCGTGCTGATCCTCACCGCAGCAACGAGCTTTGTGGACGCCCAAACGCCGCAACGACTCGGCCCCGACCCTGTCGCCAAGGCCTCTGACCACCTCGACCAGGCGATGCGTTCGTCCTACGACGGGCTGCTAAAGGCGCATATGGCCGACTATCAGCGACTCTTCGACCGGTGCAGGTTGGACCTGCCGGCTGGACCGGGTGCCGAGCGTCCCACCGACGCTCGTATTCGGACGTTCCACGAGGACGACGACCCCTCGCTGGCGGCACTCTTGTTTCACTTTGGGCGATATCTCATGATCGCCTCGTCGCGGTCCGGCACCCAACCCGCCAACCTCCAGGGCATATGGAACCACCACGTCCGGCCACCTTGGAGTTCGAACTACACGCTGAACATCAACGCCGAGATGAACTACTGGCCCGCCGAAACGACCAATCTGGCCGAGTGCCATGAACCCTTGTTGCGGATGGCGAGCGAGTTGGTGGCGCCCGGGTCGCGCATGGCCCGCGAGCACTACGGCATGAAGGGCTGGGTGGCGCACCACAACTCAGACCTGTGGCGGCACACGTCGCCTGTCGGCGAACTGACCGGAGACCCGGTTTGGGCGAACTGGCCGTTCGGCGGCGCGTGGCTGTGTCAGCACCTGTGGGAAAGCTACCGATTCAATTTGGATCGAGCCGCGCTCGCCAAGATGTGGCCCGTGATGCGGGGCGCTGCCGAGTTCTGCCTCGATTGGCTGGTCGAAGACCAACGACCAGGCGCCCCGAGGGATCCGCAGGGCCGGCCGTATCTTGTCACGGCACCCTCGACCTCACCGGAACTTCCCTTCCGGACGCCCGACGGTCGGACGGTTTCGACGGGCATCGGCGCCACCATGGATCTGGCGATCACGCGCGAGTTGTTCGGCAACTGCATTCGAGCCAGCGAAGTCTTGGGTGTGGATCGCGACTTTGCCGCGAGTTTGCGCGAAGCCCGCGATCGCATTCTGCCGCACCAAATCGGCGCGCGCGGCCAATTGCAGGAATGGGCCGACGACTTCATGGAGGCCGAGGTGACCCACCGCCACCTCTCCCACCTCTACGGCGCTTACCCCGGCGACGAGATCACGCCCGAGGGGACGCCCCTCCTGGCCCAGGCCGTGCGCCGAACCATGGACATCCGAGGCGACGACGCGACCGGCTGGGGCATGGGCTGGCGCTTGTGTTTGTGGGCCCGGCTCCACGACCCCGAACGTGCGTACGGCATGGTGCGGCGTTTGCTGACGTTGGTCGACACCTCGGATACGAACTACCGCGGAGGAGGCGGGATCTACGCCAACCTCTTCGACGCACACCCACCCTTCCAAATCGACGGCAACTTCGGCTACACGGCAGGCGTGGCCGAGATGTTGCTGCAGAGTCACCGCGAAGCAATCGCACTATTGCCCGCCCTTCCCAAACTGTGGGTTTCAGGCTCAATTCGCGGGTTGCGGGCGCGTGGAGGCTTTCAGGTCGACCTCTCTTGGAGTGGTGGCCGTTTGACGCAGGCCGTCATCCGCTCGACCGAAGATCGCCGTTGCCGCATCGCGGGCAGCGCGCCAGAAAGGTTGGCGGGAACGCAGGTCGAACCGACAAGCAACGGTTTCGAAATCCTCGTCCGCGCTGGCCGACCCGCGATTCTAGAATGGCCGTCGGGGCGTAGGAACAATCCATGATCGCTCTCGCAACGCTCGCGCTGCTGGCCTCGGCGACGGACCTCTCCCGCGTGTTTGCGGCCAACGAGTCGCGAAGCTACTCGGTGCATTCTCGACTTCAGACGGAGACACGTGGCATGGGAGTACGGACGTGGATGCCCGCGACCCATGCGTTCGAGTATGGCTTCACGATACGAGTGACCGACCTCTTGCCCGACGGCGTCGCCCAAGTCCGGTATCAGCGGCCTTACATGATCGTCGTGGAGGAGCGGTTTGGCTCGGACGAGCCCGAACGCCGTGTCGAGAAGACGGATTTGGATTTCGAACTGCGTTTGTCTTCCAGCAACGAGATCCTCCAGTCCAAGGCCCTCAATGCCAGCAAGAAGGCTGGATGGATGGGCGACCATGGCGCGTTCGCTCAGCCTCAGGTGACGGACTTCGTCGGGGAATTGTATCGGCTGGCGGCTTTCGCGGGCTCCCTCGACAACGCCCTCGACCTCCTCCCCAAACTTCCCTTCGAAGCCGTACAGCAGGGGGAAACGTGGCGGCGAACAGTCGGCTATCAGCCCCAACGCCTCTCAACTGGCAAGAGTGCCGTCCAGCGCCTAGACTATGTGTACGACTACAAGGGAATCATTGAAGTCGAAGGATTCAAGGTTCACCGTATCCATGCAACCATGAAGCTGGACACCGATGCCGCCGAGTGGGTCAACCAATGGGTCGAGGGGGGTATCAAAGCCACAGGCTTGGCCAAACTGCCCATGCGCCTGGAAACCGCGATTGATCTGGACCTGGACTTAGCGACCCGGGCAACACTGCGCGCCAACGCGACGAGCTCGGGATTTGTCGCGATTTACACTCCGGATTCGACAGAGCCCGCGTTGGAAGTCAAGCTCAAGGGGCGGTCCTCGCTCGCCCCGACCAAGTAACATCTCCGCGATGTCCGTTGCCCCGACGCGCCGTTCACTGCTCTCCTTGGACCAACGATGGATCGCGGTTGCCGTCTTCGCGTTCGCTCTGGGGCTCCGTTTGATCGGCATCGATTGGGGCTTGCCCAACGCGCTGCACAACCAGAGTTACCACCCGGATGAACCGATCATCTGGATCTACTCCCAGCAGGTGAACCCCGCCGGTGGCGACTTCGACCCAGGTTTTTATAACTATGGGACACTATACTTATCTCTTTTGAGGGTCGCAACCGACATCACGCATGCCTATGTTTCGAAGCCGGACCCCAACGATCCCGACGGCATTTGGAAGCTGATCGGATCCTATCACTTGGCAGGACGGGTGATTAGCGCGGTGGCCGGTGCGGTCACGGTGCTCTGGGTTTGGCTAATTTCGAGGCGGATAATGAACCCGTTCGGGGCCAATTTTGCGGCCATTGCCGTGGCGGTGGCACCAGGGCATGTCGTCCATTCGAGGTTCCAGACGGTTGATGTCTTGGCGGCGTGCTTCCTCGTTGGGAGCACGTATTTCGCATTGAGACTGCTTCCCGGAAGGGAGGACGAGGTCGAGCCGTGGTCGCCGGTACGTTTGGCCATCCTTTCCGGAGTTCTGACCGGGTTGAGCGCTGGCACCAAGTACACGGGCATTCTGGCTCTTGCGACACTTTGGGTCGTATTGTGGATGTCCAAGCCCAAAGATTGGACGAAATGCCTTGTTCTTGGCACGATTGGATCTGTACTGGTTTTTGTCTTCACGACCCCGGGCATTCTCATCAATACATCCAAGTTCATGAAGGACTTCGTGTATGAAATGCAGCATACGAGCGCAGGGCATGGGATGGTGTTCGCTGCCACGGGATCCGGATTCGTCTTCCACCTGCTGAACCTGTTCGAGGGTTTTGGCATGGTGATGACGCTGCTGGGGCTGGGCGGGCTGGTGTGGGCCGTCTGGAAGCGCCAGCCATGGGCCATCGCCCTGTTCGCCTTCTTTCTGCTGTACTACGTGCTCATCGGGCGCGCCGAGGTCAAGTTCCTCCGCTACACGTTCCCGCTCTATCTGGGGCTTGCGGCGGGCTTTGGGTGGATGGTCGCCAAGATGCACGAGAGGACCGACTGGAAGCGGGGCTTGGTCGTCCTAGCCATCGCCGGCCTCATGGGCCTCGACGGAACGGGTCTCAGGTCTTGCCTGATGTACACGCTCGACATGACCCGTCAGGATCCCCGTGACGAAGTGGGAGCCCACTTGAAGCAGGTCAGCGCTGGGACGAACGATGTCGTTGGAATCGTGTCCGACGCCTGGTTCTACACACCTGCCCTGTTCAAGAACGTGGGTTTACCCCGATCGGTGCCATTTGAGGAGCGTTTGCGGATTCAGGCCGAGGCGACCGAGCCACGCGTCGTGCAGTCGTTGCCCGCGAACCCGGCGGAGCGCTTCGACTGGGACACCCGCCTGATCACCGAGATGCGCCCGGAGCGCATCGTGTTCTCAAGTTTCGAGTACCAGGACCCCCTAAGGCTGCGTGGCGTGACCGGCCTGCCCCCCGAGATTCAAGTTCAGGTGGATCGGTGTAAGACGTTCACCGATGCATTGAACGAATCATATACCTTGGAAAAGGTCTTCGGCTCGCCAGGGGCCCTGATCCACGACATGCAGTATGTACGACCCTTGATCTGGGTCTGGAAGCGGAAGACGCCGTGATATGGAAGAGCACCTTGACGCCTACTTGGACTACCTTCGGATGGACAAGGGCGCCAGCGACCATACGCTGCTCGCGTACGAAGGGGATCTTCGACAGGCTCTGGATTTCTTTCGGGGAGTCGGCCGCGATGCCTGGTGCACCCTCACCCCATCAGACCTTGACCGTTACCAAACAGACCTGGGATCGCTTGCCGCGGCAAGTTCGCGGCGAAAGTTGAGCGCCTTGCGCGGTCTGCTCAAGTTCCTCAAAAGGGCTGGAAAAGGTCCCGATGGGGATCTTCCAACGACGTCGGTCGGCAGACGGGAGAAACGTCTGCCGAAAGCTCTCACACTTGAGCAGCTTGAGCGGGTCCTCGACGTGCCCGATGTGAGCAGCGTCTCGGGCTTACGCGATCGCACGCTCATGGAGCTGATCTACGGAGCGGGTCTTCGCATCTCCGAAGCGGTCGGCTTGGGAATCGCCGAGGTCAGTCTTGCCGAGGAGTCGGTCAGAGTCACTGGCAAGCGAGACAAGACCCGCTTGATCCCGCTGCCTCGCACGACGCAGGGCTGGATTAATCGATATCTTCAAGAATCTCGGCCAAAACTCGTCTTAAAGCCAATCTCCACGTTGATCGTGGCCGATCGGGGCAAACCAATGGCGCGCCAAACAGCTTATGCCAAGTTGGCCAGCTTCTCACGGGCCGCCGGGTTGCCCAAAGCGATCGGACCACACGTACTCCGACACTCCTACGCCGTCCACTTGCTGAAGGGGGGAGCCGACCTTCGAGCAGTACAAGAACTTCTTGGCCACGAATCGATTGCCACCACGCAGGTCTACACCGAAATGGACCTCAACGAGGTGCGGCGAAGGTACGAATCGGCGCATCCCAGGCGCTGACGTGCGGTAACCTATGAGTCTCTGGATGGCAAACCGCCGCTCGAACTCCGAGGAACAATGAAGTTTCGCCGACTCTACTGGGTGACTGAACAGGTCGCCACCGATGGATCGTCTCACGTCACTGGCGTCTACACGTCGGTCCCTGACCTCGCGGATCATGGGCTTCGCTACATGGCGAACCTTGGATCAGGCTTCAGGCTTTCACTCGTGCAGTTGGATTCGGCCAACTTGCCGCTTGGAACTTGGACGGCTCCAGCATTCGAAGGCATTGAGGACGCGCTGAAGCCCTACACGGTGGGTGACGAGATCACGGACGAGCACCGCGAGAGCCTCCTTGAAGCCCTGAGGACGTTCTCTGCAGCAGCCAGCCACCCCTAAACCCAGAAGTTTCTTGCGGAACGTGGCCACTCTGATGAGTGGCACCGTTTTATCGCAGGCCATTCCGGTGCTTCTGGCACCGGTGCTTTCGCGTCTGTTCCACCCCGAAGAGTTCGGCGTGTTCGCCTTGTTTTTCGGCGTGTCTGCCGTGCTCTCGGTGCTGGCAACATGCCGTTACGAGATCGCCATCCTGCTCCCCGAGGACGACACCGAAGCCGTAGCCCTGACCAAACTGACCATTGGTTTGTCGGCGATCGTCAGTGTGGTTTTGCTGGCGATTTCCTTTCCCGCTCAATCGTTTCTCGCACAAGTACCTGGTGCTTCCGGGCTCGCACCTTGGCTTCCGTGGTTACCCTTTCATGTCTTCATGCTCACGAGCTACAACGGCCTGAACTACTGGCTGAACCGACGTTCGGAGTATTCGAGGATGGCTCGAAACCGCGTGATCAGGGCGGTGGCAACGGCAGGAATCACGGTCGCGATCGGGTTCCTTTGGCCCAACCAAGGCGGTTTGGTCGTCGGTCTCATCGCGGGCCAGGTGATCGGCACCGCCGCTTTCGCATGGTTCACCTGGAAGGAGCACGGGGCGCTGTTCAGAATAGCCACACGCGATCTGGTCGGCCGAATGGCTCGGCGCTACAACAAGTTCCCCAAGTTCAGTTTGCCCGCCGACGGCATCAACGTGCTCACCGTCCAGATGCCGGTCTTTCTCATGACCAAGTTCCTGGGCGAAGCGGTGGTGGGCCAGTACAATCAGACCCAACGCGTGCTTGCCAGTCCTGCATCCGTCATCGGCAGCGCCTTCTCGGACGTCTTCCGTCAACGCGCGAGCGAGGAGTTCCGGCGTACGGGTTCCTGCCGCAATCTCTGGCTCCGCACCGCCAAGCGCCTCGCGATGGTCTCGATTCCCATCTTCGGACTTGTTGCGGTTTTGGGCCCAGACTTGTTCGCATTCGTCCTTGGGGCACGCTGGCGACAGTCGGGCGAATTCGCTCAGTTGCTCACGCCATACTTCTTGATGCAGTTCACAGCAAGCCCATTGTCCCGCACGCTCTACATCGCGGAGCGCCAGCGCGAAGACCTCTATTGGCAAATTGGACTGTTTGTTGTCGTTGGAGGCGCGTTGTTTGTTTTCGGGCGAAGCGGAAATGCCCATCAGACCGTTCTGGCATTCTCGCTGGCCTACGCGGCGATGTACGCGATCTATCTGGCGATGTCCTTCAGGTACTCCGAGGACCCCGCCGCAGTCGCCAGACTGTCCAAGGAGCGGGCCGACCTTCAGGCATAATGTCGGTATGTCCCTCCCCGAGTTGCGCAAGCTGGCCAAGGTGCACGCGCTGGACGCCTCCCTTCGTGAGATTCGGGCAAGGCTGAATCAGCTTGACGGAGGCAAGCGAATCCAGGAACAGATCGACAAGATCCGGACGGACCACGCATCGACCCTGGAGAAGACCAGCCGCCTCACCGCCGAGCAACGCGAGTTGGAAGCCCAGAACCAGGCCACCGAATCCAAGATCAAGAAGTTCGAGGCCGAGCTCTACTCGGGCAAAGTCGTCAACCCCCGTGAAATCGCGGCCATCGAGAAAGAAATCGCCCTGCTGAAACGACAGCGCGAGGCCGCCGACGAGCGCCTTTTAGAGCTGATGGAAGAGGTTCCACCGGCGAAGGAAGCCTCCAAGGTTGTCGAGGACGCCATTGCCGCCCGCGAAGCCCAGCTGGCCGAGTACCGAGCCAAGGAGGGCCCTGCGCGCGAAAAACTCGAAGCCGAGTACAAGAAGCGACTCGACATGCGGCCCACGTTGCTGTCACAGATCGATAAAAGTTTGGCCGACAAATATGAACTGATCTGCAAGGCCAACCACGGCATCGGCCTCTCGATCGTCGAGGCGGGGCGTTGCGGTTGCGGCGTTCAGATTCCTGCCCGGACAATGGCTGCCGCGCAGGAGGGAAAGGTGGTCGTGTGCCAAGGTTGCCACCGCATCATCTATGCGCTGGAGGGCCTGGTCTAGGTGCGTTGGGCCTTCTGGGCGACGTGCCTCCTGACGCTCGTCGCTGATCAGGCGTCGAAGGCTTGGGTACGCGCGGCGTTCCACGAGGGCCAGACCATGCCTTATCCGTGGCCCGGCGTTTTCGAGTTTACGTTGACCTACAACCGGGGGGTCGCATTTGGCATGTTTCAGGGGATGGGCGTCCTGACCGCGCCCATCGCCATCGCCATCTGCATCGGAGCCGTTCTTTACAGCCGCCGAGCCACACACGAACCCAAGTACGTGCACGCTTCGCTCGGCTTGTTGGCCAGCGGCGCTTTCGGCAACCTGATTGACCGCGTTTGGCTCGGGAAAGTCACCGATATGCTGTGGTTTCGGCTCATCAACTTCCCTGTTTTCAACATTGCCGACTCGTGCATCACGGTGGCAGCCGTGGCGCTGGTGATCCGCTGGGGCTTTGAAGCCGTCCACCACCAGACCCCCGAAACCGAGAAGCCGATCACCGAAGAACCCGCACCGGATCCGGCTGGCAATTAGCCCGTAAGACGAGCTTCCGCGATCTGGAGCGCGTTCAGCGCCGCACCCTTGAGCAATTGGTCTCCGCAGGCGAACAGCGACAGCGAGCGCGGATCGAACAGGTCTCGGCGGATTCGGCCCACCAGCACGTCGCCTTGTCCCGACGCCTCCAACGGAGTTGGAAACCGGTTCGCGGCCCGGTCGTCCACCAGCCGCACACCCGCAGCGTCCTCCAAGACGTGACGAACCAACTCCTCGCCGGGCGCGTCGCCTTCGAATTCGACCGTGATCGATTCCGAATGCGCCCGCATCACGGGGACCCGAATGCATGTCGGCGTGACCCACAGGTCCGGCATCTCGAGTATCTTGCGCGATTCCTCGATGACTTTCCGCTCTTCCCCGTTGAACCCGTCGTCGGATATAGGCGTGTTATGGCTGAACAAGTTGAACGCAATCGGTTGATCAAAGACCCGAGGGACAGCGGCTCGGCCAGCAAGCACATCCTCGGTTTGAGACCGCAGTTCCTCCATCGCCGCCGCGCCTGCACCACTCGCGCTCTGGTAGGTGCTCACGATAATCCGGCGAATCCGGCCCAGCGTGCGCAACGGGGCCACGGCCATCAACAAGATGATCGCGCTGCAATTCGGGACCGCGATGATCCGGTGGTGCGGAAGCATGGCGTGCGCGTTGATCTCCGGAACGACGAGCGGCACGTCTGGGTCCATCCGGAAAGCACTGGAATTGTCGACGACCAACGCGCCGGCCTCAACCGCGAGGGGGGCATACTCCTTGCTCCGCGTTGCGCCCGCCGAGAAGAACGCGATGTCCACGCCGTCGAAGCACGAAGGGCCGAGTGCGCGCACGGTCCACTCGCGCCCAACCGCGGCAACTGGCTTCCCCGCCGACCGCTCCGACGCCAGCGGAACCACCTCTCGAACAGGAAACCCGCGGTCTCCCAACAAACGCAGAATCTCCGACCCAACTGCACCAGTCGCGCCGACAACGGCGACTTTCAATCCTTCAGACACGGGTGCGATGCTTACCCCAAACCGGACCGCTCAGCGTAGGCCGCCCATGCCGAACATGGCCCTCTCACACGCGGGATGGTTGAACATCTTCTCGTGGTCGTGTTCGACGTCGGGCGCGAACTCAATGCGCCAGTTGAAATCCCAACCCCGCGCCTGAGCCAAGTCGCGCGCGAACTTGAACACGTTCACGCCCCGCTCCAAGCGCGAGCCGCCCTGCTTCATCGCCTCCTCGCTGTCGTCGAAGTACTCGTCGGGAGCATTGTCCAAAAGCCCCAGATAGATCGTCAGGGGTCGGGCCAGATACGCCTTGATCATGTCATCGTTCGACAGTTGCGCCGGCAAGGAGCCGTAGCCGTATCCAAACGGCTTGTCTCGCGTCGGGAACAGCGCCGAGCCCGGGTTGGCCGCGACCAGCCGCTCTGCACCGGGATTCATAAATGCCGACATCCTGACCACGAACTGCCCGCCCGCCGAGTGACCGATACAATAGAACGGCATGCGCGGATTCCGCTCCATCTTCCGAATTTGGTCGGCGATGCGCGGAATGTAGGCGTAGGTCCACTCTTCGGGCGGGGCCGCAGAACCGTCCGCCTTGACCACGCCTCCCCTTTGATAACGGATGCTTGGGAACCTCTCGGCATCGAATTTGGGACACACGACAAGGGCGTTGAACCGGTCGGCCATCGCCACGGCGTGGTCGCGGTACTCGTCCGCGTTGCGCAACGTGCCGTGGAATACGAAGATCAGCCGATCGCCTTTGAACGTTGGCGGCTTGTACGCGTAGACCTCGAGCGTCGTGTCGCCGAAAGTCATCGGCACCATGGACTTGCCCGACGGAAGGGCGCCAACGAGGGACAAAGCGAGTCCTGCGGCGAGAAGCATGCGGCTATCCTATCACGAACCGTAACCGTACCGTGCGAGGATCTTGCCCGCGATGAACGGGATGATGTCCGGTTTATCCGCGTTGTTGTGCGTGTAGATCGAAAGGACGAGGTGTTCGCCCTTCGGAAGGCGGACATAGGCTGTGTCGTGGCGACTCGTGCTTGTGTAACCCGCCTTCGAGAACAACTCGGCACCCTTGGGCAACGCCTTGCCGATGAACGCTCTCGCTTGGAAGTCCGCATCCGAGTGCTCGGCGGGGTTCTTGCGACGCAAAATCTCGAGCATCGCCTTCGAGCTGTCCGCCGACACGCATTTGCCTAGGGCGATCTCGGCGAAGAGTCGCGCGGTTGCGTCGCTGGTCAGGCTGTTGCGGTTCTCGTAGTTCGGCCCGAGGAAGATGCGTTCGCGACCATAAGGCCCCTCGCACCACGTCTTCTGACACGCGTTCACCCCCGTGTATCCGAGCGATGCGAGCCACTTGTTCACGGCCTGCCGCTTCTCCTTCCAGGCCTCGAACTCCTTGGCTGGCAACTCGGGGCCGGCGGTCGTGCCCGTGGTGTAGTCGAGAATGGCGTGCGTGGCATCGTTCGACGAGTCCTTGATCATGTCGTTCATCGCCCGCTTGAACTCGTCGGTGGGCTTGTAACCCTCGTGCATCAGCTTGTGTCCGTAGGCCATGAAGAAGACCTTGACCACGCTCGCGGGATAGAACGGGTCGTTGCCCCGGTAATCGCCAGCCTTCATGGTTCCCTTGACCGGGTCGAGTTCGATGATCGTGATCGAAAACAGGTCGCGCGTCAGCCCCTTGCTGCCGAACTCGGTCAGGGCCTCTCGGGCGGCGGATTCGGCCCATTGGGTGAGCGTGGCGTCTTTGGGTTCAAGGGGGTTCATGGTGTGCTTGGCGAGGGCCAATCCGGCCATCCAGACGGTCAACATGCCGCATTATGGTCTCAGCCGGGGGCGGTACTCTGCAATCGATGCCTCCCTTCGACGCCGCGATCTTCGACATGGACGGTGTGCTCGTGGATTCCGAGCCCATTTGGTGGCAGGTCGAAATCGAACTCTTCGGCGAACTCGGCATACCGCTCACCATCGAAGACACCAAGAAGACGATGGGCATGCGGCTGGACCGTGTGGTGCGCCTCTATTACGACCGCCAACCTTGGGCTGGCCCGAGCGTGAATGAAGTCGGCGAAACCCTGACCAGGCGCGTTGCCGAGCGGGTTCGGCGCGAGGCCGTCGAGGTTCCCGGCGCGGCGGCGGCGGTGCGCTTGGCTAAGGCACGCGGCATGAGAGTCGCACTGGCCACGTCCTCGCCCCACTTGCTGATCGAAGCCGTCTTGGACCGGCTGGACCTGCAGGGCGCGTTCGACGTCGTGGCATCGGGCATGGACGAGCGGTACGGCAAACCCCATCCCGCTGTCTTCCTCACCGCCGCCGAGCGCATGGGGGTGCAACCCGAACGGTGCGTGGTGTTTGAAGACTCGCTGACCGGCGTGATCGCGGCGAAGGCGGCGAGCATGACGTGTGTGGCCATCCCACACGGCTACCCCGACTACTCGCCGAAGTTCGCCATCGCCGATGCCATCTGGTCGTCGCTGGAGCCGTTTCCCGGCGGCCTTGAAAGCCTGCGACAGGCCGGATAAGGGCACCAGGCAAAGGTCTGATTCCCCTCCTCCGGAGGGGAATCAGACCGGGGTGGTTCCGTTTGGTCCCGAGTCACCTCAAGGGTTCGGCCCGCGCACTCCACTAAGCTCAACCACCGAAGCCCCCCGCCAAAGCCTAGAAGGGAACGCGGGGCACGAGCCGAAAGCGCAACTTGGGCCGGCTTTGTTCTGGCTGGTTCGGTTCCTCGAATCGGGCACGGTCTGCCGGGCAGAGGCGTTGGGACGTCGAATGGTCTTGGAGCCCGGATAGACCGTGGCACCCCCGCATGCCGCCCCACGCGTCACCTTGAGGTTCGGCCCGCGAATTCTCACTATGGACCAATCGCCCACGACTTCAGGGCCGGAGTCTCGAAAGGGAACGCGGGGCATGAGCGGAGCGTCCACCTCGTCGTCGAGGGTCGTGAATTTGCCGGCGCTGGGGTTCGGTGATTCCGGAGTTCCCCTCGTCCACCGTGGCAGCCGTCTGAATCGTCGAAGCGTGCCGTCGGTGGGAGAGGGGCCAGAGGTGAAGGCTGGGACTCTGACCCAGGTGAAGCCATCGCGAGTCGCCCTCCGAACCGCCTGCCGACCACCGGCCAGCGCCTGGGAGATGTGAAAGTGAACCGTGAACGCGAACCCAAATCGTCCACCCAGCCGAACCCCAGATCACTCGCTCGTCAGGCGGCGGAACTTGACCTCGCAGACCGTCCAGCCAAGCACCTCGGACATCTTGAACCGGCCACCCAAGGCACGCGAAAGGTTCTCGACGATCTGCAGGCCCAGGTGGCTCTGCATCGCCACATCAAACCCTACGGGCAACGGATCGCCCGAGTTCGACACCCACAGGCCGATCGCACCGTCCTGATCCTCCACGGTCACGTGGATCTCGCCGTTGTCGCTGTGCTTGAACCCGTGCTCCACCGCGTTCTGGATCAGTTCGTTCAGCACCAGCGCAACCTGCGTCGCCTGCGTCATGTTCAAGTGGACGTCGTCGCCGCGCACGTCAAACACGATCTGCTTGCCAGGTGGAAGGAACGACTGCCGGACGTATTCGACCAGCGCCTCGGCGATCGTGCGTACACCCACGTGGTCAAGGTCCTCGCGGCTGAGCAGGTCGTGGACGGCGGCGATGGCGAGGATACGCGCCAGCGAGTCGGAAAGCGCCTCTTCGAGCGTCTTGTAGTGGCTCTGCCGCAACTGCAAACGCAGCAGCGAGGCCACCTGCTGCAGGTTGTTCTTTACGCGGTGGTGCATTTCTTGCATCAGCGTGTTGCGCACCTGCAATTTGGCGTGCTCGATGCTGACCGCCGCCTGTTGCGCCAAGGTCTCCAACGCCTTGATCTCGTCGGGCAGGAACTCGTGCGGCTCGCTCGTGTAACACGACATCACGCCCACGGGCCGATCCTGGATGATCAGGGGTACGCAGATCATGCTGCGGAGGCCCTGTTCGATGGCCAGGTCGTGACCGATGTACTCTTCGCTGACTGCGACGTCGGGGACAATCACACAGCGGTTTTCAGCGATGGCACGTCCTGCAATGGACTCGCCGAGCTTGATGGCCGGTTTGCGTTGGTAGGCCTTGGCCGGCGCCTGTGTGGCGCGCAGCACTAACTCGTTGCGCTCGGGGTCGAGAAGGCGCACGGTGCAGACCTTGTAGTTGAACTGCTTGGCCGTGATGTTGACCAGCAGTTGCAGGATTTCTTCCAGATAGGGGCTCTGACCAAGCGTCTTGGCCACCTCGCTGAGGGCGCCGAGGCGGTTGATTTGCGTGCCGGCCAGATAAGCCGAGCGAAACGTCGCCCAGCGCAACGTGGCGATCTGGGCGAAAGCGGCCAGCGCCCTCCGGTCGGCTTCCTTGAACGTGCGGGGCTGGTCGTAGGCCAAGAACAGGACGCCCAACGGCTCGTTGCGCTCGATGAGGGGCAGGGCCGCGACGGCTTCGCACCGCCTGTTCTCCAACCCGGGATAGTGCACAAAGGCAGGATCGGCCGTCGCTTGGCTCTCGATGAACGATGGGATCGTGGTTTCGAGGGCTCGACCGCACAAGCCTTTGCCCTTCCCCATCCGCATCACATTGATCAAGTGCGGACTGTCGGTGCTGGCCTTGAGGGCCAACGTCTCAGGCTCCACCGACATGATATCGGCAGACGACGCCCCGGCGAGGCTCTTCAGGCGCTGAGCCAACGAGGCAAGCAGTTCATCCTCGGAACTTGCGTCGATTCCGGTACGCAGGATGCTGAGGAGCGGGGCGCCCGAGGGGTCCAAGTGTGTGGTCGGCATCGTGACGATGACTCGAAGGTACCCGGGGCGATCTCATACGTCCGGGCCGATGGCGGTGGTGGTGATCTGGTCCTCCGCCAACGTGGTCGAAGCGTAGCGCACGATGTCGTCGTTCGTGACGGCTTCGATCTTGGAGATGGTCTCTTCGATCGGAATCTCACGACGATGGTAGATCTCGCTCCGTGCCATGCGCATCATCCGCGCACTTGTCCCCTCGAGCGCCATCACCATGGTGCCCTTGAGGTTCGTCTTGGTGCGCTCGATCTCGTCTTTGCCAAGCCCATCCCGACGAACTTTGGCGAATTCGGCCTGAACGAGTTCCTGCACCAGGGGCCAAGATTCCAGACTCGTGCCGCCATAAACCGTGTACGCGCCTGCGGCGGTGTACGCAACGTTGTAGCTGCCGATGGCATAGGCGAGGCCCCGCTTCTCGCGAATCTCCTGGAACAGACGACTGCTCATGCTGCCGCCCAAGGCATTATCCAGAACACTTGCGGTGTAGAGGTCGTCGTCGTAGAGCGAGACGCCGTCGGCCCCGATGCAGAAGTGGACCTGCTCCACGTCTTGGGCGACGTAGCGCAAGCCTTGCGACGATCGAGGCGGGCTCAGTGCCGGGCTCTCGCCGCCAGAGGGAATGGCACCCCAGGCGGCTTC
>JBDHZD010000042.1:0-28885 GCA_039811705.1 Fimbriimonadaceae bacterium | reverse complement strand
CACGGTCTCGAGCAACTCGGCAAAGGGCACTGCGAACGAGGCGCTGAACGCTCCCGCCTGCTTGCCTCGCCGCGCCTGAAAGGCCACCTGCGTCACCAGAGACGAGTTCTCCCGCTTGGCGAGGTCCAGTTGTAGATCAACCTGCCTTGAATCGATCCTCCCCTCGAGTGCGGTGATGCGGTCTCCGGTCAGATGGACCTTGCCCTGAACACCCCACTGGCCGAGTTCGCGTTCGACTTGGAGTCGCGCCGAGCCCCGCGCCCGTTCTGTTTGCACCTGTTGTCCTCCCAGCGTTGCCGCAAACTGGTCCAGGGCTTGCTCGGGAACATCGATGACGAGTTTGAGCGATTCGCGCCCATCAAGGTCGAAGCCGCGAGTCAGATCAACGTCGAGCGACTCGATGAAGCCCGAGGCACCGTTGTAGACGAACCTCCCTTGCTCGGCGTGCAACCACTTGTTGCGGTATTCGATGGTGTCCACGTTCAATCCGAAGGCGACGTCCCGTTGATCTCCGCCTGGGCGCAGTGCCAGGTTCTCAGTACGCAGACTGGCTCGGGCGACCGGGTTGTCCATGGTGCCGCCGACAGAGAGCGAGACATCCGCTCGACCCTTCAGGGGCGGCAAGCTTGGTGCCAATCGGTGCAGCCATTCAAGGTCTAAATTGGAGATTTCGCCATCGAGGACGAGCGCACCACGCTCCTGGGCGAGGCCGCTGAGCACAACGAGTCCGGGCATCGGTTCGCCCATGGCGTCCAGCCCACGGTCCCAGCGGAACTCGTCGAGCGTCCAAAGTCCACCCGCGTTGCGTTCGCCGCTGGCCGAGAGCGCTCCGATCGACTGACCCCGATAGGTCATGTCGCGGACCGTCAGCGACTCCAGGGCGACGGCTGGCCCATCGAGCGGCCCCTTGGACTCGGCTCGAACGGTAAGGCGTCCCCCGAAGTCTTTGGCGGTCCTCATCAGGGCTCTCTGACCCTCGGGAGCCCAGGGTTCGATCACGGCAGCGAGGGTTGCCAGATCGAAGTCCTCGGCGGTCATGGCCACCAACCCGCTCCTGGCCCCGAGGTCGAAGTCGTTCACCGTGAGTGAGAGTCGCTGTTGCCCTGGGATATCGACGGACCCGTCCAGACCCGACGGTCCGTGTCGCAACCACCAGGTGCCATCTGGCAGCGCCGAGGTCCCCATGAGCGTGTCCGAGATCAGGCCCTGTCCCGTCGCCTGACTCAGTTCCCCGGCGTCGAACCGGGCGGCGACGATGCCCGAGACCCGAGCGGCAAAGTCGAGTCCCGTCGCGCCTCCCGCAAACGCCTTGACGTCCACTCCCTGCAAAGCGAGTTCGAACTGGCCGCTCCGGGTTGAAGGATCGAATCCGCCGTTGATGTCGAGTCGACCATTGGCGGCCTGAGCCGTGCCAGCCTGAACGAACAGCATCCCACTTTGCCAGAGAAAGGGCACCATCGCCGACTCGACGACGGCGCCGCCGTATCGCAAGCCCGTGGCCCGGGCGACACCTGTGACGATGGGTGCATCGAGCGAACCCATGATCTGCGCGGATTCGATCCATCCATCGCCGATCACGTCGTCTCGATACCGGTCGAACTGAACCACGGAGGTGGTCAGGAACCCCTCGAGCGCGCGTGTCGCCAGATCGGCCTGCACGAGGGCTTCGACGGTGCCGAGCGGTGTGATCGCCCGTACCGCCGGCATGTCGAGGTGAAGGCCGTCCAAGCGCCAATCGGCTCCGACGAAGGGGATGTCGAGGTCGCTGGTGGCGAGCCCGTACCCTTCGATGCGGCCCCGCGCGACCGACCTGGAGCCTTCGGTGGCCACCGTCCCGGTCAGATACGCCCGACCACCAAGACCGGCGTCCGTCCACGCCTGCACCAGCCCAGGGTCAAGGTCCCAGCCTTGGATCAGGAGATTCGTACCCGCAAACCGCACCGACCAATCGTCGGAGGCTGGCCCCGCCGTTGGCACAACGCCAGTGGCGGCTAGGGAGCCCATCGGACCCGTGGCCACGGCTCGGTCCAGAGTCAGCAACCCGTCCTTCCAGGCACCCGCGACCGACCATTCGCCCTCGATCGGCCGTGCGAGCAGGTCCGATGCGAACTGCCCCGCACCGGTGGCCTCGAACCGAACCTCGGGCTGGCTCAACGTGCCCTGAAGGGCGACGGCCACGATTCCCCGTCCCTCGAGACCCTCCGCGCCATAGCGCTTGGCAAGGTCTCCCAAATCCACCTCCATCCGCTCGAGCCTTCCGGCGAGCCGCCCCGTCTTCATGTCGGCGTCGAACCGCCCCGCAAGGGTTAGGCCGTCCCAGACGGCTCGCGCCAAACGTACTGCGACGCGCTGTCCGGCGATCGCCACATCGCCGGCGGGCCGCTCCAGAGTCTGTCCTTCCGCCGCGACTTTGTTCGCCGTGACCGTCCAACGTCCATCCACGCGGTCGCCCAGGATAGACAGAACTCCTTTGGCGCGTGCACCCTCGAAATCCGCGCCCTGCGGAAGGACGTTGCGCATCCCGGCGGGCAAGGCTTCGGGTCGGGCGACTTCGCCTTCGACGGTGCCGTTCACGAGCAGCGTTCCGTCCCAACGGGCTGTCCCGTCGAAAGCCATGCGCGCTCCGTTCGCGTGCGCCTCAAAGGCCCCGTTGGCCGATGCCTCGGTGAGAAAACCTTGATACCGAACGGCGGAAACGCGTTCTCCATCCGCCACGATGCGTTCGCCGCGGGCAACGATGTCCGCGCGAAACCGGCCGTTGGCGTTCCAGGGCATCTTCGCCATCACCGCTCCGTCCACCAACAGCCGCTCGGCATCGTAGCGTCTCTCGTCCAGAAGGCCCCGCAAATCGCGAATGCGGCGAGCCGATTTCCAGACCTTGGCGACATCCAGACCGGACATGCCGCCGGACCACTCGATGCCGCTCGGGAGAACGGTCAGACGTCCCGAGGACGTACCCTCGACCCCCTCCATCGCGGCCCGCTCGATGACGGCGTAGGTCGTCTCGCCCTCGTTGTCGACTCGTGACCACGGGACGCGAACGTCGGCCACGACGGCGGGCGATGCGGTCCGGTCGACATAGCGGATCCAGCCCTCGGTGGTCTCGATCTGGAAGGGCACGGGCGCCTCTCCCGTGTCGCGTTTGGGGAAGAACTTCTCGAACAGGAACGTGCCGTCTTCGAGACGCTCGACCAGCGCGAACGCCCCGTAGGCGCGAATGCGTCCGTGAGTCCGAGATCCGGGGAACGGCAGTTCGGCGTAGACCCTGTCGGATGCCAGCAACAACGCGCCACGGTTGTCTCGGACCTGCAATCCCGAAACGACGGCCACCCCTTGACGCACGTCGAACGTCAGCGAACGGGCGGCGATCTCCAAGGGGCCTTCTTGGGTGGCGAGCGACGCCTTCATGGGGGTTCCCGAAGCCGTCAGCGTGCTGGCGAGCGTCAGCGCGTAGGCGCCTCCCCAGAGGGCAAGCCCCAGGACCGGCAACCAGAGTGCCGCCCCAAGACCATATCTGGCAACCCACCGTCGCATGGCGCAGTTCAATCCGGCGGGTTCGCCTCCGGCCGTGCGTCACGACCGCTGGCAAACGCGAACGGAGTACATTATGGGACGTTCGGGTCACCCGTTGGAGTCGCTGGATGGAAGGAAAGCCGCGTGGTCGCTCCACAGCGGTCGGATCGAGGCCTCAGTGGTTTCGTCGCAGGACCATGAGAATCTCCCACATGACGCGGCAGTCGACCTCGTTGTACTGGCGCACCTCGTCCATCAGGGGGTCGGCATGCATCGGACTGGTTCGCTTCGCGCAGTTCCAGGCCGCGACGCTTGCCGCGAGTCCGTCCATCGGACCCTCCTCCCACCTCGTTTCGATCAATCCGTGGGCGTGCATCGCCTTGGCGACGGCCTTCAAGCCAAACGCCATCGCACCCCGGACCACCACCGGTTCCGCCTTCGCGACGTTGTTCAACAGGTCGTACCATTCCAACCTGGGCCAATCGCCTCCGAGCCTTTTTTGGGCCGAGTTGTAGGACGTTTCAAGGAACGTCTTTTCGGCATGGGACCAATGGTAAAGGCGCTTCGCTGCTCCGGGTCGTAGGCGTTCCACTGTGTCGTTCATGTGGGCGAGCCAGCAATCCAGCAAGCGACGCTCCGAGTCATCGGTCAAATCGTCGGCGACGAAACACTCGAACCGCCATTGATCGTCTTCCACGTGCCCGCAGCCGACCATGAAGATGCGCGGGGACCCGCCTCGCACCGGAAACTGCGCGAAGTCGTCGTCCAGATCGGTGACCGTTTCAAAGTCGACGAAGAACTCGACACCGTCGAACGCCCGCCACGCGCCTTCGTCGGCCCGGATGCGAGGTGGTCCCACGACGAACTCCGGAGTCGTATTGGCTTCGAGGATCGCGGCCAAGGCCGGTCGTCTCTTCGGGCCGCTGACCAGGTGTTCGGCACAAACGTCTGGGTCGTCCCATCGTCGAAAACGGCCATCGACCGGAACATCCATGGCCCAGCCGACTTGCCACAGCGCGTTCAACGGCTTGGTCTGTTGAGCGATCGTCTGTTTGGTATGGTGCCATGGATGGTCCTTGTCGTTGCTCAAGTTCGGGACCAACTCGGGGCGGTGCGGATGGAACGGATCCCAATCCGCGCCGTTCCGTTGGACGTTGCGGATCCACTCCGCCGCAACGTCGGCCTCATGTAGCCATTCGCGGACGGTCACTGGGGCGAGCCTGTCGAAACAGCCCCTGGGAGCAGACTTTTCAGTGTCCTTCGTATGAACCGACCGGCCCAAAAGGAACGCTCGCCCGACCTGCCTACCCAGCGCCTGCGCCAAAGCCCTCTCGTAGACGGCCACTTGAATCATCTTGCTCCGTTTGTTGCTCTCAGGCTCGCCGGACACTTTGAGAAGGTCGAAAGACGAATACTTGATGTCCACCACGACATAGCCTGCGGACGCTATCTCGTGCTCATTGAGTGGAGGTTCCCCGATAAGGTCGTTCAAGATGTCGGCCCGGACCAAAAGATCGGGCACCCCATACGTGCGGCTAGTCGAATCGAACAGCGCGCCTTGCACGATCATAGGGCAACTCGCCCGCATCAGCCCACAGGTCCTTTCGTGATCGTCGAGCGAAGGCATTTCGCTTGACGCCACCACCGTGCGAGACGAACCATGCAACCGTTGGTCTAATGTGTTGACGACGGCAACTTCGAACTCGCGACCTTTGCGGAAGAGGAACCGAGCGAAATCGCAATCCTTGCGATAGGTCGGCAGATCGTCGTCGCGGACAAATCCTCGCTTGGATCCCCATCGGTCCAACCAATCCAAGAGTGGATCGTTGTTGATGTGGTTGCGTAGTTGCGAGGCACTGACGTAGTCACCAGCGATCAAGTCGGTTTGCATCTCTCTGCGGGTGAACTTACCATGCAATTAGGCCTTGGAGCGCGGATGGCTCTCTGCAACCGTCCTGTGCAATCGTTCGATGCTCACATGAGTGTAGATCTGCGTTGTCGCCAAGCTTTCGTGGCCCAGCAGTTGCTGCACCGACTTGAGGTCGGCGCCTCCGTCCAGCAAGTGCGTGGCAAAGGAGTGGCGCAACGTGTGCGGCGAAACGCCCGGCGGCAGGCCCGCTTGCGCCGCCCACCGCTTGACGATGTTCTGCACCGTGCGGGTAGTCAGCCGGCCACCCCGTGCGTTCGTGAACAGGGCGTCTCCAGATGCGGGAGGTACGCGTTCGCCGCGCAGGTAGGCGTCCAGAGCCGTGGCGCATGCTTCGCCAAACAGGGCGAAACGCTCCTTGTTGCCCTTGCCCCGCACGCGTACCATGCGCTCGGCGAAGTCGAAGTCGCGCACATCGGCGCCGACGGCCTCGCTCACTCGGAGGCCCGCCGAGTACATCAGTTCTAGAACGGCTTGATCGCGCAGGGGGGTTTTGGTCTTTGCTTGCCCTTCGAGGAGGTCGAGGGCTTGGTCGGCGGTCAACGCTTTGGGCAACCGCTTGCGCCGGACGGGGGCCTCGAGCCCCTCGGCGGGGTTCTGTGCGAGGTGGCCATGGCGACGCAGGTAGCGGCAGAACGCCTTGACCGCCGAGAGCTTCCGGGCTCGTGTGACCGGGGTCTTCGAGTTGCGGCGAAGGCTGACTTGGATGGCATCGGGCGTCAGCCCTTCCAGCGTTTCGACCGAAGCGACGAGCTGTGCCAAGTCCGAGCCGTAGGAGCGGACGGTGTTGGGCGAGCGCACGGAGGCCAGGTGCGCGAGAAACTCGCCCACCAGCGGTTCCAGCGGCTCGGGCACGTCACTCCACTCGGCGGAAGGCCAAGCTGGCGTTGTGCCCGCCGAATCCGAACGAGTTCGAGAGCGCCACCTTCACGTCGGCTTTCCGGGCCACGTTGGGGACCACGTCGAGGTCGCAATCGGGGTCGGGAGTCTCGTAGTTGATCGTTGGAGGGACGATGCCCTCGTTCAGCGTCATGAGGCACACGACCGATTCGATGGCTCCTGCCGCGCCAAGAAGGTGACCGACCATGGACTTGGTGCTGCTGACCAACAGCTTGCCCGCGCCATCGCCAAACACCTTCTTGATGGCCAGCGTTTCCAGCCGGTCGTTGTAGGGTGTGGACGTGCCGTGGGCGTTGATGTAATCGACGTCTTCTGGCTTCAGCCCGGCGCTCTTCAGGGCCTTGGCCATCGAGCGGGAGGAGCCGTAGGCGTCGGCGTCGGGTTGGGTGATATGGAACGCGTCTCCCGTCATGCCGTAGCCGACGATTTCGCCGTAAACCTTTGCGCCGCGCGCTTTGGCGAAGGCGTAGTCTTCCAGAACCACGACCGCCGAGCCCTCGCCGATCACGAACCCGTCGCGGTTGAGGTCGAAGGGTCGCGACGCGCCGGAGGGGTTGTCGTTGTTCGTGGTCATCGCCTTGGCCGCTGCGAACCCGCCGACCGAAATCTCGTTGATCGGAGCCTCGGAGCCGCCCGCCAGCATCGCGATGGCGTCGCCGCGCTTGACGATGTGGTAGGCGTCGCCGATGGAGTTCGCGCCCGTGGCGCAGGCCGTGACGACACACGTGTTGGGGCCTTTGAACTTGTGCTGGATGGACACGTAGCCGGACGCCATGTCCGGGATCATGTAGGGCACCAGAAACGGGCTGATGCGCGAAGGACCGCCTTCGATCATGCGCCGGAATTGCTCGCCCAGAAACGTGAGGCCGCCGATGCCCGAGCCGATCAGCACGCCGCATTCGTCGCGAATCTCCTGATCCTCGGGGAAGTTGGAGTCGTCGAGCGCCATCTGTGCCGCGGCGACTGCAAAGGCGATGAACCGATCGATCCGTCTGGCCTCCTTGCGGTCGAGCCAGTCTTCAGCATCGAAGTCTTTGACCTCGGCTGCGATACGCGTGGCATGGTCCTTGGCGTCGAAAAGCGTGATGGGCCCGACGGCGCTTTCGCCAGCGACAAGGCGGGGCCAGAAGTTCTGGAGTCCGGTGCCGAGGGGCGTGACGCCACCGATACCGGTGACGACCACCCGCCCTGAAGGGCTGGGGACGGCCATTTACTTCTTGGTTTCGATGTACCGAACGGCGTCGCCGACCGTCTTCATCGCGTTCACGTCGTCGTCGGGGATGTCGATGGAGAACTCGTCTTCCAGGGCCATGACCAGTTCGACGACGTCGAGGGAATCGGCGCCCAGATCTTCGGTGAAGGAAGCCGCTTCGACGACTTCTTCGGCCTTGACGCCCAACTGTTCGACGGTGACTTTACGGACTCGCTCAAGCGTGTCTGCAGACATGGCGCATAAATTACCACGTCCGGCACAGACGTTGTAGGCGTAGCCAGCTTTCTCTAGCCGACCAGAAAGTCGCGGGTGACCACGGGGAGCGAAGATGGTTGCTCGCCGGGGCGCAGAATACGCGGGTGATAGGGAAACACGCGGTTGGCCAAGAATGCCGTGTGACCGTCCCGGTCCTGTGCTTCGCCGATGAGCGTCACGTAGGGCGAGCACACGATGGCGTGCCCGTCGCGTTGGTACACGGCATCGAAGCACGTCACGTTGAGCAGCCCGGTTTCGTCTTCGAGGTCGAAGAACACGACGCGTTTGCCGCTAGGCGTGGGCGGGAACCGCAAACGGATCGGGTTGCCGACCACGATGGCTTTTCGGCCGTGCTCCAAGCGCTTCGCCGCCGCACCGGGGATTCCGCCCCGCGAGGCCACGTGGTCCCGCTCGTACGCCATGAGATGCCGCTCCACGTCTAGGCCGAGCAGCCGTCGCTCGTGCAGCGCCTTCTCCTCGGGAGAGAAGTCCGCGATGCCCGTCGGCAGGGGTGGCTCGGGCAGCGTGAGCGGCAGAACGGGTTGATCGCCCGATTGCGGCGAGAGGGCATGGGCATGGCGCAACGCGTCGGGGATCGCCCACAGCGCCGCACGGCGGTTGGGGTGCAACCGATCGAACGCGCCGCACAACACCAGGTTTTCGAGTTCGTCGCGGTCGGGCCGAACCTGGGCGGCGAAATCGAAGAGGCTGCCAAACCTGTAGGGCTTCGGAATCGCCGCGATGCGTGCCCGAGTCGCCGCCGAGAGGCCTTCGATCTGCGCCAACGCCACGCGGATGCCGCCGTTGGGAAACACCAGTTGGGGGTCTTGGTCCGAGCGGACGTCTTCGACGGCGAAGCCGTCTTCGCTCAGGCACACGTCGGGGGGCAGGATGCGCACGCCGCGCGTCCGCGCCTCGTTGACCAGCGTGCAGGGGCCGTAGTAGCCCGCAGGCTGGGCGTCGAGCAGCGAAGCGAAGTACTCGGCGGGAAACTGCTGTTGGCAGTGCACCGAGCGGAGCGAAATCTCGGCGAACGCCAGCGCGTGCCCTTGCGCGAAGCCGTAGCCCTTGAACCCCGCGACGAGCTCGTACACGTGCTCGGCAACGGCCAGATCGTAGCCGTTCGCAAGCACTCGCGACATCAGTTGCTCGCGGATCGCGCGGCCGTAATCCTCCCGCCGGCGTTTGTGGATGGCGTCGCGGAGGTCTTCGGCCTCGCCGCTGGAGTAGCCGCCGAACGTCTGGAGCAGTTGATCCACCTGCTCTTGGAACACGATGATGCCGTAGGTGATGCCGAGGATCGCCTCGAAGTCGGGGTGCAGGAACGTGTACGGCTTGCCGCGCCGCCGCGCGATGAGTTCGTTGATCTTGACCGCGCCACCGACGCCGGGGCGGATGCCCGCTTGCACCAGGCTTGCGTCGTGCAGGTCCTGTGTTCGCATGCGGACGTGGGCTTGACGCATGGCGGGCGAGGCCGATTGCGGGATGCCGATGAGTTCGCCCGAGCGCATGGCGCGGTACATCTCGGGGTCATCGGTGCCGATGTCGCGGGCACTGAACGTGGCGTCCTGCACGCGGATGCGACGCTCGGTTCCCGAGAGCACGTCTTGACCACGCAGGCAGAGGATGTCGAACTTGTCGAAGTAGTGCTTGGCCGTGCGCTTGTCCCATTGGATGATGCGTAGGTGGTTGGGCGAGTCGTCGTCGTCCTCGACCCCCGGAGCCGCCGACCACATGACGGGCACGGTCTCGCACAGAGGGCGCGACGAGATGACCACCCCCGACGAGTGGCACCTCATGTTGCGTGGGACGTCCATCAGCCGCTCCGCGAGGGCGAACACCCATCGGAACCGCTCCTTGCACACGGCGCTGTCGCGAAGTTCGGGCCGCGTGGCGAGCGATTCCTCGAGCCGATCCGCCGAGATGCCCCCGTGCAGGCGTTTCGCCAGGAAACCGATGGCCTCGTCCGGGAGCCCGAGCGCCTTGCCGACGTCTCGGATGATGCCACGCGAGCAATAGGCCCCGATCGCCGCCACCGTGGCCACATGGTCTTGGCCGTACTTGCGCGTCAGATAGTTGCGGACGTCGTCGCGGCGTTTAGCTTCGAAGTCGATATCGATATCGGGTCGTTTGCTGCCGTCTTCTGGCAGAAATCGGTCGAAGTGCAGGTTATGTCGGAACGCATCGATGCGCGAGAAGCCGAGGCAGTAGGCGACCACCGAATCCACCACCGAGCCGCGCCCGCTGTAGTGGATGTCCTGCTCTTCTGCCCAGCGGCACGCGTCCCACATGACCAGGAAATGGCCGCTGAAGTTCAACCGAACGATGCGGTCGAGTTCGTGCGCGATGCGCCGCTTGAGTTTGGTGGGCATCGAGGCGTATCGCGTGTGAGCCCCGGCCCAGACCGCTTCCGTCAGGACGTGTTCGGCATCTTTGTACAGGGTCGGCAATCGGGTGCGGGCGGGAAGCACGTCGTCGTCGCAGCGGTCGGCGAATCGCAGCGTGTTGGCCAGCAAGTCGGGGCGGTCGGCGAAGCGCTCGGCCATTTCGGCGGCGGTGAGCATGTGCCGCTCGGCGTTGAGCGAGCGCGCGGGACGCTCGGGTGCTTGGGGCTGGTCGGGGTGACGCTGCGGCTTGCGGCCGATCACCTCGTCCACGGTGCAGAGGGTTTGCGCGCAGACCAACACGTCTTGGACGGGGAATTGCTCGCGCCGGGGGTGCAGAATCGGGTGGGCGGCGATGGCAAGCGTGCCCGTGGTTTCGGCGAGTTCGAGCAGCCGCTGGTTGACCGCGATCTCCCAGGGGAGGTAGGTCCTCTCGATCTGGATGGCGACGTTGGCGCGGCCGTAGATGTCGGTCAGCCGTTCGAGCAGCCGGGCGGCTTGTTCGCACTTGCGTTTCACCAGTGCGGAGTTCAGGGGTCCGGCATCTCCTCCTGTCAGGCAGAGCAGGTCGCGGTTGTGGGTTTCGAGGCGCTGCCATGTGGCAAGTGGGTACAGACGCGGCTCGCCGAGGTGGCAGGCCGTGATCAGCCGCGAGAGGGATTCGTAGCCCTGTTTGCTGCGGGCGACAAGCACGATCTCGCCGCCGGTATCGAGTTCGAACGTCGCGCCGACCAGAGGCTTGACGCCCACCTTGTGCGCCGCCGTGACGAATTCGTGCGCGCCCACCAGCGAAAACGGGTCGGCGATGCACGCTGCGCTGGCACCCGCCGCCGCGGCCAGCAGGGGGATTTCCTCGGCCAGAATGCTCGACCTGCCGAACGCGTAGCCGCTGAGGCAGTGGAGCGCGGCAAATGCGGTCCGTTCTGGAGGTCGAGGCTTGCCGTGCCTTTCTTCGGCGAACGCGCCGCACGCCTGGGCGACTTTCTCGTCGCGCCGCTTGTGGATGCGCAGGCTCCACTCTTCGGTATGGTCTTCTCTTGGGGGGAGGACCTGCTCGGTCGCGCACGAAGCGGGCTGAACCATTGCTGGGGTGCGTTCCATGGACAGTTCGCGCACGGTGTCGCGTCGTTTGCCCTTGGCATCGATCGTTCGGACGAACTCGCGGTACGGCTCGCCCAGCCACCATTCGCCCGCTTCGCGCCAGCGCGCGACGATCTCATCGCCACCCGGTGACATCGCTCCAAGCGCGCATCACGCGCACTCTGCGGTCGATGGCGAGCTCGGATGCGGCACGGATGGCGACGTCGCCAAACGCTGTCTGAAGCGAGCGCACCGTCTCAGTCGCACCGGATTCGCGCACTTCGGCGGCGACCGAGCCAAGCAAGTCGCGCTGTCTGCGCTGCACGGGACGCAGATCGCGCACCATCGCTCGAAGCGATACGACCGGCGTCTCGCCCGCCGAACCCGCAAGCAACGCCAAGGCAGACCCGAGCGATACGCCCGTGTGAAGCGGCTTGGTGAACTCCCGCGACAAGACCGTCGGCGGCATGCCTTCGTGCTCGAGAGTCAGTTCCAGCCGGTGGCCTTCCGATTCGCGCTCGGCCAGATCGCGCGCCAGACGGATCGACAGTTCGGCAAGGCACCGCTCCAGGGTCAGCGTGTCTTCCACGACGCCATCGGGGTGGAACACGCGGTAGACGGCGTCGAGCGGGTGATTGGGTTGCACGGGATCGGGCAGTGCGGCGTTCGCCGCCGAGAGGATCGTGTGCGCCTCGAGCCCGAACTGGCGTCGCAGCACGTCGAGCGGCAGTTCCGCCACCTCGCCGATCGTCCGATAGCCCAAGAACTCCAGCCTTTTGCGGTCGTGCATTGGGATTGGCGTCAGACGGGCGATCGGTAACGGGGCGATGTACGCCTGAGGCTGGGCCACGATGCGGCGCGCCGCCAGCGACCATTCGGCGTCGGTGACCCGTGCCTCGCCACCTGCGGCGAGCTTGGCGATCCAACGCGCCGGGCCCGCCCCCATGCGGAAAGGCATCCCGTCGGCGGTCAGCACGCGCCTGAGCTGAATCGCGATGTCGCCCGGTTCGGGATGCTCGCTCAGATCGGCGAACACCGTGGCCGGGTCGGCGACTTCGATTCGCCCGACGAACGGCAGACAACGGTCGTGCCATGCGCGCGCCCGGGCGGCGTAGACCTCGGGGTCGTAGGCGTACGATACGGCATCCGGGGCGAGCGATTTCGCCTCGTTGAGCGTCGCACCGCTGCGCACGCCGAGCTTGGCCGCTGCAGGACATGCATCGTAAACGACCCGCTTGCGGTGGACGACGACGGGCGTTTCGGCGGAAACGCCCTCGGCGGCTCGGTGGCATGCTGCATAGAATCTGTCGGCGTGGAGGCAGACGATATAGTGCATATGTGTCTACTATATCACAGCTTCGCACCGATAGGCGGGCAATTCTAGGTTTGAAAGCGGACGACGGGGGGGTGCCACGGCCTGACCGGGCCGTGTCGTTGAGGACTTCAATGGACGCATTCCTGCCCGGCAGGCCGTGTCCCGGCACCGTTCTCGCTGTTCTATCGGCAGGATGCCTGCGTCAGTTCCGCGCTGATATCGCCCGAGGGCACAGTCTGGCGGCCAAGGGCAGCTTAGGCAGCAGGGGCGCAAAGTGGCCGCGCAGACCGTGGCACCCCGGGGCAGCCCCTCAACCCTTGGCTTTCTTACGGACGAACTTGCGCCCGCGCTTGACCGTGGGACCCTTCTCGATGCGCGCACGGATCAGATCGCGCGCCTGATCGATCGTCAGAGCCGCAGGATCTTGGGCCTTGGGGATCGTGGCGTTGGTCTTGCCGTCGGTCACATAGGGACCGTAGAAGCCGGTCAGCACGCGCAGGGCGGGCTGGTCGCCTTCGGCGGCGAATTCTTTGATCGGGGCCTTGGCCGCCCCTGCACCACGGGCCGCGCGACCCGCGGGCTGATCGAACACCGGCAGAGCTTCGGCGAGTTCGATGGTGAACGCGCGATCCCAGGGGTCCAGCGTCCGGTTGGTTTCGCCGCGTTTGAGATAGGCGCCGTAGCGTCCGACATTCACGGTCACTTCTTCCCCGGTGGCATGGTCTTTACCCAGCGAGCGGGGGAAGACGAGCAGCTTCTCGACCATCGCCTGATCCAACCCGTCCTCTTGCACGGCCGGCGGAACGGTGACCCGCTTAGGCGTCTTCTTGCCCGGCTCCGAGGTTTCGAGATAGGTTCCGTAGGGCCCCTTCTTCACGACCACGGGCTCGCCCGTCGCTGGGTTCGTGCCGACGACCTTCGGGCCTTCGGACTTGCCCGCCAGCATGGCCAGCGCCTTTTCGACGGTGAGCTCGGCGGGCACGGTCTCGGGCGGGATGCCCACGCGCTCGCCCTCGCCTTTCTGCAAGAAGGGGCCGAAGCGGCCGACGCCGACCTGGATCGCCTCCCCCGTGTCGGGGTCTTCGCCGATGGCGATGCGAGGGTAGGGGATTGCCTTCTTCTTCTCCTCGGTGACTTCTTTTGAAAGACCCGGCTTGGCTGCAGACCCGAAGAAGAAGTCGTGCAAGTAGGGCTGCCACGCTTGAGTGCCCTCGGCGATGTCGTCGAGTTCCTCTTCCATGCGGGCGGTGAACTTCAGGTCCACGAACTCGCCAAAGTGGTTTTCCAGCAATTCGACCACGCCGAACCCGGAGAACGTGGGGACAAGTTCGTTGGATTGCTTGAAGCAGTAGCCCCGGTCTTGGATGGTGCCGATGATCGTGGCGTAGGTGCTGGGGCGTCCGATGCCTTCCTCTTCAAGCCGCTTGACCAGCGAGGCTTCGGTGTATCGCGCGGGGGGCTTGGTCGTGTGGCCGAGGGCTTTGGCGTCTTCGACCGTCTTGTCCGCACGGTTCGGCGTCACCGCAACAGGATAGAACTCGTCGCCCTCCCGAATCTCCGGCAGGATCTTTTCCTTGTCGCCCAGATCGGCCTCGGGGTCGTCGGAGCCTTCGACATAGGCGCGGAGGAAGCCGGGGAACACGATGCTCTTGCCGCTGGCATAGAAAACCGCTGGCTCGTGGGTCGCCACTTCGATCTCGACCGCCGTGCGCTCCACCTGTGCGGGGAGCATCTGGCACGCGATCGTCCGCTTCCAGATGAGTTCGTAGAGGGCGAACTGCTCGGATGTGAGGAACCGCTTGACGTCCTGCGGCTTGCGGCTGAGGTCGGTCGGTCGAATGGCTTCGTGGGCTTCTTGCGCGCCTTTGGACTTCGTCTTGTAGCGGACGGGTTGCTTGGGCAGGTACTCGGGGCCATAGAGTTCGCGGATCACCTGTCGCGCCTCGTCGAGCGCACGCTCGGCCAGCGTGAGGCTGTCCGTTCTCATGTAGGTGATCAAACCGACGCGTTCTCCCGAAAGGTCGATGCCTTCGTACAGCTGTTGCGCGATCTGCATCGTCCTTCGCGCGGGGTACTTCAGCTTGCGGTTGGCTTCCTGCTGAAGCGTGGACGTCATGAACGGCGGCGGCGGCGACTCTTTGCCGGGGCTTCGCTCGACCTTGACCACGCGCCAAGGAGCGGTGTTTAGGGATTCCGTTGCAAGGGCCTCGGCCTCGGGTTGACGCAGCCATCGGTCGGCGTTGGCCAGCAGGCCCGTCTTGGGGTCGAAGCTTTTGCCCGTAGCCAGCCGCTTACCGCCGAGACGTGTCAGCACGGCCTCGAAGGGGCTGTCCCCGGTCTTGAGCCGCGCCTTGACGTCCCAGTACTCAGCAGGGTGGAAGGCCATGCGCTCTCGTTCACGTTCGACGAGCAACCGGACGGCCACGCTCTGGACGCGACCCGCGCTCAGGTTGGGGGCGACCTTCTGCCACAGCACGGGCGACAGGGTGTAGCCGAACAGCCGGTCCACGATGCGGCGCGTCTCTTGGGCGCGGACCAGGTTCTCGTCCAGCTGGCGCGGGTTGGCGATGGCCGCTCGAATGGCTTCCGGCGTGATCTCGTGGAACACGATCCGCTCGACTTTGACGCTCTTCTTGGGTTTGAGCAACTCCAGCACATGCCAACTGATGCTCTCGCCCTCGCGGTCTTCGTCCGTGGCCAGCAAGACGGCTTCGACGTCTTTGGCGGCTTTCCGCAAGGCGGCGACGTGCTTGGCCTTTTCCGCTGGGACCACATACAGCGGCTTGAACCCGTCGTTCACATCGACCCCGTAGCGTCCCATCTCGGTCTTTTTGAGTTCGGCGGGGACGTCCTTGGCGCTTTCGGGTAGGTCGCGGACGTGGCCGAACGAGGCTTCGACGACGTAGTCCGAGCCAAGAAAGCGGCTGATGGTTTTGGCCTTCGCAGGCGATTCGACGATGACGAGCTTTTTCCCCATGAGGTGCTTCGGGTGTTGGATGAACAGGGTGTCTGGCGGTTGCGGTGCGCCGATTGTTCCGGCGCGGCGTAGGGTACCGGTTCCTGAGCGACCGGTGTCAACCTGATCGCCTACGGTACCTGTCCGTGTTCAAGGCTTTTCAAAGTGCATGTGGTCGGGTCGTCGCCACGTGCCTCCCCACGTCCAACCCCGCTTCTCGAACGCACGGACTGCTGCCGAGCCCCGTGTCAGCGCACCTAGTGCCTTCGGGTCATAGACCGCGCCGGTGCGGTCGTTCCCGACGTGGGGGTTTTGCATGGGGTTGATGTCGATCGCTCGGCCAGCGGCGTGCTTCGAGAGGCGTCTCGTCCCATCGACCCTGCGGTAGTTGAAACCCGAAGAGTTGTTGTCCTTCATCGAGGCGAGGTCGTCCCAGCGGTAGGCGGAAGCCGAACGCACCTTTGCAATGCGGAAGCCCTGATCCAAGAGTTCGGCGAAGATCTCCCTCACCTCTTTGGCCAGCGTTGCGTCCACGACCAACATGCCGCGCTGGCGACGACCATCGAAGTCCAGATGCTCCACCTCGACGATGGCTTGACGTTTCAAGACCGAGGCGGGAGCGGTCGAGCCCGCCAACGCCTCGGTCCGCGCATCGTTGTGCGCGAGAGCGACCAGAGCCAAGAGGAGTCCGAGCGCCATGGCGACAGGCTACCCGCCGAGCCTGACGACGGTGACCGATCGCGGCTCGAGGTCGAATGCAGAACCGACGTTCGGGCCGGGAACGACATCGGCAATGGCGCCTTGGAGGACGAACGTCGGCGCGCCGCCTTTGGGCCAAGTGAGACCCGAGAACGAGACGCCGAGTGCCTGAGGGGTTCGGTTGATGACGACCAACGTGACCTTGCCCGGCTCATCCGTGTGCGACGAGGCGTAGACGGCCAGCTTGTCGCGGTCGGCGACGGGCCATTCGACGGCCAATGCCTTGTCGCCGAAGCGAGAACCCCGACCGTCGTAGTTCCTGTAAACCGTGAAAGCGGCGCGGTTCATAGGTTCGTTGCCCGCCTCCAGTTCCCAGAGCATCGCTCCCGCCAAACCGAACCTGCCGAACGCGCCCAGGGCATCTGCGGCCGCGATGGCCCCGCTGATATGGTGTCCGCCGCCGAAGTTCCATTCGGTCACGCCAAGGCCGGTCCCCGGCCAAATCGCGTCGATGCGCCCCTGAAGGTCGCCGATGTAACGGATCGGTTGGTTGCCCAGGATGTCGCGCGTGATCCATGAGTTTTCGACGTAGGTGTCGTCCCACAGCGACCGTGACGCCTGCACCCGCGCACTCGCCGCCACTTCGTCGGTCTCCCGTCCGGTGACGCGTCTTCCGTTGGCGTCTTGGTGCTCGGAGTAGAAGTGAAAGTCGAGCACGTCCAGCAGCCGTACGCCTGCGTTGGCGGATGCTTGCTTGAGTTCCTGAAGGTAGAAGTCGACGAACCGTCTGCCGCCGTGGTCGGGTGCGCCCGCCAGGTTGAGCGACTCCCACCAACTGAATCCGCAGGGTCCCACGATCTTCGCATCCGGGACCATGGCCTTGACCGAAGCCGCCAACGGCGCCGACCGCGCGACCATCTCGGCATAGGTCGTTTTGAGGGGATGGATTGCGGCATGGGTATGGCTCCACAGGCCCGGCTCGTTGTCAAGACCGAACCAGAGTGGTTGGCCCCTGCGCCGCTGTGTCGTGTATCTGGCGGCGAGGGCGGCGGCGAATTGGGATTGATAGACGTCGCCGTCGCCCCGATTCGGTTTGACGTTTCCGGGGAGATCGAATCGGTTTCGCCGGAAGCGCACATCCAGGTAGTTGGGCGTGTTGCGTACGTCTCCGTCGCCGTTCTTGTCCGCAGCGACGTAGTCGAGCAGGCTCAGCTGCACCATGCCGCCTCCCCGGCGCGCAAACGCGCCGTCGAGGAACTTGGTGACCGCTCGGGCGGGCTCGTCGCCAGACTCCAGCCAGCCGTCGTTTTGAAAGAACCAATCGCTTCCCGCGTTGCTGGCGTTGTTTTCCCAGTTGTAGGCCGAGAACCGGTTGCCGCCGCAACGGAGGATGGTGAAGCGGGGGTCGTCGGCGGGCTGCGACGGCCACGTGTTGATGCCGTAGATCCAGGGCGAGATCGTCGCCACGACGTGGTCGGGATCCACATGCACGGGAATGGCGGCGGCTGGCACCACCAAGGCAAGCGCAACGAGCACCACGTTTGTCAGTCTGCGAGTAGGGCGTCAAGGTTCCCGGACGCGATGGGACTGGGGATGTCATAATCCGTGTGGCCGACAAGCCGGGATTCCGCAACTCATGATGAACCTGCACGGAGTGGACGTCTACATCTGGACCCCCCAGACGCCCGACCTGCCGAAGGAGTTCGGCAAGTTCAAACTCATCCTGATTTCCAACCGAGGGACGCGCGTGTATCCGCCGCCCGCCCCGGACATGGACCTGCTCGACTGGCCACGCGCCCGCTTTCTGAGCGATGAAGCGGTGACGGACGAGGAAGTGGATGCTTTGGTCCACCATCTCACCGGCCTCGGATGGCGCTGGACCAAGTGCCAGAAGCTCTTCATCAAGGACGGCGTCAACCAGTTCAGCCAGCCTTACTGACCCCCACCCCAACCAACCCATGGCACATCAAGTTTGTTTGATTCGAGGAGACGGCGTCGGACCCGAGTTGGTCGCCGCCGTCGAGACCGTGTTCAAGGCCGCCAACGTCTCGGTCGATTGGATCGAAGTCGAGGCGGGCCTCAAGTGCGTCGAGGCGGGCAAGCCCATCGTTCCCGACGAGACGATCGCCAAGATCAAGGAAGTCGGCGTCGGCCTCAAGGCGCCCATGACCACGCCGATCGGCAAGGGCAGCGTCAGTCCCAACGTCACGCTACGCAAAAAGCTCGACCTGTACGCTTGCGTCCGGCCTGTGAAGCAGCTTCCCGGCGTACCCACCCCATTCGAGGGGTTGGACATCGTCATCTTCCGCGAGAACACCGAAGACCTCTACGCCCAGATCGAGTACATGGCGACGGAACACGTGGCCCACTCGGTGAAGATCATCAGCGACTTCGGCTCCGAGCGCATCTGCCGCGCCGCCTTCGAGTACGCCCGGAAGAACGGGCGCAAGCGCGTCGTCGGCGTTCACAAGGCGAACATCATGAAGATCGCGGACGGTCTGTTCCTGAACGTGTTCAAGCGAGTCGCCGCGGAGTACCCGGAGATCGAATCTTGGGACAACATCGTGGACAACCAGTGCATGCAATTGGTCACGAAGTGGAACCTGTACGACGTGCTGGTTATGCCGAACCTCTATGGCGACATCGTCTCCGACCTTGCGGCCGGCATGATGGGTGGCCTGGGCGTGGCTCCCGGTGCGAACTATGGCATCGGCTGTGCCCTGTTCGAGGCCGTGCACGGCTCTGCGCCCAAGTACACGGGCATGAACAAGGTCAACCCGACGGCTCTGTTGCTCTCGGCCACGCTGATGCTCGAGCATTTGGGCGAGCTTGACGCTCGCAGGGACGTCGAGGGCGCGTTGGAGGAGACGCTCAAGAAGGGCATCAAGACCTACGACCTCGGTGGCGACGCGACGACGAGCGGCTTTGCCGACGCGATCGCGAGCGAACTGCGGGGGTAAAGCCCCTTGGTTCATCTGGCCGTCTTCGTCGGGACCCGCGGGCGCGGGAGCAATCTTCGCGCCATCCACGACGCCTGCGAGCGGGGCGAGGTTCCCGCTCGCGTGGCTCTGGTGGTTGGGACGCGAGCCGATTCGGGGGCGATCGAATGGGGACGCGAGGCGGGTTTGCCGACCGTGGTGGTCGAGCCGGGCGAGGGCTACGGGACCCGACTCGTTGAAACTCTAGCGCAAGCCGGTATCGAGTGGATTTGTTTGGCCGGGTACCTGCGTTTGCTTCCAGCAGAGGTGCTGAAGGCGTTTCCGAACAAAGTGCTCAACATCCATCCCGCACTGTTGCCCAAGCACGGAGGCAAGGGGATGTACGGCATCCACGTGCACGAAGCCGTTCTCGCCGCGGGCGACGGAGAGTCGGGTTGCACGGTCCACACCGTCACCGAACGCTACGACGAGGGTGAGCCGATCCTCCAACTGCGGTGCCCTGTTCTTCCCGACGACACGCCCGAGTCGCTCGCAGCGAGGGTGCTCGCTCTGGAACACCAGGCGTATCCCGAGGCGTTGCGCCGCGTACTTCAATAGCATGGCGACCGACCTCGTGCCCGGCTCCCGCTTCTATGAGCGGTGGTTCTTGCCCATCGGACGCTTCTTGACGTGGCCGCTCTTCTTCATCTTGGGTCCGGTCCGGGTGCGCCACGCTGAGCGGGTGCCGCGCACGGGGCCGTTGTTGATCGTCGCCAACCACCGCAGCGATTCGGATCCCGTGTTCGTGCAGAAGGCTTGCCCGCGCGCGATGCACTACATGGCCAAGCGCGAGTTGTTCTCGATCAAGGTTCTGGGTTGGTTGATCCGGCGGTTGAACGCGTTCCCCGTCGAGCGCGATACCGCCGACCGGGGTGCATTGCGCTTCACAGCCCAACTGCTGGAAGCGGGAGAAGCCGTCACGGTGTTCCCAGAGGGCCGGATCAGCCCCGACGGTCAAATGCTCCCTCTCAAGCCGGGCGTGGCGCTTCTAGCCCGCCAGACGGGGGCGCCGGTCATTTGTTGCCGCTTGAGCAACACAGAACGCGTGATTCCCTACGGATCGGTCTGGCCCCGCCCATCGTGGCGAGGAGTCGACGCGGCTTGGAGCGAGCCACGGACGTTCGCACGCGATGCCCAGACCGAGGAGATCCTGGATTGGGTTCGCGAGCAGTTGGCGTAGGACAAGAGGTGGTGAACCGTTGGTGGGTGCCACGGCCTGCGCGGCAAACATGGCTTCTTGCCAGAAACCAAGGTCCCTGCCGCCAGACCGTGACCCTCCGTGTTTGGAGAACCCGAGGCTTCCTTAGTAAGGCAACTGCGCCACGGCCCGGGCGATCAGGGCCAACGCGATGGCGCACATGGCGATGAGGCCCGTGCCGCAGCTGAACCCCGCCAGCAAGACCGGCGCGTAGCGCATCCATTGTTCCTCGCCGTACTTGCGCGCGAAGAAGCGTCGTCCGGCCCAGGCCCCCACCAGTTGGGGCACCGTGTTGGCTGGGAACAGCCCAAGACCACCCGCAAAACCATAGAAGAAAAGCAGCGGCACCTTGAACAGAGACATCAGCCCGAACGTCAGCAATCCGCCTGCCGTCCCCGCCGCGATGAGTCCCGGCTTGAGCGCTTTGGCGAACCAGCCGACTTCGCCGTCGGCGCGGGGAACGTTGATCTGCTGGATGACCGACTGCATCGTCGCGTGCACGGGCCAGAACTTCTGGGCGTACGGGAACTGGCCGCTCGGCACCGGCGTCGAGTTCCAGAAGAAACTCCAGAACGCGAAACTGGCCAACATCACCACGGGAAACATAAACGCTTCCGCTTTGAGAACGCTGGTGAACTTTGTTCCCGTCAGCTCGACTTCGCGGAAGCGTTGCGCCGCCCAGCCGTGATCGGCCAGCGGAACGGGGGCGTACCAGATGTCCACCCGCTGGTAACCCGAAGCGACGACGCTAGCCTCCTTGAGATAGGGGAACGACACACCGCGCCCGGTCAGGCCGTACATGCGCGCCGAGATGTAGGAGTTCAGCGGACTCCACACCAACCCGAAGAAGATCAAGATCCATAGGGGAAAGTCGGGAATGAGGGACTTGCAGACGGCGATGAGCGTAATCGTCGCGGCCAGCCATGCGCCGATCGCCACCCACACGGGCACGTCGCCGCGGCCGGGGGGTGGGCTCAACGTCGAGGCGCGCTCAAGCCGTTGTTTGCGCCCCTGAGCGAGGGCGCGAACCACCAGCACGATGCCGATGATGCCGACCGATATGTTGACTCCTATGCCAACAGACAGCCAAAAGTCCATGTCGACGCTGAGCTTCGCCACGAACGCATCGGACCCGAACCGGTAATTGGGCAAGAGCCCGGCGTGGTAGAGGATCGGGTTCATGACGACCATCGCCAACACGGACGCCACGCACGCGCCCAGAACGATTTGAAACGGCAAGACGAAACCGACCAACACGTTGCCCAGGCTCAGGCTCAAGCCCACGATCGCTGCGGGAAGCAGGTTCTCGACGCTCGTGGTGTAATCGGCGAACGGGATGGGCAGAATCTCGAACGAGTCGTTAAACAGCGTCCCGGTCACCACGGGCACTCCGATATAGACCACTCCAAAGAGCATGCCTATCACAGAACCCGTCGAGAACATGCTCCATCGCCAACTTTCGGTGCCGGCTTCGGCGAGTGCGGTGGCACCCGAGGCGGCGACGGGCGCATAGGGAAACGGCAAGCGCTCGACGTCGCTGGTGGCCCGGAACAGGGCGTAACCCAATCCCATCCAGCTGAGCCGCCCGCAGAAGTCGCCCAACACCAGCAGGCCCACGGGGCGCATCCAATCGGGGTGCCAAAGCGCACGGCCAACGACGCCGGGGCTGTTCGCTGCGGGCACGGCCCACCCGGGAATCTGATCGGCAATGGGTTGGGCCGCGGGTGACGGGATGAAGTAGCCGTTCCACACGAGGTGCGCGAAAGGACCGCCTCCGAGGCCACGTTCGACGTTGATGACGGATGTCAGACCCGCGGCGAGGTAGAAGAGGATGTAGATCTCTTGCTTGCGCAGGGGCGCGTAGCTGCGGCGCGCGACCTCGGCGAACAGCACGATGGTGACCCATTCGGCGGCTTCGCCGACGCCCTGGCCCGCAACCAGGCCCAGATACATCCCGCCGGGGAGCATGAACAAGGCGATGAAGAGCGCACCGATGGCCGTGCGGATCGTGAAGCCCTCTTGGAACTCCTGAGCCGCCGGTGCCGCTTGGGCGCGCGTGTTCGCCACTTTGGTTCGGTTCGCCGCTCATTGGCGGGGTCCTGCCTGGTGCTCAGCGTCGTTCCGGGGCGGTCCGTGAACGCCTACTCCAGACCGACCAGGCGCTTCAGTTCGGCCACTTCCTGTACGCCCAATCGGCGGCATGCGCCCACAGGCATCTTGCGCAGCGACAGCGGCCCGAAGCGCACGCGCCTGAGCTCCCGCACGGGGTGCCCCACAGCCTCGCACATCAACCGAATCTGGCGCTTGCGCCCTTCGTGCAACACGAGACAAAGCTTGCTGGTATTGCTCGACTCATCCCGAGAACGAACGGACACCTGTGCGGGTCGCGTTTTGCGGCCCTCGATAAACACACCGTTGCGGAGTTGCTCGACGGCCCGCTCGTCGATCACACCCTTGACGCTGGCTAAGTACTCTTTCTCGACCCCGTAACGTGGATGGATCAAACGGTTGGCCAGTTCTCCATCGTTCGTGAACACGAGAAGCCCCTCTGTGTCTTGGTCGAGCCGCCCGACGGGCTTGAGCGTGGCGGGCAAGTCGGGAAGGAGGGAGGCTACGGTGGGGCGTCCCTGCGGGTCGCGCATCGTGGTCACCACACCCCGAGGCTTGTTCATGACCAAGTAGTCCAGCTTGGCGTTGCGAAGTGGAGTTCCATCGACGGCTACCTTGTCTTCGGGGCCCACTTTGACGCCCATCTCGACCACGACTTGGCCGTTGACCGTCACGCGACCTCCGCTGATGAGTTCTTCGGCGGCGCGGCGGCTGCACAGTCCGGACGCGGCGATGCGCTTGTGGAGGCGCTCGCGTCCGTCGTCGGGCTGTTTGGCGCGGGGCTTGTTCATGGCAGGGAGATTCTGCGCGACTTGCGCCGCATGGCGTAGGCACCGCCCACCAACAGCGCCACCAGCGCCCACGTGGTCGGCGATCCCATCCCCGCCATCATCTGCGGCTGCTTGCGCGCGGCGACCCGGACTGCCCAGCCGTCGCGGGCCACGAATCGCACGTACGGTTCGCCATCGGCGGGCTCGACAAACTCGGCGGCCCAGTCGTCGTCGTCTCCGGTCAGCGTCCGCACCGACTGCAACAATTCAACGCGAGCCCCGGACTCGGCGGAAACGACCTGGCCTGGTTCTCCCAGGTTTGCAAGGCGGTAGTGTTCGAAACACCAATCGGTGAGGGCCGCTGTATCGGTCCACGTATTCTCGCTCTTGAGCACCACGGTGATCACACGGAATCCGTTTCGTGTGGCGCTGCCGATGAAGCATCGCCCAGCGGGGTCGGTGTAGCCCGTCTTGATGCCGTCGGCGGTGGGTTCCTGCCGCAGCCACTGGTTCTTGCTGACCAGCACGGCGTCCTGCGGGTTCTCGGGCCGTTCGATCGTGGTGCGCTGCATTCTCGCCAGCTTGTTGAACAGCGGGTTCTTGATGGCCTCCCGCGTGATGAGAGCCAGATCGCGGGCAGACGTCGTGTGCAGGTCGTCGTTCAGTCCGTGCGGGTTGTTGAAGTGGGTGTTCTCGCAGCCTAGCGCCTTGGCGCGCTCGTTCATGAGTTGGCAGAACTTTTCAACCGAGCCGGAGATGTGGACCGCGCCCGTCACGGCGGCGTCGTTCGCGCTGCGCAACATCACGGCCTGAATCAGGTCGTAGCCGCGCAGCCGCTCGCCGGGTTTCATGTAAAGACTGGAGCCTGTGACGGTCTCGACCTCTTTCGGGGCGGCGTACCACTTCTGGTGGTCGAGCCGCTCGATCATGAGCAGGGCCGTCATCACCTTAGTGGTGCTGGCGGGGTAGCGGATGGCGTCGGCGTCCTTTTCGAACAGCACGCGACCCGTTTCGGCGTCCAGCGCTATCGCCGAGAGGGCCGTCACGGTTGGGGCATCGGCGGCTGCGCCGAGCGCGACGCATACAACGCCGAGAGCCATGCCGAACCGAAGCATCCCTCGAAAACCCACGTAGGGTTTGGACGCGCGAACGACCTCCCGGGGCACGGCGGGCCAAGGTACCCTCGCACCATGCAAGCCCATGACGAAGTCGTCATCCTCAGCGGCGTCCGCACGCCCATCGGTGCGTTTCTTGGTTCTCTGAGTTCGCTCACCGCCCCGCAGCTCGGGGCCGTCGCCATCCGCGAGGCCGTCTCGCGCGCCGGCATCGAAGCGACGGATCTGGACGAGGTGCTGATGGGATGCGTGCTTCAGGGCGGCATCGGCCAAGCGCCCGCGCGTCAGGCAGCGATCTTTGGCGGCGTGTCGCAGAGCGTTCCCTGCACCACGGTCAACAAGGTGTGCGGTTCGGGCATGAAGACCGTCATGATGGCCGCGCAAGCCATCCGCGTCGGCGATGCCCGGTTCGTGCTGGCCGGCGGCATGGAATCCATGTCCAACGCGCCGTACCTACTTGACAAGGCGCGCACGGGTTACCGTATGGGCAACGGCTCGATCTTGGACTCGATGGTTCACGACGGCCTGTGGGACCCCTACAACAACTGCCACATGGGCAACTGCGGCGACGCGACGTCCGCCGCGTTCGAATTCACGCGCGAGGCGCTGGACGCGTTCGCCGCCGAGAGCTACCGCCGAGCCGTCGAAGCCCAGACCTCGGGCCGGTTCGGCGACGAGATCGCCCCCGTCGAAGTCCCTCAGCGCAAGGGCGACCCCGTGGTCGTCGGTGAAGACGAGGAACCCGGCAAGGGTCAGCCGGCCAAGCTGGGCAGCCTTCGACCCGCGTTCTCGAAAGAAGGTGTGACGACCGCCGGCAACGCCAGTTCGATCGACGACGGCGCGGCGGCTCTGGTGGTGGCTTCGGGAGCCGTCGCTCGGGAGCGGGGACTCAAACCTCTCGCTCGAGTCGTCGGCTCCGCACAGCACGCCCAAGAACCCCAGTGGTTCACGACGGCGCCTGCCGCTGCGGTGAAGAAGCTGCTGGATCGACACGGCTTGACCGTGGACGACGTGGACCTGTTCGAGATCAACGAGGCGTTCGCCGTCGTCGCCATGGTCGTGGCGAAGCAACTCGGCATCCCCCACGAGAAGCTGAACGTCAACGGCGGTGCGGTCGCCTTGGGTCATCCGATCGGCATGACCGGTGCGCGACTGGTGTTGACGGCGATCCACGAACTCAAGCGTCGGGGCGGCCGCTACGCGGTCTGCTCGCCGTGCATCGGCGGCGGCGAAGCCACGGCGATCCTCATCGAGAACCTTGGCTGATGGCCCAGATCGCGCTCACGCTCTACACGCTTCGCGACCACATGGCCGAGGCGAGCCAGATTCCCGAGACCCTGCGCCGCGTTCGGGAGATCGGCTACCGCTATGTCCAGGTCTCGGGAGTCCGGGGCGCATCGGGCAACGAACTTCGGCGCATGCTGGACGATGCCGGTCTGGAGTGCATGGCCACCCACTGCCGCTACGACCAGTTGACCTCCGAGGCCGTGGAGTCGGTGGCCGACGAGATGGCTGCGCTAGGTTGCCGCCACACCGCACTCGCTTGGTTGCCGCAGGAACTGCACAACCGAGCGGGATTCGTCGAAGCCGGACGGCGGTTGCGGGGCGCCTGCGCCGTGCTGGGCGAGCGCGGCATGACGCTCAGCTACCACAACCATGCGTTCGAGTTCGAGCGGTTCGATGGCGTCACAGGGTGGGACCTCATGTTCGCCGAAGCGCCGGGCCTTTGCGCCGAGTTCGACGTGTATTGGCTGAACCACGCGGGCTGCGACCCGGCAAGCTGGGTGATGCGCTGCGATCGCCCCCAACCCCTGATCCACCTGAAGGACAAGGAGGTCGTTGCCAATGTGCCCCGCTTCGCTGAAGTCGGGAACGGCAACCTGGAGTGGCCCGGCATCCTCGCCGCAGCCGAGGCAAAGGGCGTCGAATGGTGGATCGTCGAGCAGGACGACTGCTGGCGGGACCCCTTTGAGAGCATCCGCATGAGCTACGAGTTCTTGACGCGTACCTCGGTTTGACCGCCTTTTCTGTCGTTTGGGCCAGGAATGCGACCATTGGACGCTTCTCTGGTGTCCCGTGGTGTATGGTCATGACTATGAAGCGCCCTTCCAAGAAAGACATCAAAGCCGCCGTCGACAAGCTCAAGGACAAGCCGAACGCTGGTCATGCGCCCGAAGTGCACGAAATGGGCAAGCCGACGGGCAACAAGAGCCACAACAAGACGCACCGCAACAAGGTCTGACCGGCCCCTGCGAGTCCTGTCGCCGTTACTTGCTCAGAGCCTCGAATTCCGGTGGCATGCGCCCGCTCGGTGTCTCATGGCGAAGATTGCGACGCCGCATGCCGCGATTGCGGCACCGGTGAGCAAGCCCGCGTACTTCGATCGGCCGGATTCGCTGTTCAAGCCGGTGCGCATAGCCTCCAGTTCGTCTAGGGTGGGCAGCTTGCCGGTCCAGTCGTAGACCACCTGCTTGTCTTCGCCCAAGCGGAAGTCGCTGACCGCTTGGTTGGGTTCGATGCTCGTGTCCACGGGCACCGTGTTGCCGGTCGGCGTGTAGGTTTCGGTGCGGGTCGGCACGCCGTTGCCTCTAAGTCTCGTGACCACGATGCGGTCCGCAGACGCCTGGTAGCTCGCGACGAGAGCCCGCGACGCTCCCCGTAACGCGTAAAGCCGTCCTCGCGTCGGCTCGCCTTCGCGCGTTTCGACTTCCAGAACCTCGTGGGGCCGGGATAAAGTCAACAGGCCGCTCGCCTCGGTCCGCGTCGCGTCGGGGGCGGCGGTGCCGCCCAAGAAGTAACGGTCACCGAGGTTGGTGGAGACCAAGGCCTTCGCTGGGGACCATATCCGCAGGCTCAGTACTCCCTGCGCACCCTCGAAGGTCGCCCGATCGTCCGACCATTCCGTACGATGCAGCACCCGCGCCTTCTTCGCCACGAGGGGAACGGGAATCTGGCTCCAAACGAGGCGATCGTCGGAATAGAACGCGGCCTTGCCTTTGAACTCGAAGCCGCCCTTGAGCAGTTGGAGCGTTTCGCGTCGGTTCGCTCGATTGGCTTCGACCTGGTCCTTTCGCATACCCGCCAGACGATTGGCTTCGGCGTCGCGTTCGACCTCGGCCTCGATGTCCATCTCGGTCGGGTGCATGACCGAATGAACATCGAACTCTCTGGCGCTTTGCGCGCTCACGTAGGTGGCGAAGAGCGCCAGAGCAAAAGGGGATGAAACGGGCTGGCTTCATGGGCTTCACACGCAAATGTCGGACGTCACGTACACCGAGATCGGCCCTTCGTAGGGGACGCTCTCGCACTTGCATCCACCACCGGACAAGGGACAGTAGTACCGATATTCGTCGGCAACGACCGACACGCCCACAGAGACGGAGCACATGTCGAGCGGATTGAAGTTGCACTTGGCGTGGGGATACCGGCGCTCAAAGCAGTAGCCGGGACAGTACTGCTCGACAGTGCCGCAGTTTTTGATTTGTCCTGTGGTCCACGTTTCGGTCGCACACGTGTTTCCAGGATAGTGGTACACGGGCGCAAACGCGGAGGCTGTCATAGCCAAAAGCACGAGCAAGGCAAAAGGTCGCGAACGAAGTATTCCTGACAAATGTCATGATGATCGCCTTCTGAGACTGTCCGAGGCGGATTTGTTGCTCCTGCGAGAGGGAGCTGGAGCGAAGCGAGGGGCCCCTCTTGGGCCCACCCAATCGTGAAAGGCGTCGTCGCAAAGGTTGGTGTGCGCGGGACGTCCGATTTGCGATGCATGGAGAAGCTTCACATGTGTGTCCACGAACGCGTAATGTCCCCTGCCGGCGTGCCGCTCGGCCCCGAACTTGCCTACCGGTGCCAGCGACAACGCCCCCTCGATCGGCCAAAACTGTGGATCGCGCATCAGGCTGTCCGGAACAGCAAGCTGCTCCTCGCACAGGGTCGTCTCTGTCCCATCGTGGCGGACCACTCGCACGCAGGCCGACTCGGCGAGCAGGATGACCTCGGATTCGCTGGACACCGTCCCGCCTCCCAACAAGCAAGAGTTGATCGCGTATCCACGGTTCTTCATGGGCTCGTAGGCGGCGAATGGCACATTGACATAGTCTGGGCAGACCAGCGGTTCCAGAGGGCTGCCGGTGGTCCATTTGCTGGGAGTGAAGAACGTGTGCCTGTAAGCCGTGTCCTCCTCTCCGTAGAGTCGCAACCCTTGGGCCAATTGTCGCATGTTGGATAGGCACTTTGCCTGGCGAGCGGAAGCCCGCGCCGAGGCGAACACCGGCCAAGTCAAACCAACGAGCACCATGAGCACACCGATGGTGGTCAATACCTCGATCAGCGTGAACGCCGACCTCGGCCCGCGATCAACGCCGGACTTCATACTCCACCTCGGCGACCAGCGGCACGAACCGGTCGCCCACAAAGGAAGCCAACTTGATCAGAGCGCACCACTTCATCGTACTGTTCTCCACAGGTCCACGC
>JBDHZD010000041.1:0-30774 GCA_039811705.1 Fimbriimonadaceae bacterium | reverse complement strand
GGGAGCAGGCCCGCCAACCGCTCGGGTTCCGCCGCGACACGGTGCGCCGCCATGACGCCCAAGCCCAGCACCAGCGGGGTCAGAAACCACCACGCAGATCGGCGGTCGAGGCGTTGTCTGGGGCTGAGTGTTGTCCGAAACCCCGGCGCGGCCACCCAACCGACCAAAGCTGCCGCCAAAACCATCCCGCAAACGAGGGCCGGAATCATGGGGAATGGGTCGCGAGGGAGGTTGCGGCGCGCGGCATCGAGGCGAACCTGCCCTTCTCTCGCCACGCGTTCCATGGTCTCGCGGGGAGGTCTTGTCCCGCTCAGAATGTCAAAGGCGGCGGCATCGAGGTACAGGCGCGTCTCCTCGAAATACTCCGGCGTCTGATCGAACCGCATCGCCAACGCCGCACGGTCTGCGACGATCAGGTTGGCGGGGACCCGCTGGCTCGGGGGAGCATCCTTGGCGGGAAGCCACACGCCGGGGGTCAGGGCGAGCCTTCGGTTGGCGGGCTGCATGCCGGTCTTCGCGAACGCACGCTGGCCGGGCTCGCCGCTCATCCACCGGGCGAAAGCCAGGGCCGCCTCGCGGTGCTTGCTCTTGGCGAACACGACGGTGCCGCCTGCGTCGGTCGCCGTCACGGGATCACGGCCCTCGAAACCGGGGAACAGGGCCACATCCCATTCAAAGCCCGCGCTGGCCATGTCGCGGCGCAGCCGCCCCGCATCGGCGGCCCACGTGGCCAGCATGGCGATCCTCCCTTTGACGAACTCGTCGTACGCCGACGCCTGCGCCACCGATTCCAGTTGGTACCAAGAGGGAATCCAGTTGTGCTTGAGGATGGCCTCGGCGGCGAATTCAGTGAGGCGGACCACCTCGGGTCCGGCGGCCGTGATTGTGGTTGGTTCGGCGTTGTCGTCCCACAGGCTGAGCCCGCGCGAGTTGAGAAGCAGATAGAGAAACATCTGCGGCCAGGCTGGAGCAAACGCCCATTGCGTCGTTTTGCCGGTGTGATCGCGGCGGGTGAGTTCGCGCAACAGCCAGGTAAAACATCGCTGGCGCAGGGCGTCGCGGGGCGCGTACGACCAGGACCAGTCTTCGGGCGGGTAAGGGACGCCGGCGCGGTCGAAGAGGGTCTTGTTGTAGAAGATCAGGCCAAACGGGGCGACGTCTCGGGGCAACCCGTAGAGCTTTCCACCCGTGCGAAAGAAGCCGACCACGTTGGCGTAGTACTCGCTCAAGTCGATGTCGCCCAGATGGTCGTCCAAAGGGAGCAGCGCGTCACGGACGGCGAACTGGGGTACGAGGGCCACGTTCATCCACGCCACGTCCGGTCCGACTCCCGCCGCCAGCTGGGTCAGCAACTTCATCGAGTACTCGTCGGTCGTGGGCTCGATTTGAACACGAATTCCCGGGTGAGCGCGCTCGAACGCCTCGACCACGGAGCGGACCACGGGCAACGTCTCGGACCCATCCATGCAGGCGTAACGGATCGTCACGGGCTGCGCCCAAGCCACCGCCGACACCATTGAGGCAACGGCGGCAAGGAGCGGGCGAACCATGGTTACACGCCCGAAATGGCAGGGTCGCTGGGCACATCGGTCAGCCCTGCGTTCCACGTGGCCGACTCCGCCGAGAGCGAGTCCTTGAAGATCTGAGGTTGGGGCGGGGGCGCCCACTCGACCAGGGCGATCTCGTTGGGGCGGAGTGTGAACGGCACGGGTTCGTCGGCTTGCCCTTGCCAGGCCTCCGCTTGTGGTGCGCTCGCCGCGCGAAGGGCATCGAGTTGAACAGGCGTCGGGTTCTGGGGGCGGCCCATGGCCTCCCAAACCTCGAATGCGCTGCCGGCTCCGGGCTTGACCTGCAGCTTGGTTACGCTGACGGGTCCGGTTCGGTGAACGAGTCGGATCAAGTCGCTCCAGTCGCTCCACGGCTGGTCGGGCGGTACGTGGTTCCAAACGAGCGCCGTGACCAACTCGCCGTCCACCGTCGCTGCGGCCCCTCGGCCAAATCCGAGGTCGGGAACAGCCAGGCGCTCGCCCTGCAACCGTCTCAGGAACCGGAAGGCATGGAACGAGGGCTTGGGCAGCCCGTCCACGGTCAACAGTCCGTAAGTCCCCGAGAACGGCGACTGCGGCATTCCGGCCTCCTCGAAGACATCGCTGGCCACCCACCAGAAGAGGCCGTCCATCAACGGGTCGGTGTCTAGCGCAACGCGGACCGTGGTGGCCGCGCTTGAGATGCCGTCGATCGTCGGATTGTCGAGCCAATCGACCTCGTCTGCCGACCGGGCGTCGAGCGCATTCCACTCGGTCAAGAAGAACGGTCGGTCGCCGACGTGCTCGCGAAGCCGCTTGAGGCGTTCGCGGACATAGGTGCCCGGATGGTACGGGCTCTCGTTGCGGTGCCGGACCGAGGCGAACTCGTTCATCGGATAGACATGTGTGCTGACGAAGCCGGTTTCGGGGCGTGCCTCGATGAACTCGGGCAACCATCCGCCTTCGGCAGAAGCCGGACCGCCCACGGACAGCCGCGCATCGACCCGGTGCAGGCCTTCGCGGGATGCGTCGAAGAGCTTCAGATAGCCCTCCCAGCCGCCGGTCCAGAACGCATTGAGGTTGGCCTCGTTCCAGACCTCGAAGCGCCACGAGCGGACCTCTTCCGACCCGTACCGGGCGATGGCCCAGCGGGCGAAGTTCTCGACCAGGAGAGACCACTCCCCGTAGTCCTTGGGAGGCGTGACGTTCTTGCGCCAAAAGAAGAACGTCTGGTCGCCCGAAGCGAGGGCGCGGGGCATGGGGTTCAGCTCGACGAACGGCTTTAGTCCGAGGCGGAGCATGGCGTCGAACACCTTGCCCACGTGGCCCCATTGGAACCGCAGCGAACCATCCGTGTGTCGGACGACCACTTGCATGTCGTCGTGAAACAGACCGTGGAATCGGCAGGCTTGAAACGGTACTGCAGCGCAGACGCGGGCCAGATGTTCTTGCACGTCGGCTCGCAGGAGTTCGTAGGCGCGGCCGACACAGATGCCGTACTCCCACGAACGCCGGAAGGGCGGAGCAAGCGTGTGGACTTTGAGGTCGATCACCCGCCCGCACCTCGGCGGACAACCGACTGGCGTACCACAAGGACGGGTGGCGGGTTAGCCACGATCACCGGTCGAGGTTCGGCGCCCTCGATCAGTGCCAGGACGCTCAAGACGGCGAGGCGACCGACTTCCTCCAACGGCATGCGCACCGAAGTGATGCCCGGGGTCATGTACTGCGCGAACGGGTTGTCGTGGAAACCGACGACGCTGACCTGGTCTGGAACGGAAACGCCTCGCTGCAGCAACGCCTTGATGGCCACCATGGCGGCAACGATGCTGCCCGTTGCGATGGCGGTGATGGGCTCCTTGTGCCACAGCAAACGGTCTACGGCAGCGGCGGCTCCTTCCCCCGCGAACCCGCACTCGAACCACCGCCGGTCGGAGAGCGAGATGTGGTGCTGGGCCAGCACATCGCGGGTCGCTTCGAGTCTCCGCCGCCCGACGTCGGTGGACAGGGGGGCACTCAGGTAGGCGATGTCGCGGTGTCCCTGTTCGATCAGATGGCTGACGGCCATGGTCGCGCCTCGTGCGTCGTCCATCATGACCGATGCTGCACCGGGCGGCCCCGGGCGGTTGACCAAGACAAAGGGCGATCCCGTGGCGCGCAGCCGCTCGACCCAGACGTCGTCGAGCCCTGCGTCGGCCAAGATCAGGCCATCGGCACGGTCTTCCGCGACCATTTCGAGGAAAGCGGCCCTCCGCGCATCGTCGCGCGCCGACATCATCAAGAGGGAATAGCCGTGCTCGGCGGCAGCTTCGTTGGCGCCGACGATCATTTGCGCGTACACCGGGTTTTGGCTGTCGCTGATCAGGATGCCGAGGGTGCGCGTCACACGGGTGCGAAGACTGCGGGCCGAACTGTTGGCTCGGTAAGCGATGTCTCGCGCCACCCGCTCGACGCGGGCGCGCGTTTCGCTCGATACCCGAATCGCGCCGCCGTGAAGGATGCGCGACGCCGTGGACGGGCTAACCGCTGCAATGCGTGCGACGTCTTTCAGCGTGGCCATGAGGTGGATTGCGGCAATTCGCCTGCGACCCTAGGATAACACAACGATGTCAATGTGGTAAATCGTTTGTTCAAGCCATGCTCCCATCCAATAGCCCCGAAACACCGCACCGCCTCGTTCAGGTGCGTGCCGAAGGAGGGAAGAAGCCGGACGTGGTGCGTCGCCTCGCAGAGTGGCAGTATCTGGAACGCTCGTTCCACCGACTGATTTGTGCATGGGGCCGCTGGCTTCCCGATTGGGAAGACAAGGTCGAGCTCTCGCGGCACGTTTGGGAGCAGGCCGAAGCCGTCTCGCGGATTCGCAAGCGGCTCGCCGAGTTTCCCGGCACGCATCACAATGTGGACGCTCCGGTCTCGGATCGCTTGCAGCGTTGGGTGGATACGATCCTCCAAGCACCCACGTGGCACGATGCATTCGACGGTATCTATCGCGAGCTGCTCGAGGCCATCGTCCGGTCTTACGTTCGGTACGCCGAGGCGGCCCATGCGGTTCACGATGCGCCGACTCTGGCCCTGTTGCGCGATCTGGTTCGGATGAAGGATCAACAGAGGCGCTGGCATCGCGATCTTAGGCGGCGGCGGCCCCACGCCACGCATGGCGAGTACGCCGATCGCGTGCGGCAGACGCTTGCGGCGGCCGGCGGGCTGGAGTCGCCCTTGGAGATGGAAGAACCTGCTCTGCCCGTCGGAGCGAACATCGACTTCCAGTTGCTGGCGCGAGCCAGGCACCCCCGCGGTACCGAGCCTCCCTGTCGGTGGACGCCGTTCATGTATGGCGACTTCACCCACGACCTAGAGGCGAGGCGGTTGTTCTGGTGTTATGGATACATGCTGGAGATGAACCTGGTGGAAGACCAACTGCTCTGGCTCTACTCGGCCCACGATATGCCTTGGGAGTTCGTCTGCGATGTCTCCCGCCACCTGTGGGACGAAAGCCGACACGGTGACAGCGGCCGTTCGCGGCTGATGGACTTCGGGCTCGACCTGGCGGACGTCGGCTTCACCTATTACGACGACCGCATCCCGCCAAACTTCGAGGGTCCGGAGCAACACGAGTCGACCCGCCCCCCGCTGACGGCGGATGAACTCTACGAGCAGATCTTCACGATCGGCATGGTCGCCGAAACGGGACACTTCACAGTCAAGCGGGAAGCGTACGACGACTTCCGCGCGGCAGGCGACTTGGAGTCCGCCGAAATGATGTTGTTCGATATCGTCGACGAGACCGCCCATGTGCAGTACGCCCACCGCTGGTTACCCGTGCTTGCCACTCGGTGCGGCCGTCCGTCAGACGAGTTTCGGGAGCGGGGCGTGGTCGAGCGCCAAGCGCACGCGGCGGCTGCAGAGGAGCGCCAAAGGCAGGCTGCGGCCTTGCCGCGCGACCCGGCCGACGATGGGTTCGCGCACTACCAGAGCTTGTTGGCCCGGATGCGGGAGCGGTTGCCGCTCGAATCCATCGACCTGCCCCGGCGGGCCTACCTGCCTATGTAGGAGAGGTTGCCATCGGAAGATCGACGCGCACCGTGGTTCCCTTGCCGAGATGGCTGTCGAGGGTCAGTGTTCCATGGGCGACCTCGGTCAGAGACCGCACGATCGCGAGGCCCAGGCCGCATCCGCCATCGTCTCGGTTGCGCGCCGCATCGGCGCGATAGAACCGCTCCGTGACGTGCGGCAAGTTCTCCGGCGCGATGCCCTCGCCCGTGTCGCGTACCTCCAGAACCACACGGTCGCCATTTCTGGTCAGGCGAACGTGGACGGAGCCGTCGCTGGGTGTATGACGCAGAGCGTTTTCGACAAGGTTGGCCGTGATGCGGGCCAAGGCGTCTGGGGCGATGGAAACATGCACTTGGGGGTCCACTTCGGCGACGAGCCGCCTATCGCGAAAGCCAGCGAGGGCCTCTCGAACGGTCGTACTGCCGTTGCACGGTCCTGAACTCAGCTGACCAGCGTCGGCACGGGCGAGGGTCAGCAATTGCTGGACGAGTCGAGAAACGGCGTCGGCCGCTTCGTCCACGGTAGCCAACGCCTGGCGCAGGTCGTCGGGCTCGGTCGCGGTTGCGAGAGCGACGCTCGAGGTCAGTTTGATGCGGGCCAGCGGCGTGCGGAGTTCGTGCGAGGCGTCAGCCGTAAACTGGCGTTGCCTTTCGAGCGCGCCTTCGGTCTCGCGAAGCGAGCGGTCGAGCCGAGCCAACATGGCGTTGAACGTTCCGGCCATGGTCGCAAGCTCGTCGTTTCCTTGGACGGGAAGTCGTTTGCCGAGGTCGGTGGCCCCGATCTCGGCGGCGAGAGAGGTGACTTGTTGGATCGGGCGCAAGGCACGATTGGCCAAGAAGAGGCCCCCAATGGAGGCCACCAGCAAGGCCACAGGGACGAACCACGCGGTCGTTTCCATCTGCTTGGCCCAAAATTGGTCGAACCCTCCCATTTCGGTCGCTGCTTGGATCGCACCGATCACTTCGCCATCGGTCGATACGCTTCTCGTGTAGACGCGAAGGCGCATCTGCTCGAGGTGGACCTCCGAGAATCCGTTCTCTCCCTTGTAGGCGTCTGCAACGGCCTTTGGGTCCACCGGCTCGCGTCCCTGATCGGGTTCGAATGGCGTCTTGCCTTCGAGGTCGAAGAAGGTCGGTCGCCGGAACCAAGGGAAGTTCGGTGGTCCGCCCGGCCCTCCCGGGCCCTGTCCTCGCGGGCCAAAGCCACGACCTTGACCCATCCCTTGCGGCCCCAAAGGCCCCGTTCCGCCCCCCTGTCTCATCGGACCGGCGGGGCCGAACGCTGGTGGTGGCCCTTCGCCTGGCCCGAATGCTTCCGGCCCATACCGCTCGACGCGAAGGCGCAACTCTCTGTCGAGGTTCTCCACGAGCGTCTTTCGCGTGGTCAGCGCCAAGGTGTAGCCGAACGCGACGAGCAACCCCGCGATCATCAGCACGTTCCAAACAATGAGCTTGGTTCTGAACGAGAGGCTCAGCTAGGATCCTCCTCGTGCGGCTCCAGACGGTAGCCGAGCCCGTGAACGGTTTGGACGAGCTTGACCTTGTGTCCGGCGTCGAGCTTCTTTCTCAGGGACGCCACATGGAAATTGACGGTATTCGAGAGGGTTTCTTCGTCGTTCCAGACGCGCTCGAGGATCACGTCGCGGGTCAGGGTGCGGCCGGCGTTGCGTGCCAAAGCTTCGAGCAACGAGAACTCGCGCGGGGTAAGCCGGATGTCCTCGCCTGAGCGCTTGACCGTGTGGGCGACCGGGTCGAGTTCAAGGTCCGCCACTCGAATGACGGCGTCCTTGCGCGCGCTTTCGCGTCGGAGCAAGGCGCGCAGTCTGGCCAACAGTTCGCGATAGTCGAACGGCTTGGGCAGATAGTCGTCCGCTCCGCTGTCAAGGCCCTTCACTCGGTCGTCCACGGCGTCGCGGGCCGTCAGCATCAGGATGGGTGCTGCGACCCCGTGTTCGCGCACCTGACGGCACACGGCCCAGCCATCCAACTTGGGCAACATGATGTCGAGGACAATGGCACCGTAGGGCCGGGCCAGGGCCATGTCGAGGCCTGACTCGCCATCGCGGGCGACGTCCACCTGATACCCGGCACGCGAGAGTCCGAGGTGGAGCCCTTCGGAAAGGACGGCATCGTCTTCGACAACCAGAATCCGCATCGTCTCCAGTCTAGCCAAGCCCTGTGGGTTTTCTGTGAGGATGGGTCCGTTTGGGAACCGGGAGCCGGGCCGGGTAGAATAGCCGAATCGTGAGTGACAAAGTCCGGCACAAGCCAGCGTGGTGGAAGAACACGTATTTTTGGCTCGCCGCGATGTTGCTGGTGATCGGCCTGATCGGCTTGCCGTTCATCGGTGGTGAAGACGCGATCCGGGACCCGGGCCAGCGCCGCGAGAGCGGCTTGGCACCGATGTATCTGATCGCTTCGTTGGTCATGCTCGTCAATGGTTGGATCAGCCACACGCTCACGATGCGCCACTACGAGGAGTCGCAACAGGGCGACTAGGCCTCGACGAAGGAATTCCTAACCCATGGTCAAGTGCTCGTGCGGGAAACCGCTGGACAAGGTGCCGGACTGGCTGACAAGCGTGAACGTCCAGTTCATCTGCAACAACTGCCCCAACCGCGATTATCAGAACATCGCTCACGCAAAGTTCCCACCGGAAGCGCCCAAGAAGGAGCCCGAACTCGACGAGGAGATGATGCTCGGCGAGGATCTGGACGAAGAGTAAGGCCTCTGAGGGCTAAGCTCCAGCGTTGCCTCGTGTGGCAGAATCGGCTGTGGCCGACATCACACGACGCAATCTCTTGGCCGGTGCAGGGGCTGTCGCCCTCGGCGCGGCGGCGACTCGCGTTCAATCGCAGGACCCCAAGCCCGTCGGTTGGGCGATCCTCGGTTTGGGCAACTACGCCACGCGCAACATCCTGCCCAACATCAAGCACTGCAAGCACACCAAGCTTGCCGCAGTGATCAGCGGGACACCCGACAAGGCCAAGCGCATCGCCGGGGAGTACGGTCTCCCTGATAGCAAAATCTACTCCTACGATGACATGGCGCGGATCAAAGACGATCCCGACATCAAAGTCGTCTACGTCATCACGCCGCCGGGAACCCATGCGGGTTTCTCGATTCGAGCCGCCGAGGCAGGGAAGCACGTGTGTTGCGAGAAGCCCATGGCGAGCGACTCGGCCGAGTGCCGCGCCATGATCGAAGCGTGCCGCAAGGCGGGCACCCGCCTGCAAATCGGCTACCGCTGCCACTTCGAGGCCCACAACTTGGAAGCCGTTCGGCTATGCCGCAGCGGCGCGCTCGGCCAGATTCGGACCATCCGCAGCGAACACGGGTTCACCATGAACACCGACCAGAGCTGGCACAGCAAGCGCGCGCTCGGCGGGATCGGTGCGATCTCCGAGATCGGCATCTATGCCATCCAAGCCATGTGCTATCTGGCGGGAGCGGACCCGGTTTCGGTGTGGGGCACCCGCGACAAGCTGGACGTGCCGCGGTTCAAAGAGGTCGAGGATGTGAACCACTTCAACCTGTTCTTCCCGGGCGGGATTCAGGGCATCGGCTCGACGGCCTACTCGTGGAACGCCAACAACTTCCGCGTCTTGGGCTCGCGAGGCACGCTCGACGCCGAACCGGGTACGCCCTATTCCGGTCACCGTTTCAGATTGAACGGGCAAGACATGACAGTTGCGCCGAACAACCAATGGGCGGAGCAGATGGACCACTTCTCGGAATGCGTCCGCGACCCCTCGAAGCCCCTGATCGCCTCGGGGGAGATGGGTCTGCGGGACATCCTGATCATGGAAGCGATCCTGAAGTCGGCGGACGAGAAGCGGGTGGTCAACCTGTAGTAGCCTACGACTTGGCCAGCCGTGCAAACTGTTCAACGCTCATTCCGGCGTCGCGACTCAACTGCCTGAGGATGGCTCGACCTAACTCGGAATGATCTGGAACCGATAGGTGTCCTTCGGTGCCGGGCTTGGTGAGAATCATGTGCGAGCCACGCTGACGACTGAAGGACCAGCCCGCTCGTTCGAACGCTTTCACGGCTGTTCGACCGCTGACGACCGGCAACTTGGACATGCGCTAGACCGCTATCGCCGTGATCTCGACCTCGGGAGCATTGACCGGTGCCTTGTCTTCTTGCTCGACCAGGAGCCAACCCTCCACTGCTTCGCGCACATTGGCGAGGGCCTCCTCGCGGGTTCTGCCTTGAGAATGGCAACCTTTCAGCGCAGGGACCGAAGCGGTGATCCACCCATCCTCGTCGTGCTCCAGAACGACCGTCAGTTGCATGACGCCATTATGCCTCGCAGCAACCCTGTCAATCCCTTTGCGGCGCGGCATGGCGCACAAAGGCCACCAAGCCCCCGCAGCCACGGTGGAGGTGCTTGCGCGTGCGCGGGAGGCGGCGAGCGAGTTCGAACCGTGCGCCGCACTTTCTGCACACGTGGACAGCGACCGACCGCTTCTGGTTGCGGACGATGGCGTCGGTGTAGTTGTGCGTCACTTCGGGCTTGGCGCCGAGTTCGGCCATCACCGCTCGCCAATGGGGTCCATGGTTGGCCGCTTTGCGCCCGTGGCGCTCGTAGGCCAACAAGTGCGCGTACTCGTGAATCAGCGTGTCAAGGACCCGTTGGCGCGTGTTGAGGACGATGCTGCTCAGGCTGATGGCATGTTCGGCCAAGTAGGCTTTGCCCGCCGAGACGCGCAATGGCTTCCAGATCAGGTTGGGCCGACACTTCATCGGGTGCTCTCGGCACAGCTTCTCGAACTGCTCCAGCGCGTAGGCGAACAGGTCGTCCGGGGTGTCGGGTGCGTCGAAGTCGAAGTCGAACTGATCGGCCATCAGAACCCGAACTTGGAGAATAGCGATTGGCCGACATCGCCCGTGATGCGGAACCATGGCGTCGTATCGAACTCGCGGCACAGGTCACCAACGCGTACGTCGGTGCGTACCGCGGGCTGATCGATCCGTGTGTTGCTTTTGCCCTGCATCGCGGTCAGCGTCTTGATGGCCTCTTGGGGGTTGTTCTGGGCGTTCTCCAGCACCCCGACGATGTCCATGAGCATCACTTTGGTCTCGGAAAGGACGGTCGAGTACTCGTCGCGAATGGCCACACACTCGGTGGGCGGCGGGTAGGAATGGAAGTACTCCTCCAGTTCAGCCCACTTGGCGCCCATCTGCTCCGTTCCGCCGGTCACGCGTTGCTGGGTCGGCGACGTGCTCATGTTGGACTCGGGGTCCAAGAACTCGCTGATGTTGAACGCATCGCCCATCTTGGCCGTCGTGAACAGCACGAGTGCCTCCGAAAGCTGGTCGGTGGCGATGGCCACGCGGGATTCCTCGGTCTTTCGCAGGTGTTCCAGCCAGTCGATCAGGTGCTGGGGCATTTGCCGGCGCTCGGTTGTGGAGCGCAACGGCGACTCGGGGGGCTGGCCCTCGACCTTGAGCGAAGAGTCGGGCGGCGTGCCCGTCGCTCGAAGGGCTGGCGGTGGCGCATCGTTGCTCTTGGCCCGGAAGACGCCTGCGGCGCCGAGTCCCAAGAAGGCTCCGCCGATCGCCAACACGGCACCCGCGGTCCAGAGCAACCACGCGGGAGGGCCCTGTTTGGGCGGAGGAAACGCACTGCCTGGGGGTCCTGCCATCGCCTTGTTGCCAGCCTACCCGTCTCCATACGCTTCCGGGCTGCCGTCCGTGCCCGATCTATGCCTTCTCGGCTGGAAGGAAGGGCCGGACGGCCTCCTCGAAGGAGCGCTCGATGGAGAAGACCTGTCGATACACCTCGTCGACGAGTGCGAACACGTCGAGCAGGCCTTGAAGGCGTTCACGGAGCGCCTGCCGCTCGGTGGCGGATGCATCGTCGTCCTTGATCTTCTGCATGCAATCGCGGATGGCTTCCATGGTTGGGTCGATTTCGCGCCGCTTGCGTTCGCGCACGACTCGCGACAGCATCACCCACGGATCCATTTCGCACGTGTAGAGGTCCTTGCGGTCTCCGAGCTCGCGGGTTCTCTTGACGATGCCCCACTCCATGAGCTGGCGCAGGTTCATGCTGGCGTTGCCTCGACTGATGCTGAGCCGGTGCAAGATCTCGTCCACGGTCAGCGGTTCGCCAGTGATGTACAAAAGAGCGTGGATTTGCGCCATCGTGCGGTTGATGCCCCAGGCGGAGCTCATCCTTCCCCATTGGAGGATGAACTGATCTTGAACTTCTTCGAGCATCGCACGCCCATTGTGGCCCGAATCACAGGGTCCACCTCCAACTCGCCCCCCTTGGATTCCGACATAATGGATGGATCATCCGTCCACGCCGTTGCGCTGGGCGCAACGTTGGGTGCGTCTCTGGCGTAGGTAAGGGCGGTTATTCCGGTTTTGGAGCTGTATTGAACAAAGCGGCCAAGTTACTCTTCTTCGTCGTCGCCATCGCCCTGCTCGGCGTGTTTGCCTTGAACATGAGCAGCAGCGGCGGATCGGGCCTGCTGATGACGGGCAAGGCGCCCGCCAAGTGGGAGATTCAGCGGTTGCGTCAAGAGATCGAGGACAAGAACGTCAAGAAGGTCGAATGGCAAGGCAACGAAATTCGCGGAACGAGCGAATCGGGCGAGAAATTCGTGGTCACGGCCTTTGCCATCGAGACCATGCCTGGTGCGGGCCTCGTGTCGTTCTTCGACGCCAACGACATCGAGTATTCGCCGCAGCCGCCGCCCATGGGGCAGGTCATTGCGAGCAATTTGGCCTACTTTGCGTTCCCGATCTTGCTCTTTGGAGTGCTTTGGTTCTTCATCTGGCGTTCGGCTCAAGCAGGCGGCAACCAGGCTCTCAACTTTGGGCGAAGCAAAGCCAAGCGCGTTGGCGAGACCGGCCCGAAGGTCACGTTCGACGACGTGGCCGGCATCGAGGAGGCCAAGCAGGAGCTGCACGAGATCGTCGACTTCCTGAAGAACACCAAGAAGTACACCGCTTTGGGTGCCAAGATTCCGAAGGGCATATTGCTCACCGGACCTCCGGGAGTCGGCAAGACGCATATCGCACGTGCCGTTGCCGGTGAAGCCGGCGTGCCGTTCTTCCACATCAGCGGGTCGGACTTCGTCGAGATGTTCGTTGGAGTCGGCGCTGCCCGCGTACGCGATCTGTTCGAGACGGCCAAGGCGCACCGGCCGAGCTTGATCTTCGTGGACGAGATCGACGCCGTTGGACGGCAGCGAGGTGCTGGACTCGGAGGCGGCCACGACGAGCGCGAACAAACACTCAACCAATTGCTGGTCGAGATGGATGGCTTCGACCCCAACAGCGGCGTCATTCTGATCGCGGCCACCAACCGACCGGATGTGTTGGACCCGGCACTGTTGCGTCCGGGACGCTTCGACCGGCAGATCGTCGTCGACGTGCCCGACGCCAAGGGGCGCGAGGCAATCCTGAAGATCCATGCCCGAGGCAAGCCCTTGGAGAAGGAGATCGATATGGAGGTGTTGGCGAAGCGCACCCCAGGCTTCACGGGTGCCGACCTGGCCAACATGCTCAACGAGGCCGCGCTTTTGGCTGCCCGGCGAAATCAGTCCAAGATCGCTCAGCAAGACTTGGAAGAAGCGCTCGACCGCACCATCGCCGGTCCTCAACGGCGCAGTCGAGTGATCGACGGCAAAGAGCGGGAAGTCATCGCCTATCACGAGGCGGGGCACGCGTTGGTGGGCGAATTGCTCGAGCACTGCGACCCCGTCCACAAAGTCACGATTCTGCCGCGCGGCATGTCGCTCGGTTCGACGTGGTCCTTGCCCGATGCCGACAAGTATCTGGTTTCCAAGCAGCAGATCCTCGACAACATCGCGATGACCCTTGGCGGGCGTGTGGCCGAGGAAATCGTGTACGACGAAATCACAACGGGCGCCAGCAACGATCTGGAGAAGGTCACGCGGATGTCGCGCGCCATGGTTTGCGAATATGGGATGAGCGAGAAACTCGGAACGCTGGCCCTCGGGCGCAGGGGTCACAATCCCTTCCTTGGGCGCGATTACGGTTCGGAGGACCGCAACTATTCTGAAGACGTGGCCCGCATGATCGATGAGGAAGTGCGCTCCATCGTAGACCAATGCCACGACCGGGCGCGGCAGATCCTCGTTGACAACCGGCAGAAGCTGGACAATGTGGTGCAAGCCCTCCTGGACCGCGAAACGCTGGATCGAGACGAGTTTCTGGCCGTGATGGACGGCCGCGAGCTGCCGCCGGTGGTGAAGCCTTCCTCGACCGATGGCAATGCGCCCTCGGCCGAGCGCAGCGCAGACAAAGACCGCAAACCGTTGAACAAGCCTCGATTCGAGCCGGGTCCGGCGTAGGGCTTTAGAGCGCCAAAGGCTCGACTGAATAGGTGCGACTCGGACCGGGCGTCTGTCCGGGCCACAACCTCTTCGCTGCAAGGGCCGGATGTTGGGCCAGCAACCACCGCTTCCAGGCCAGCGGCCAACGGGGATAAGTTCGAAGTGCCCGCAAGGCGGTTCGCTTCGCAGCAGCCCCATCGCCATAGAGCACATAGAGAGCCGAGAGGTTGACCAAGTTGCGGGCCGCGCCTCGCCGGTCTGCGTCGACGCGTTCGGCCCAGCGTGCGATCGCCTCGCGGACGCGGATTTCCTCGACCAACTGCGGCTCGCGGCGGACGTAGCTGTTCGTCTCATGCTGACGCCATAGGGTGAGCCGCTCCGGGATGCAGACGAGCGGACCCCTTGTGCAGGCGGCAAGCAGCGCAAGCCAGTCCCCCGAGTATCGGCACGACGTCTCGAAGGCCAGCCCGGTGCGACAAAACACGACGCTCGAAGCCAAGATGCGGTTCTCGTGCAGGAGGTGCGGCAACAGGTCGGGCACTTCGGCGGTCGGCCAGTCCGCATGGACATCCTCCTCGAGGATTCCACCTTCAGTATCGGCCATCCAGCCGAGCGTGAAGCACGCGCTTGCCTCTGGGTGGCGGTCCAAGAGCGCGACCTGCTTGGCGAGCTTGGTCGGCTCCCAGAAGTCGTCCGAGTTCAGAATGGCGACAAACTCGCTCTCCGTGAGCTCGATCCCCCGTTGCTGGCTGCCATAGGTGCCGAGGTTTTGGTCGTTCACCAGGACCCGGATGCGATCGTCCTTGTAGCTCTGCGCGACGGCGACGCTGTTGTCAGGACTTTGGTCGTCCAGGACCAGCAGCGTCCAGTCTTGAAACGTCTGTGCCAATACCGATTCGATGGCCGCGCCGAGGAATCTCGCGTGGTTGTAGCTGGGGATGATGACGGTGACGCGCGGCACGGGAGTGAGTAAACCTGGTCTTGATCGTTCTGGGAAGGCACCGGTTCTGGTCGGTCTAAGGACGGGCACCGCAGAACGAAATCCCACCCATTGCCTGACGAGCGTCACGTGGGCGTCTGGATAGCGGCTAGATCATGGGGTGCTCGCATCGATCTGAGGTGCTCTTTGCTTCAGATCCGAACGCAATCTGGAGGAGAAACGCGCGGACCAGGGGCGACGTGGACCCAATGTCCCGAGATTTGCCATTTTTGGTTCGCAAAAAAGCTACAAATTGATGAACGAATCCCATCACCTCGCAACGCAGATTCGGCTTTGGCTCGAATCCACCCATCGTCGCTTTTTCCAGCACGGAAACACCTTTCACCTGACCTTCGGCGGCTCGAACGTGGTCCAGACGGTCTGGATCCGAGTCCGACCCCAGCTTGGACTGATCCGCTTCGCGTCCTGTGGGGGCATCGTCGTTCCCCCCAGCATGCGGGCGCAGGCTGCTGAGTGGGTCGTCCGCGCCAACAACCGTGTGCCTGCCATGGGGCGCTGGGATCTTGCGTTGGATGACGGGGAGATTCTGTTCAAGACGGCTATCCCTTGCAACGAATCGCTCGATCGCGATCTTGCCGAATTCCATCTCAGCCTTGTGCTCTGGGCAGGGGAGAAGTTCACCCGATCCTTGATGGAAGTCGTAGTGGGCAAGTCCACACCCGCCGAAGCGATCCGCGCCATCGAGTTTGGTCGTTCAGACGCTATGAGCATGGAGTCGGTTCCGGAGATCGATCCGCCGTTCACGGCACTCATGGAACAACTGTTTGCTGGGTTGAGTGACATCGATTCCGCTCTGGAAGCACACAGCCCGACATTGGAGGAGAGCGGAGCTTGTCACCAGGAGAGTGCCTCGCCTCGCCGGGTCAGGGGTCGTCCCCCCATTCCGGAAGCAACCCGAAGCCGGGTCCGCAGAATGGCCGCCGAGGGCTTCCCAGCCAAGAGGATCGCCAGCAAGACGGGCGTGTCGCTGTCATCCGTCTACAAGATTCTGAACTTGGAACCCAGCTAAGCGAAAACGCGCTTAAATCTGCCGGAGGTCAGGAAGCCGACAAGCTGCGCAACAGTTCGATCTTGTTCGTGCGGCTCTTCGGGCTGTCCAAGCTGAACGACCGGGCGTCGCCCACCTCGCGCACGAAGTCCTGCGTCTTGGCGACAGCGTGGCGCAGGGCGTCGTCGGGTTTGTCGAAACTGCACCAGACCAGTTCTTGCTTGGCCGGGTCGAACTCCCAAAGGCCCACGATGCGTCCCCGATCGAGTATGGCGTGGCTGTGGAGGTCGAGCAGGTGCCCGCTGGGCACGGGCCCGAACTCGCCCGCCAGCATCCGCTCTGCGTCTTGCGGCTCCAGGAGGGAGCGCAATTCTCGGCGTAGCAGCAAGTGCGAGTCCAAGCTGGCCACCAATCGGTAATCGGGCTGACTCGGCGCCTCGAACGCCTGCCAAGCTTCCAACTGCTCGTCGGGCAACAGGAGATCGTCGCCGATGGGCACGACGTGGGCGGCCTCGCAAGCCGCGCGGGCATCGGTCGCGCTGCAACCCGCAAAGGCTTGGAACTGGGTCGCTGTGGCCGGCCCGATCCAGCGGAAATAGGCGGTCGCCAACTCGCCAAGAACCCATGCTGGGTCCTGAGGCGCCTTCGGGACGGGGCTGTTGGTCCAGAGCGCATAGCGGTATCGCTCCTGATCGAGTCGACCGGTCGCGGGCACTCGTCGCACCGCGCCTTGGGCTTGCAGCCAACCGAGCCCAAGCGGCAAGGTCGTGGACAGGCCGCGCTTCTTGCCCTCGCTACCGAGATCGCGTACCTTCGAGCCGAGCCGTTGCCGAAGTTCCACCGGGTCCATCTCGTCGATGGCGAGGGCTTCGAGTACGCCTTCGCAAAGGGTCTGGAACTCCTCGTCGGTGAGGCCTAGGTGCTTCCTAGCGGCACGAATGGGCGCCTCGGCAGACTTGCGTCCCGCAAGTGTGGCGAGAGCAAAGTCCTCCTGGCCGACGTAGTAGGTGCAACCGCGAGCGGCGGGCAGTTCCTGAATGTCCAAGCAGGCTGCGGCGAACTCGGCCTCGTCACGTGTGATGCCGGCTCGGCTGAAGAGCGAGAGGTAGGGGTTGACGCTGCCGACGCTGCGTGCCCATCCGGCAGAAGCGAGCACCGCCCGGGCGGACTTCTTCGGGGCGGGTGTCAAACCTTGGCACCGCGCCCACCAGGCGCGCAGTTTGACAGGATGGACCATGCAGACGCTTGTATACCCCGTTTGGATGGGGCTCTCGACTTGAAACACCCTAGAATCTCAGCTGATAATTGAACAGGACGGTCCAGTTGTTGCGTTTCCAGCCTTCGGCGATGGAGTGCTCGTAGGACACGTTGCCGGCGAAGACGCTGAACAACTGGTTGGGTCCTGGCTTTTGGTCGAAGCGCAGGTGGTATCGGTGGACGGTTTGGCGCTTGCCGACCAAGTCCTTCTGCTCGACGCCATAGAAAAGCGACAGGGGCGAGCCGCTCTTGTTGAACAGGCTGAGATCCACGCCTCCGATGCGCGAAAGGGACTTCTTGCTCTCGTCGACCAGTTCTTCCCAGCTGAGTCCCATCTTGGTGTCGGGGTTGCGGCTGAAGCCGAGGCGCCATTTGTTGGCGTGAGCCGCCTTGACAATCGATCCGAGGAACGCGTCGCCCTTGGTGGTTTCGGGATTGGTCTGCACGTTGTGGGTGAGTTCAACGCCGCTCCAAGGTCGCCATGTGACGGCGTAGTTGCGCATCACGATCTGCTGGTCGCCAGGCAACGTGCGCGTTTTGTACTCGATCGCGAGGTTCAGGCGGGCTTTGTCGCTGGGATCTGTATTGAACGAGAACTTGCGATCCACGCCTCGGTCACCGGTGGGGTGGACCTGGCTCTTGTAGGCGAATCCGAAGGAGGTGGAGCCCAGTTTGGCCCCGAAATTGAAGTCGCGGTTTTCTTTGCGCCAATCGAAGTGGTTGCGCTCCGTATCCGCCGCGAATCGGAAGGTCACGTTGCTGAGCGGACCGAACTGCAACGGCTTGACCGTTCCGAGTTGGACGTTGCCGACATGCCGATTCTGACGCGAGTCGTCCACGCGATCGACGTTGTAGTTGGCGCTGTCGATCTTGACGTCGCCGACTTGCCCTGGGGTGACCGTTAGGTCCGACTTGAGCGAGGCACCCTGATCGCCGCGGAGCTGACGATCCACGCCGTACTTGATGCGGATATTCTGACCGAAGTCGTACCAGAAGCCATAGACGCGTTTGGTTTCGTCTTTGTCTTCGCCTTCGCGATTGATCTTGACGTCGCTCACGCTCACGCCCAGCCGAGGGCTGAGCTCCTTGCTGACCGTGTTGGCGCTCACCTTCTCCTCGGTGCCGCCCTCGAACTTGGTGACGATCTGTTCGGTCTTGAACGACGTCTTGGCGTCGATCTTGGTTTCGTAGCCGACGTAGGTCTTCTTTCGGTCTGGCTCCTTGGCCTCTGTGCCCTCGAAAGTGGTCTTTTCCTCGGCGAAGCTGACCACTCCGAAGCGACCAAAGTCGCGCCGTACGGACCAACTGTCGTGCTGTTGCGCGAAGATCGTGTTCAAGGGGTCGTCGTCCCTGCGCTCAATCCGGAAAGCGTCGATCTGGGTTTGCTTGTCCAGTGCATAGGCCAAGCGCGTTTCGCGATAGACTTTGTCGCGCTCCAGAGTCGAGTTCTTCGCGTCGTACCACTGGGCGTACACTTTCAGGGTCGGCAGGATCTGCCAACGGGCGAGCAGTTCGCTCTGCTTGTAGCCTTTCATGCCCGCGAAGAGCTGTCTTTCGGGATGGAGGTACTGGCCGACGTCGTTGAACCCGTCGTCCACATTGCGCGTGACGAACTTGACGTCGATGTTCTTGCTGGTCAGCCCGGCTTCGGTGCGTTGCAGGCCGCCGTTGGGTCCGTCCACCTGAAGTTGCGAGTAGGTCGCCTTGCCACCCTTGGGGAGAGCGGTCGTTGCTTCGACTTCGCTGGTATCCAGTCCGGCGACGTTGCCCAATTGATGCCGCTCGAACTCCATCAGTTTGCCGAACTCGTTGAACCCGTTCCCGGTTCGCTGGTTTCGGAATTTGAAGGCGGCGCTTTTGCCGACGACCTGCAAGAAGTCGACGGTGGCGCCCGAGGTCATCCCGCTGATCGACATGGAGTCGAGCCGCACGTTGACATCCTTGAACGGCTGACCGGCGATGCGGGTCGCCGTGCGGTCGATGCCGTAGCCGCCGACGAACGCGCCCGGATCCGTGTTCTTGATTTGGATGCCGGATGGCTGATACATCTGGGCGATGCCTTGGACGTGGGCGCCAATCTCGGCGGGTGCGAGGTTGGGGAGAGCGCCGAACTTCGCATCGACGATCTTTTCGTTCCGTGTGACGGTAAAGCCACCGAGTTGGGCCGTCAAGTCTGTCGAGCGGAAGTCGCCTCTGTCGTTCCGAATCGCATTGGACGCGAACGCGATCGGCGCCTTGTCGCCGAGAAGTTTGGTTTCAATGCCGAACCACTCGCGGCGCAACCCACCTTCGCGAGCCCACTGGCCCCGCTCGCCTTCGGCTAAGCCACCGAAGGCCGTGAACCCATCCTCGATGTGCTGGTCGCCATAGGTGAACTTGGTCTGGACCGCTTCCATCGTAATGGCTCGGCGGTAGATGCCCTTGCCGTTGCCGTCCTCGATCTTGTTGGCCGTGTAGGTCAGCGCACCGGCGGACTGTTTGAACCCAATCGCAAGATTCTCGCGGTTGAGGCCGGCCTCTTTCTTGAGTTGTTCGCGGTCGCCTTCTGCAAGGTCGTTGAATCGCTTGAAGTTCTTGTCGATCTTGCGGGAGTCCCAGTTCAGGCTGAATCCGCCGGAGGCGAATCCGAGCGTCCGCCATTCGAGCGAACCCGTATCGTCCTTCACCGTCCGCATGGACTGGCTGAATTTCCCGATGCCTACGTTGGCGTCCTGAAGGCTGAAGCCTTGGCGCTCGAGGCCTCGTTCCTTGCGGAGTTGGTCCACGTTGGCGCCCTGCAGGTTCCCAGCGACGGCGTTGAAGCCTGTGAAGTTCTTGCTGATGTCCTGGTAATCGACCGTGACCGAACCGCCCAGAAGTCCGGCCTTCATTTGCTGGACCACGAACTTGGACTTGCCCGTTTCGGTCTCCTTCTTGGCGCCCTCGACTTCAAAGCCCGAACGCGCCTCGGTGCGTTGTCGATCGCCCACCATGTACGCACCCGCGATCGACCAGCCCGGGGCGACGGAGAAGTTGTTGTTAAGGCCGTAGACGTTGGACCGCAGGACCGAACCGTCTTGCATGCGCTCGGTCATGCCAAGGCCAAGCACCATGCCCATCGCGCCAGGCACAAGATCGAACCGCATGCTGCCCAGCTTGGCGGCGAGGTCGGTGGTTCCGGATTTGATCTTGCCTTCGGGGTCGTGCCGGTAAATGGCGCGCAGAATCTCCCCGGGCCGGGCTTGGATCATCAGGTAGACGACGCCCGCCTCGGCATCGAGATGATAATCCCGACCGCGTTTGAGGACCCTGCCGCCCAGTTCGATCTGCTCGCTGCCCGGAACGACGTAGCCGTGCCGCAGAGCGAGGCCGATCTCATCGGGCCGAACCGGGACGAGATCGATCGACTGACGACCCGCCACCACGGGCGTCGGTGTTTCCGACGTTCCGTTGGCCTCCATCGAGACCTGACCGTGCGTCCACGCTCCTAGCGCGACGGTCAGACTCATGGCGTAGCTTCTCAGGCGGGGTACGTGCATGACCTCCATTGTCAGTATAGGCCATTCCTTGGCCATCAGATTCATTTGAACCTGACTTTTTCTTGACGTTTCGCCTGTTCAGGCGTTACAAGACCGCTCTGTGCCCGGACGGATTTGGCCGGACATCACCCGAACGGGCCAAAGGGCCTATGCCGAGACTCGACATAGGCCCGGTTGGCTTAGCCAGATTGCTCGGAAACGTCCACCACGTCGATCGTAGTCGTCTCCGACTTGTCCCCCACGGTCACCGTGACCTTGTACGTGCCCGGAGCGACGATGCCGCGGCCTTGTGTCCGTGCATTCCACGTCACGCGGTTGAGGCCCGCTTGCCGCGATCCGTTCAGCTCGGCGACCGTCCGGCCGGTGACGTCTGTGATCGTGATGCGCGGTGCGTCCGTCACTTCCGTCTTCATCCAATAGAAGATCGTCGTCCCAGGTTGGGTGTTCCTCGATAGATAGACTCTGTGGCCGTCGCCCTGCTGATACCCGGTAAACCCGAGGTTGAGGACGTCTTGGGGTTTGAGTACCGCCAGATCTTTCTCGACAACGGCTGGTACCAACTGGTCGAGTGCTCCGATGTCCATCGTCCAGATGCTGCGACCGTGGGTGCCGATGATCAGGTCCTTCTCGCGCGGTTGAATCGCCAGATCGTGCACAGCGACCGTGGGGAAGTCCTTGGTGAATCGAGTCCAATTCTGGCCGCGATCCATTGAGACCCAAAGCGACATCTCGGTGCCCAGAAAGAGCAGTTTCTCGTTCGATAGACCCTCTTTGATCACGTAGGCACAATCGCCTTCAGGGATCGCGCCGCTCAGCTTGGTCCACGTCTTGCCAAAGTCTTCCGTCACATAGACGTAAGCCTTGAAGTCGTTCGACCGGTGATTGTCAAAGGTAACGTAGCATCGTTCTAGCTTGAACGCGGAAGCCGTCACCCGAGAGCACCAGGAATTCGCGGGAAGATCGGGGATGTTGAACACAACGTTCTCCCAGGTCTTGCCGTCGTCTTGCGAGAGTTGGACGTTGCCGTCGTCGGTGCCCACCCACACGACACCCGCCTTTATCGGCGATTCGCTGATCGTGATGATCGTGCAATGCCTTTCGGCACCCGTGTCTTCGGGGGTTACACCGGCTCGAGGGTTGAGTTTCGCGGGATCGTTGGTGGTGAGATCATCCGTGATCAACGACCAGTTGTCGCCACGATCCACGCTCTTGAACAAGCGGTTGCCGCCAAACCAAATCGTTTTGGAGTTGTGGGGCGAGATGTGGATCGGCGAGCTCCAGTTGAAGCGGTACGTCTCGCCGCGCGGTGGTCTGGGTCGGATGCTGCGCGTCTCGCCACTGACGATGTCGCGTCGTTGCAGGAAACCGCCTTGACTTTCAGAATACACTGTGCGCCAATCTTCGGGATCGACCTGCACGTGGAACCCGTCTCCTCCGCTCAAGTTGAAGTTGTGCCAGAACGCGACGCCACCGTGGCGGGTTTGCGTCGGCAACCCCCAACTACCGTTGTCCTGAAGGCCGCCGTAAACATAATAGGGCCGCCTCATGTCAAACGCGATGCCGTAGAACTGTCCAAGCGGCATATCGTTGATGTGCTCCCATCGAAGTCCGCGGTCGCGCGATTGCGCCACGCCTCCATCTTCGCCGATCAGCAAGTGGTTGCTGTCGGTTGGATTGATCCACATCGCGTGGTGGTCGACGTGCACATTGGTCGGCATGTTGCGGAAGGTTTCGCCCTTGTTGTCGCTGACCATCAGCTGCACGCCGGGCACATAGACGCGGTTCTCGTCCAACGGGTCTTGGCGGGGAATCGAAAAGTAGAACGGGCGCGGGTTGGTGCCGCTCATGCGCGTCCACGACTCGCCGCCGTCGGTGCTCCGGAAGAACCCGCCTTTGCCTTGTCCAGCTTCGATGGTGGCGATGACGATCTTGGGGTCCTTGTGGAAGTAGTCGAGTCCGATCCGGCCCAAAGGACCTTCAGGGATTCCCTTTTCGACCTTCTTCCAGTTGCTCCCTCCATCGGTGGATCTGTAGAGGCCGCTGCCCGGGCCGCCGCTGGCGAATTGCCACGGTTTGCGCTCGCGTTGATACATGGCGCACAGCATGTTGCGCGGGTTCTTGGGGTCCATTACCAGGTCGATGACGCCGGTGACATCGTCCACCGAGAGCAGATTGGACCATGTCTTGCCTCCGTCCGTCGTTTTGAAGAGGCCTCTCTCGCCGCCACGGCCCCAAAGGGGTCCGAGCGCTCCCACAAACACGGTGTCTTTGTCCTTGGGATGGATGATGATCGAGCTGATGTGCATCGACTGTTTCAGTCCCATGTTGACGAACGTTTTGCCGCCATCGGTGGACTTGTAGACGCCGTCGCCCCAGGCCGTGGAGTTGCGGCTGTTCGCCTCGCCCGTGCCGATCCACACGTGGTTGGGGTCGTTGGGATCCACCGCCGCCGCTCCGAGAGCGACTGTCGACCCTCGGTCCCATACGGGCGACGTGGTGATGCCGCCGTTCTCGGTTTTCCATAGCCCGCCGCTGGCCGTCGCGATGTAGAAAATCCGGGGCTCCTTCTCATAAACGGCCAGATCCGCAATGCGGCCGCCCATGATCGTCGGGCCAAGTTGTCGTGGCTGGAGCAGGTCCAGAGTTTTGGGAAGGTCCACTTGCGCCCATGCGGCGAAGGGAAGCGACAAGCAGACCAGTAGGGTGACGCGCCTCATTACGGGCCGTTTTACCCAAAGTGCGCGGGAGTGTTCGCCTAGGAACGAATGCAGACGTACATCGCTTCGATCTCGTCCAGTTTGAGCGGGCGCGCACCCCACTCGCCCGCCGTGCCGCCCCAGACGTGGACGACCTGGAACCCGGCCTCGCGCATCATCCGAACCATCTCGGGTGGAATGAACAAGCGCTCTCGAATGCGAACCGTGGTCTTTCCTTCGGGCAACTCCCAGTCGTCCTTGTAGTGGGCGATCATGGTGGCGGGGTCGAACGCGCCAGCCTGAACGTGCTCGTCCTTCATCTGCCGAATGATCTGATACCCGTTCAGCGCGGTCATGACGAATGGGGCACCCGGGCGCAGGGATGCCGCGATGTTCTCAAGGATGACCCGGTCGTGAACTTCGGGGTCGTCTCGCTCGCCAAGGAGCCCGACGCCGCCCTCGCACAGGCAGACTGCGGCATCGAACGGTTCGTCCGACCGCCACTCGGTGGCGTCCGCGCAGACCCACTCGATGTCCAAGCCGCTTGAGGCCGCACGAGCCTGCTCCAACATGCCCTCGGAGAAATCCACGCCCGTTACCCGAAAGCCGTGCCGGGCGAACTCAATGGCATGCCGCCCCGTGCCGCAGCCCATGTCGAGGATTCGCGACCCCGCCGGAAGCCCGAACAACTGCATCAGCATGCCCACTTCGGCGGCCGTGTGGCGCGTGAACGTGTTCTCCATGTACCTGGGCGCGTGGGAGTCGAAAAACTTGCGCCAGTCGGTCGGATGCTCGGCGAGGGGTTCGCTCATTCCATCACCTTCAGGCGCATGCCTTTGATGCGTTCCTTTCCTTCTTCGTCGAGTTGTTTGAACTCGTAGAGGGGCAGTTCGCCAGGGACGGTCATGGTCGTGGGCTCGGTCTGATAGAGCTTGACCGAATCCTTGAGCGGGCCCTTCCACGAATACTCCTTGCCGAACTCGATAGGTCGATCGTACGTGTCAAGGAAGTTGTCGCCGCTCTTGGCTTCGGGCAGGTCGCCCAGCATCACACGCTCCTCGACCACCTTGTCCGTCCCCGGGAAGCGGCGGAGCCGCATCGTCAGAGACCAGATGTACTTGCCGCCGTGCGTTTGGCCAGTGCCCAAGGGGTAGGCGTAGCGGAGCTTGAGATCGGGATCGGCGGATCCCCAGACCCACTTGCGGTCGCCGGTCAGTTTCCACTCGACCTCCACAATGTCGTCTTCCATCCGTTGGCGTACGAGTTCGAGACGCGCCGTTCCGGGCTCGGAGGCGTCGGTTGGCTTGGTCACCTGTTCGTTGATCTTGCAACCAACCAGGACCAAGCAGGCAAGGGAACAAAGGACCGAGAGCTTGTGCAAGGGCTTGGTTGTACCTCTCTCCCAGCTCGTGCGGCGGTCCATTCGGGCCACAATGAATCGTACATGGATGTTGCTTTCGACGCGAATCCGTCGCTGCGCTGGCTGTTTGTCTTTGCTCACCCGGACGACGAACTGGCTATCTGCGGCTGGATGAGGCGCGTCGCCCAGTCCGGCGCGGCGGTTGCGTCGTGCTGGATGCACTCGACCGACGTCCGACGGACGGAGTCGATGAGGGTTGCGGATTTGATTGGTTTGCGCCCAGAAACATTGACTTTTCTGGATTCTCCAGATGGCCGCTTCATCGAGGTGATGCCCACGCTGGCGTCAGGACTGGCCGAAGTGGTGCGCACGTTCGGGCCGGATCGCCTTGTAGTGCCCGCTTTCGAGCAAGGCCACTTGGACCATGATGCCACCAACTGGGCAGCCGCCCAAGTGTTTGAGGGACCGAAGTTCGAAGTGCCGATGTACCACCCATATACGACCCGGTTTCCGTGGATGGGTCGGTTCGCCGATCCCGCCGACGAACAGGTCTTCGACCTTGACTCTGAGCTCTCAGCATTGAAGAAAACGTGTGCGAGATGCTTTCCCAGTCAAAACATCTGGCGCAACATCGTTTGCAGCGAAATTCGCGATGTGTTGATGTTCAGGTCGCCAACGATGTCTAGACTAGAGCGATTGCGTAGGCAGTCGCACTTCGATTACCGCACGCCCAATCTACCCGCTGGTTTGCGCGAGCGGGTGGAGAAGAGCCGCCCTTGGGCGCGCTGGTTGGAGGCTCTGGACGCGGCGGAGGGTGTTGCGCCCCCAATGTCGGCTCCTATGCGATCCCGAAGAGTTCCTTCAGCTCTCGCCGACCGGGATACGTGATGAGCACAGCGCGATGCTTGCCGTGGAACACGAACATGCTGCCCGCCGCGACGGCCGATGCGCCTGCCTGACACGCATCCAGAATGTGTTGCTTGTTTCCCGCGCCGCCTAAGGCAACCACCGGTACGCTGACCGCTTCGGAGACGGTCTGGATCAACCTCAGATCAAAGCCGTTCATTTTCCCGTCCTGGTCGATCGAGTTGATGACGAATTCGCCGGCGCCAGCGTCTTCCATGCGGCGCAGGTGATCGAGCAACGCAACCTTTTGGGGAACCTGACCACCGTTCGAGTAGAGTTTGTATCCGCCGATGAGGGGTTTGCGGACGTCGACGGTGACGATCGCGCTTTGGCTCCCATAGTGGTTGGCGATGTCCGTGATCAGACTCGGATTCGTATAGGCTGCCGTGTTGATGCTTATTTTTTCGACGCCTCCCGCAAACAGCTGGTCGGCCTCGTGCATGGATGTGACGCCGCCCCCGTAGCCGAGCGGCATGAAGAGCTCGCCCGCGATCTCCTTGATGAACTCGATGCGCGGCTTCTTGTTCTCCCGCGAGGCGTCGATGTCGAGAAACATTAGCTCGTCCACCTCCTTTTCGTTGAAGATCCGGCACGCGTTGACGGCGTCCCCCACGTACTTGAAGTCCTTGAACTGCACCGATTTGGTGAGCCCGTGACCCTTGAGAAGCAAGCACGGAATGACCCTAGGCAGCTGTTTCTTGGCGGTAGACATGGGTGAGGAGTTTCATGCCGTAGCGGTGGCTCTTCTCGGGGTGGAACTGGCATCCGCTGATGTGCCCGTGTTCGACGGCTGCTGTGAAGTCGATGCCGTAATGGGCGGTCGCCGCCACGTCGGCGGGGTCGTCGCAGACGGCATGGTACGAGTGGACGAAGTAGAAGCGGGTCTCGTCCTCGTCCCATCGCGCGAACAGGCGCTTGCCGGCGACGGGGTACGTGTCGGTCCAGCCCATATGCGGGATTTTGAGAGGTTTGCCATCTTCGTCTTGCATATTGGGGAACCTGCGGACCCAGCCCTTGATCCAGCCCAAGCCTGGAAGGCTCCCTTCCTCGCTGCCTTCGAGAAGGAGCTGCATGCCGAGACAAATGCCCATGACCGGAACGCCTCGCCGCACCACGGCTTCGTTCAGCGCATCCATCAGGCCGCGTTCGTGAAGCAGTGACATGCCCTTGTCGAAGTGCCCGACACCGGGCAGGATCAGCCGCTCGGCGGCGACCACGTCGGCGGGGTCGGAGGTCAGGATGTTGGGCACACCGATCTTCTTGAGCATGTTCACGATCGAGCCGAGGTTGCCCAGTCCGTAATTGACGATGGTCACCATGGGGAGTTCCAATCCGAATTATAGCGGTAGGAGGGTGGCTTCTTGTTCGGGCGGGCGGTCTCGATCAGTTAGCCCACCTCGTGTCGTCCCACTGTAAGGTCGGACGCCTTGCCGCCCCAGACCAGCGTTGCTGGAACGGGCGTGTCCACGACCAGCTTTCCATCGGTCAAGAGCACGCGCAAGTCGCCTTTGGGGTGCGGGACCAAGGCGAGGAAGCGGTTCAGCGACCCGGGACGCGGCTCGATGCGGACCTTCGCGAACCCCGGCGCAGCGCTCGACACGCCGGCCACGATATGCAAGAATCCGTAAGCGGGGTGCGCCGACCATGCGTGGCAATCCGACCGCACGGGCTCGGGCTTCTCGGCGAACGTGCTCAGGTTCATGGCAAGCATCTCTTTCCACGGGCCGAGTTCGCCCAAATAGTCGGCGGGCATCTCGCCATCGTGGCGGTAGAAGGCCGTGTAGTAGGTGCATCGCGGTGCCTTCAACTCGTCCAGACGGTCCACCACGGACTGATCAAAGGCCGGCGTTCCGAGGAAGCGCTTCAGCGACCAGTAGATCGCCCACTCTTGCTCGCAGGGTTGCTGTTCCTTGTCGGCGAGCGCGGCCCGCATGTCGGCCTCGAGCTTGGCGAGTTCCTCGCGCCGCACCGCCGGGAACTTCCCGCCAGGCTCGCTGGTTGTCGCGCCTCCGCGCAAGGCCCAGTAGTCGGCCATCGCAGCCTCGGCGAACAGCAGCAAAGCGCGGCACATGCGCGAGTTCGCTCCGCCGGGAGGCATGCCCCACGGCCAACTGTCGATCCAATCGCCGAACTGCCAATACTGCTCCGAGAGCGGCTTGGACTGGAGTTCGCGGTAGGCGTCCAGCATGCGGCGTGTGAACTCGGGCGTCACGAACCTGGGCGCGGCCTCGGGCCCGTCGTACATCAACTGGTCGTGCAGCATCAGCAGCCAGTACAGGCTGAACGTGGGGATGACCTGGGGCTGTCGGCTTGGGTAGCGGCTCTGGGTGAGGCCGTTCTCCATCGTGGACCAGCCCATCGTCTCGATCGAATTGCGTGGCAGAGCCCGGTCACGGGATAGGAAGTAGTGGAGCAACACCTGGATGCGCGTATCTCCCACGTATTGGAGTTGCTCGTTGTAGGGGCAGTCGAAGTACGTCTCCCCAGCGCATCGCTTGGCCGTTCGAACCGAAACGTGGAACATGGGGCCGACGACGGGATCGGGCGACTCAAAGGCCGCCTCGACGCGGTAGGGGTACCCCGTTTCGACGGCTGCCACCGCTTGAACTTGAACGGGGCGGTCGGTTTCGATCATCACGTAGCGGTACGTCCGCCACCACAGGGGCTCAAAGTCAAGAGGTCCGGCGCCAAGCTTGATTCGGTCTTGGTAGCCCATGATCTTGCGGCCTTCGACGGCGGATCGGTCGCCCTTGCCCCCATCCTGCGTCCACATGGACTCGGAGTACGTGATTCTGATCTCCGCTCCCGCCTCGCCGAGAAAGCGCATTCGGGGATAGGCGCACAGCAATTCGCCGTAGTCCAGCAACAGGTTGCCGCCTTCGTCGAGCTGGATCGCCTGGGTGAGCGGCCCTTCGGGCGCGGAACCTCGGTCGTTGGCGTAGCCCCGTCGCACAAGGGGCACCTGAGCTCGAGGTGTATAGAGCATCGGTGGCAGCGACGAAGGGATCAGGTTCCATGGCGTACCGCCCGCTGGTGTGCCCCGCTCCTCGGCCCTCGCGACGTGGTTGGGCCTGGCCCACCCATCCATTTCTCCCAGAGGCCATCCGGGGGGCAAGTGGTTGCCGTCCACCTTCTCGCCGGGGCCGACGTCGATGTAGAACGGACCGAGTTGGCCGTGCATCATGTCGAAGTCCCAGCCGGTCAGGGTCGCGACTTGCCAGTCGCCAGGCGTGTCCAAGTCCTTGTCCTGCTGGTCCTCGGCTTGGACCAGAAATCCGGTGCGTGCTGTGTGCTGGGCCATCGGAGCCCATCGCCCGAAGTTCCAAACCACGGCAACGATCTTGTTTTCTCCTAGGCGAACGTACTTGGCGATGTCGACCGTTCGGTAGAACCAGTGCAACAGATCGCCGCGCTGGGGCCCGAAGTCCACCATGACGCCATTGACGTACAGCTTGTATCGCTGGTCGGCGGAGATATGGACCGCCAATCGGTCGCGCATTTGCTGTAGATGGAGGGTCTTTCGGAAGACATGGACGCCGATGTCCGTCGCAGGGTGGTAGGCCGGTCCGATCCAACTTGCTCGCCAAATGCTCATGGTTGGAATGCAGATTCGCCGCACTCGACCGCATCACCTGCCATCGAATCTGACTGCCAGATGAACCCGACTGGGACCTTGGACCTTTTTGGCTCAAGCCGGCGCTGGGCATGTGTAGGATCGGGGTGCGAATCAGCTTGACCGTCAGAGTTGGGCGATGCGTAGGAGTGGAAAACCAAATGAATCGAAGACTCGTCTTGGCGACGACGCTGATGGGCCTCTCGGCACTCGGCAGCGCGCAAGTTCTTTACTCGTGGGAAACCGGCCTTCAGGGCTGGGCCGACAACTCGGGCGATGTCGTCCTCAATCTGGCTCAAAGCACCACCGGTGCAACGGAAGGGACGCACTCGATGAGCATCACCTGGCAGGGTGGCTTCGGGTGGTTCAACACGGGCCAGACCGCCGGCTTGGTCGAGCAGACGCTCAACGGCGCGACTCAGTTCCAACTCGACGTGACCGTCCCCGACGGTTTCAGCGGAGTCTCCAACTGGGCGAACATGCTGTTGGCCTTCAACGACGGCACCCACGGCTGGCGTCAGTTGGGCACATCGGTCAATGTTCCGACAACGGCGGGGACGCACAGGTTGGTTTTCGATTACAGCAGTTTGGCTGCCCCGCCCGCTTCCAATCCCTGGTTCCAGATTCACCTCGCCGTCAACTCGGCGAACGGTGCCGACCGGACGCTTTATATCGACAACATGCATGTGGTACCGGAGCCCGCCTCGATGATCGCGCTGGCTCTGGGTGGTCTGGGTGTTATCGCGCGCCGTCGCCGCAAGGTCTGACCGGCACGCCAACGTCCAACTGACGGCCTGGACCTAGGGTCCGGGCCGTCGTTGTTTCAGAATCCCGGGCTGGCGGGAACCTGAACATCGCCGCCCATCGTAGTGCGCCGTGGCGCGTTGCGCTAGGAAGGACTCTCACTTGGGCCCCAACATTCGGAACCTCATCGCCGTGATCTGCCTTGTCGCACTCGCACAGCCCGGCTCTGCTGACGATGGCGCGCGATCCAAACGCAAGCTGCCCGCCGTCAAATTGGAGAAGGCGCCCACCATCGACGGCACGGTCGATGCCGCCGAGTGGGCCCTGGCACCCGTGGCGACCCCTTTCTACGACGCCTACACGGCCAAGCCTCCCGATCACCGTACGGAGGCGCGGTTGGGCTACACCGACGTCGCACTGTACGTCGCGTTCGTCTGCCACGATCCAGAGCCTTCCAAGGTCGTCGCCACACAGATTCAGCCCGGTTCGGACTTCAACGGCGAAGACTTCGTCGTGCTCATGATCGACACCTATGGCACGCGCCAAGCGGGCCAGTTGTCGAGGTTTCTGGTCAACGCCCTTGGCACCACCAATGAAGACATCGCGGGCGGCAGGGCCAACAAGCGCGAGTGGCGCGGCAAATGGAAGGCGGCGGCCAAGCGGACGCCCGAGGGCTACTCCGTCGAAATGGAGATTCCCTGGGCGATCCTCAACTACCCCGACAAGAAGCAGCAGACGATGGATGTGAACTTCGTCCGATCTCATGCCCGCAGCCAAGTGATCAGCCGGTGGAGC
>JBDHZD010000040.1:0-30817 GCA_039811705.1 Fimbriimonadaceae bacterium | reverse complement strand
GCCGAACCCAACGTGATGCCCTTTGACCGATAGATGTCTGAACCCGCCATGTCCACGAACACGCCGATCGCGTTGGCGTTGCCCGCACCAAGGCTCAGGTTGGGTGCTTCGTAGAGGTCGTTGCCCGCTCGGTCCACCAGCATCCCAACGCCGAAGTCGTGCCCGGCGCCCTGGGCCATGTTCATGGGTGCGCGGTAGACATCGGCCCCATCGGCATCGTCGAGATAGCCAATGGCGAAGTGCGCGGAGGCGCCTTGCGCGTACCACTGACCCAAATACTCGTCCCGACCATCTTGATCCCATAGCATGCCGACGGCCTTCCAGTAGCCGACGCCTTGGCCGAAAACGCCGCACGAGTACTTGTCGTCTCCGGCAATGTCGTAAAGGATGCCCACGCCGCCGCTCAGGCTGCGCCCATGGGTGTAGTCGGCGCGCAACCCGTTGCCCGCCCCCTGCGCCATGCTCACGTTGTGTTCGGCGCTCTGCGGCGAGGGAAAGTCGATCACGGTGTCGTTGGCCGTGTACAGGTCGTTGCCTGCACGATCGATCAGCATGCCGCAGCCCATCGTTTGGCCCACGCCCTGCACCTGATTGAAGCCCAGATAGATATCGTCGCCCGCCATGTCCTCAAGGACCGCCGCCCCGAAGTTGGCGAATCCCAGGCCATCCCCGTAGCCTTCGTAGCGGTCGTTGCCCGCAAGATCGAGCAGCGTGGCAAAGCCAAACCTTGCCGAGGCCAATCCTGGGCGATGCGAACGGTAGGTGTCGTTGCCGCCTGCGTCGATCAGGCAGGCGTAGCCGTAAAGGGCACCGGCCGGACCCGCGTATTGCCTGCCGTTGCGGCGACCATCCCAGTCGGCCAACGAGGTCTCGGCCAAGGCCGGGTCGCTCAGGTAGAGGTCGTCGCCGCTCATGTCGATGACCACGCTCGCCCAATTCGAAGCGCTGTGGTTCGCAGGAAGGTTGACGTACCGATCGTTTCCACCCGTATCGATCACCAGCAAATGCGACCCTTCGTGGACCGTCGCCGAACCGCCGCACAACCGCACCTTGCCCCAGACCGTGTCGATATACCAGTCAAAGGCCTCTGTGCCAAGCGAACCGGCCAACAGGTCCTTGGCGGCCTCGGCTGCCAGTGCCAGGTCGTGCCCACCCGCACCCAGCGCCCGCATATCCACCTTCGCGGCACGTTCGGCCCAGACGCGAAATGCGCCAACTTCGCTGGGCACGCCCACCGTGCGCGCTGTCTCCTGCATCGTCGCCTCCAGGTCTGAAATCCCCGCGAAGGCGGCGCGTCGGAACTCGATGCTGCGCAACTGGGTCAGCAAGACCAACGCCGCGGCGCGTTGAACCTCGTCCGGCACGTCCCGCAGGCTGGGCCATGGTCCTCGCAGAAGCTTGTCGGTCTGCATGCGGGTCAACACCGAAGCCAAAGCGTTCGGCTCGGCAGCCTGAGCTTTGATCGACTCCAAGGGGTCGCCAACCAGCGTGCGTCGTGTGCCGAAACCCATGAGCTGTCCGGCTACGCCCAGCGACTCGCTGGGCTTGCCCGCGGCTGCGAAGACTTGCCGTCGATAAACCTCGGCCATCCACGGGATCCTCCAAGGATTCTCGCTCATCGCGTCGTACAGAGGAGACGTGAATTCGCCGTATCGGAAGATCCGCAACAGGTTCTCATCCAGTCGCGCGGTCTTCGTGGTCAGCTCGGCGCGACCCAATGCTTGTTCGAACTCGCTTTCGAGCGTCGCCTGTTGCAGGCTCGTCATCGCCAACATCGTGCATGCGATCCAAGTCGTCGTGGCCATGGTGGTGTTCTGTTGCGCCGAGACTACCTTGGCGCAGACTATGAGGCCGGACTCTCCGCTGCCAAACACTCCCTTTGCCGATTGGAAACCCGTGCCGGGCAAGGCCAGGCAGTTCGAAGCCGAGTTCGCCAGCCCGTTGCGCACAGGTGTCGTCGTCAACGACGTCGTGCTCGCACGCGCGTTGCTCCCGGATGGCGAAGGGCCGTTCCCCGTCGTTGTGATCTTGCACTACTGGGGCGCCGCGACGCTCGACGTCGAATGGGCCTTGGCCGCTGAGTTGGTGTCGCGCAACGTCGCGGCCGTCCTGATCAGTCTTCCCTATCACCTCGAACGCAGCCCAGACGGCAAGCCGTCGGGCAGTCAGGCCATCGTTCCCGACCCCGAACGCATGCTCCAAACGATGACCCAGGCCGTGTTGGATGCCCGAGAGACGGGTCGGTTCATCGCCTCGCGACCCGAGTTCGACGCCGCACGCATCGGCATCGTGGGCACCAGTCTTGGCGCGCTGGTCGCCGAAGTCGCCTACGGCATCGACGCAAGGTTCCAGAGGGCCGCGTTCCTGCTAGGGGGCGTCGATCTCGCCGGCATTCTTTGGCGCAGCCCCATCGTGGTCGAGCAGCGCAACGCCCTTCGTCGAGCCGGCATCACCGAACGGTCGCTCCGAGAAAAACTCTCACCCATCGAGCCCGCAAGCTATATCGCTCGGCGGGAAGGCGGCCGAACCTACGTCGTCGGTGCGCGTTACGACGTCGTGATCCCTGCCCGGTACACCGAAGAGCTGGTCAAGCTGTTGCCCGCTGGCGAGTCCCTGTGGCTCGATACCGGCCACTACGGTGGCGTATTCGTGCAAAGGCCGCTCTTCAGGAGCGTGGCGGACTTCTTTGAAACGGAGTTCGCCGGAGAGTCGTACCGAGCCCCCAAAACGCTCTATGCGCCGACAATTCGGCTCGGCATCCAAGCCAACACAGCGACGCGGGTTCAGATCGCCCTGGGGGTCGATGTTTGGCGGTCGAACGTTCGTGGAGACGTCGTGGGGACGTTGCTGGCAACCCCCCGAGGGCCCCAGTTCTTCCTGGGCGGTCGCCTGGACAAGGGATTGATGGCCGGCGCCACGTTTGCGCAACGCCGCACCGCCTTCGGCGTGTTCTGGAGCATGGTTCTTTGACGGTCGACCTCTTCGATGCTACGGTGGGAAACTTGGCTTGGACTTATGCCGAGTTGGCCGACGCATTGGAAGGAGCAACCGTCGAACGGCTGGACGGAGGTCTGGTATCGACCAGCGACGAAGCCCACCCGATGGCGAACTTCGCCCTGATCGTGGAGCCCAGCGGCGCGTTGCTGTCCCACGTGCGGCAGTGTGCGGCGTTCCGACCCGTCTTCAACGTGTACTGGCCGATCCGGGTAGGCGAGCCGCGACCTCAACCCGGTGGGCTGACCGAGGTCTGGGACCTCTCCATTCTCGCCCACCCACCCGAACCGGCTTCACAACCGAACTCGGCGGCCCTCCGACGCGTACCGTCCGACGAGCGCAGCGAAGTGGCTGCGTTCATGGTCGAGCAGTTCTTCACCGCGAGCCGCAAGAACTACAGAACGGTGGTGGCCCAAGCGACCGCCCGCTCCGAACTGGAACTCTATGTCCTCTCCAATCCCGCTCCGACGCGAAACGCTCCATATGACGCGGCCTTGCTGCTGGGCCGCACCCCCGAAAGCGTCGGGCTATACAACCTGTGTGTTCGGCGGAGCTTGCGGGGGCGCGGTATCGGTCGCGCATGCGTACGCGCCGTCCTGGATATGGCGTCCCAAGCCGGCTTGCCCTGCATCCTGCAGTGCGAAAACCGGCTTCGGGACTACTATGCCGGCCAGGGTTTCCTCGACGTGGGCACCCTGGTCATCTTCAATGCGCGATGACCTACTCGAGGTCGAACAGTTCGTCGGTCGTCATGTCGCCGTCGCGATCCAGCTCGCCGAGTGCGTGGGGCCGGAACATCCACCCGTCCAGACCATAGCCGAACGCCCCTGAGCGCATCACCGGCCGGAACGCCGCGACGTGCCCATCAGCCCAGGCCACCAGTCCTGCGCCAACGTGCCTTCCATGGAAACTCGGATATGCGCTCGACGGTGGCTCAAGGTACGCGTTGCCTTCCAGTCGAGGGTCCGGAAACTCCCAGTTGTTGATGCGCGCAGCCGTCCCAAACGTCACGGTCCCCGAGGGGTCGCCGACCTGAGAACCGTTCACCGGGATGGGCGTCTCGGACCAGTCGGGCGGCGAGTAGGTCGATGGGCTGAGATAAGCGTAGTTGTAGCCGAACCCCGTGAGTCCCAAGGCAGTCCGCAGCGTTGCAGGAAACGCTGGGTCGCCTGACACCTCTCCACTCCGTGCATACCGGAACAAGAGGCCTTCCTCCGGTCGAAGCACCGCGCCATCATAGGAGCCCCACCAGTAGACCACTCGATCGGCAAGCACGATGCGCGCTCGCATCAGCGTATCGTCGTGGTCTTGGTTGTACAGCGCCCAGGCAAGGCCGATTTGCTTCAGGTTGCCTAGGGCCGTGGTCTTCAGTGCGGCGCGCTTGGCTTGGGCGAAGACGGGGAAGGTCATCGCGGCCAGAATGGCGATGATCGCCATGACGACGAGGAGTTCGATGAGCGTGAATGCTCGGCGGTGTGTTTGCATCGGTTGACCTCTTGTGCCGAGGGTCAACGACGAGCACGGAGATAAGAAACCGCCCCCAAGGAGCGACTTCCGCGTGGTCCCTATGGCTCGTAGGTGACGATCGGACGCGAACACGCGGAGCGGGCATTCGGGCTCGGGCACACGCCCACACCGTTGCGGCACAGCGCCGGAATCTCACCGGCTTTCCCCGATCTCTCAACCCAGCCACGACAGCCAGGTCTCCGCGATCGGATGCAGTATGACACCTCGTCGGGGCTCAGAGGTCTGGTCGGCGACTCATCGGGTGCCCACGTCGATCCTCGACCCGTTCGGGCCCCGGTGCATCTGAATCGTCGCCTTGACGAACGCGTCCTGACCCGCCGAGTAGATGTCGGTGAACGTCTGCGGGTTGCGGTCGGCCAAGGGGAACCAAGACGACTGCACCTGCACCATGATCCGGTGCCCCTTCTTGAACGTGTGGAACACGTCGGGAAGCGTGAACTCGACCACCTCGCGCTTGCCGGGAGTGAGCGGAGACGGGTTCGAATACGACTGCCTGAACTTGGAGCGCATGATCTCGCCGCGCACCATCATCTGCGCGCCACCGATGTCGTTGCCGTCGGGGTCTTTGGTGCCCTCCGGTTGAACGTCGATGATCTTGACCACGAAGTCCACGTCGGTCGACGTCGTGGTGAACGCGAGGTGCGCCTTGACCGGCCCCAACCAGGTCACGTCGCGGTCCAAGACAGGCGACTGATAGGTCAGCACGTCGGCGCGCTCCGAGGCGAACCTCTGGTCCGCCAGCATATAGGTCCGCGATCGGCCGCGAAGGGTGCCGCCTTCGTAAGGCACAGGATTCATCGGGTCGCTGACGTACTCGTCGGAACCATCCCCAACCGAGCCGGTGGTCAACCCTTTGTTGGCGTCGAAGTGGTACGTCGTAGCTCGAACGTCCTTGGGCGGCCATACGGCGAAGTTGGCGAACTCAGCGCGGCCGGTGTCGTACATCGTGGCCTCGGGCAACCCGTGGGCTGGGCCGCCGCGCAGATAGTGGTCGAAGAAGGGAAACTCGATATTGTCCAGATAGTGGCGCGACGCCGCCGAAAAGTCCACGTGGCCCAGTCGCCCGCCGCGCGAACCCGCCCATCCGCCGTGCGGCCACGGGCCCATGACCAGGATGTTCGTGATGCCGGGGTTGAACCGCTCCGTCTTGGCGTAGACGTTGAGAGGCCCGTAGAGGTCCTCGGCGTCGTACCAGCCACCCACGGTCATCACGGCGGCCTTGACGTTCTTCATGTTGTTCGGCACGTTGCGTGCCTGCCAAAACTCGTCGTAGTTCCCGTGGCGGAACATGTCGTTCCACCATCGGCTTCGCCCGCCGAAGTACTCGGGCTTTTGCGTGTTGGCGATGGGCCCGAGATTCAGGAAGAACTTGTACGCATCGCCATCGATGTTGAACGAGAACAGCCGTTGGTTGCTCGGGGCTGGACCGGTTCGCGGACCGTCGAAGCCAGAGAGAAACGAGAACGCGTCCTGCAGGAAGAACACGCCGTTGTGGTGGAAGTCGTCGCCCAGGAACCACTCGGCGGTCGGTGCTTGCGGCGAGGCCGCCTTGAGCGCCGGATGCGTGTCGATCGCGCCAAGGGCGGCGTACCCTCCGGGATACGAGATGCCCCAGATGCCGACCTTCTGATTGTTTTGCGGCACGTTCTTGATGAGGAACTCGACGGTGTCGTACGTGTCGGTGCTCTCGTCCACGTCGTGAGGCAGCCATTTGACCTGAAGTTGCGGGCGCATATGGACGAACTCGCCTTCGCTCATGTAGCGGCCCCGCACATCCTGATAGGCGTAGATGTAGCCCGCATCCTTGAACTTCTGCGAGCCGGGATGGCTGGGCTTCATGCGGTCGCCGTAAGGCCCGGCGCTGTAAGGTGTGCGCTGGAGCAGGATCGGCTTCTCGCCGGGCTTGTTCTTGGGCACGTACACCGTGGTGCACAGGCGAACCCCGTCGCGCATCGGGATCATGTACTCGTACTTGTCGTATTGATCGTTGCTTGCGACCTGCGCGGCGGCGTGCGCCGCAACGACCAGCGTCAAACCTAGGATCCAGCCTCGGGCCTTCATGAGGCGTCTGTTTCGCCCCGAGGGATGCGAAGTCCTTCTCAGACGGTCGCGAACTGCCGACGATCCATGACCAGGTCTTCCGCAATGCCCCAGATTTCGGCCTCGATCTGCGTCTGCGGCTTGATCTTCGAGAAGTGGACGATGGCGCTGGTCAACCCGGCGTCCAGACACATCTGGAGGAAGACCGAGTTGAGCACTTGCCGCGCGGCAGGCTTCAACCCAAAGCTGATGTTGCTGATTCCCAGGGTGAAGTTGACCCGTGGATGCCGCCGCTTGAGTTCGCGGATCGCCTCGATGGTCTCGCTACCCGCCTTGCGGAACTCCTCGTCGCCCGAGCCCAGGGTGAACGTGAGGCAATCGAGGAACACGTCCGCATCGGGCAAACCGTATTCCCGCGTGAACGCCAACAACCGTTCGCCCACGGCCACCTTCTTCTCGGCGCTTTTCGCCATCCCGTCTTCGTCGATGGTCAGGGCCACGACTCCCGCCCCGTAATCTCGGCACAAACCGAGAACCTTGCGGGTGCGGTCCTCGCCATCCTCGAAGTTGATCGAGTTCACGAGCGGCTTGCCGCCCAGGTGTTTGAGCGCTGCTTCGATCACCCTGGTTTCGGTCGAGTCCACCATGATCGGAACCGTCACCTCGCGGTTGTATCGGGCCAACAACGTGGTCATGTCCCGCGCCTCGTCGCGTCCGACGTAAGCCGTGCAGACATCGATCATGTGAGAACCCTCACCCTCGAGTTCGCGGGCGAGTTCGACAAGGCCGTCCCAGTTCTCCGCGCCGAGCATCTCGCGGAACGCCTTGCTGCCGTTGGCGTTGGTCTTCTCGCCGATGATCAGGAAGCTGGTGTCCTGCTTGTACGGCACGAACTGGTACAGCGACGAGCAACCCTGAAGCCGAACAGCATCTTGCCGTTCGGGTGTCGACAACGCGAAGTCGAACCCTCTAAACATCTGGCGGACCTGTTGCCAGTGGGCGTTTTCGCCGTGGGGTTTGCCGCCTAGATGTTCGGCGAGAAGCCGGATGTGTGCGGGCGTGGTGCCGCAGCAGCCGCCCACGATGGCGACCCCATGTTCCTCGACGAAGCGCGTCTGATGGGCGAGCAGTTCTTCGGGCGTGAGCTTGTAGACAGCCTGCCCTCCCTCCATCATCGGAAGCCCCGCATTGGGTTGGATCGAGATCGGGCGCGTCGAGTTCTGGCCCAGGAACCGCACATGCTCGGCCATTTCCACGGGACCGGTCGCGCAGTTCATGCCCACTGCGTGGACCCACGGGAACGCTTCGAGGGTGTTGAGCGCAGCGGCCATCTCGGTGCCGACCAGCATCGTCCCCGTCTGCTCCATCGTGACCTGAACGATCATCGGCACGTCGCGGCCCGTGTCGTCCATCGCGAGTCTCGCGCCGCGCAACGCGGCCTTGGCCATCAGCAGGTCTTGAAGCGTTTCGAGCAACAGGCCTTGGACGCCAGCGTCCAACAAGCCGCGATAGACGTTGCGGTAAGTGCTCTCGATTTCGTCCCATGTGGTTTGGCCGAGGCTCAGGATTCTCGTGCCCGGACCCACCGCGCCGATGGCGAACCGGGGACGGTCGGGCGTCGAGAAGCGAGCAGCGGCATCCAGGGCCAACGTGCCGGCGGCGAACCCTACGGCATAGTCGAGTTCGGGGATGTCGTACTCGGCCAGAACAATGCTCGACGCACCGAACGTGTTCGTCTCGACCATGTCGGACCCGGCTGCGAAGTAGGCCTCGTGAACCTGCCGCACCAGTTCTGGGCGCGTGAAGCAGAGAATCTCGTTGCATCCATCCAGCACCTTGCCGCCCAGCCGCGTGGCCGCATCGCGAACTCTGTCTGGATAATCGCCGTCGGGGTCCAGCGTGAAGTCGGCATCCGTCAATCCGGCGGCTTGGTACTGGGTCCCCGTGGCGCCATCGAACACCATGACGCCCTTGGCTAGGCGGTCAAGCAACGGAGATTCGAGGCGCATGCCCCGATTGTACATGGATGGCTCCAGTCACTCCCGAATCTGCATCAGGTGCGCGCCGTAGAGGCCCGCGTAGGCCAGGAACGCCAGCCACGTGCCCTGCTCGGCAGATCGCGGGCTTCGCGTGCGGACGAACTCGAGGATCGGGCCCGCAAGGAACACGACCTTCGCTCCCACGAACACCTGCGGACCGTAGCCCAGCAACCACGCGAACAAGGGGTTGCCTTCTTCCATGCCGCGCCCGAGCAACACCATCGTGGTCACCAGATCGAACAAGGCCACGGTGGTCAGGCAAAGGGTGCTCAGCCGGACGCGCCGCCCGAAGAAACCGGGTTGCTTCGTTCTTGGAGCCGACCGCTGATTTGACACGCTACGATTGGTGCGGCTTGAGCGGGTCCGTGCGGTGGACGGTCTGGATGCGTCGAATCGAACCCGTTGAGGAATACATCACGATGGACTCGGTCTTGACGTAACCCCGGTGGTAGCTGACGCCCTTGAGGAGGTCGCCGCTGGTGATGCCCGTCGCCGCGAACATGACATGGCCACGCGCGAGATCCTCCGTGGAGAAAACGCGGTCGATGTCGCCGTCGCCCATCTTCTTGGCGCGTTCGCGTTGCTCGTCGCTGGTGAACACCAGCTTGGCCTGCATGTCGCCTCCGTAGCACAGGACGGCCGCGGCCGAGATGACGCCCTCGGGCGCGCCACCGATGCCCATGAGGCCGTCGATCCCCGCGTCGGGGTCGAGCACGGCGATGGCCACCGACACATCGCCATCGGAAATCAGGTGGACGCGGCAGCCGGTTTCGCGGAGTTCTTGAATGAGTTGCGTGTGCCGCGGCCGGTCGAGCACGCCGATGATCAGTTCGTCGGTGTCTTTGCCTAGGGCTTTCGCCATCAGGCGGACGTTCACGCGCGGCGGCAGCGTGATGTCCACGATGCCCTTGCACTCGGGCCCGACCACGAGCTTGTCCATGTAGCAGTCGGGGGCGTGCATGAGGTGGCCTTCGCCCAGAACGGTGGCTGCGAGGACGGCGATGGCGTTCGGGGTGCCGTTGGCGCAGAGGTTGGTGCCCTCGAGCGGGTCCACGGCGATATGGACCTCGGGTCCGTTGCCCGTGCCCACTTCTTCGCCGATGTAGAGCATCGGTGCCTCGTCGCGCTCGCCTTCGCCGATGACGATGACGCCCTTCATGTCGAGCGTGCCGAGAGTACTGCGCATGCCTTCGCATGCCGCGTTGTCGGCGGAGTTGCGGTCGCCCTTGCCGACCCACTTGGACGCGTTGAGCGCGGCCGCCTCGGTCACGCGGAGAAAATCGAGATGTTCTTTGCCTTGCATCGCCGCCTCGTCACGGTTCGCCCGCCGCTTCGTTGCGGCTGGCTCGGGTTCTATTGTGGCCGATTCGAGATTGAAACAGACCCGACGGTGCGAAGCTTGCATGTCGAGACCTAGAGGCGGCGCTTGCGGAGGCTCTCCAAACAGCGGCTCGCCAAGACTCGCCCTCCATGGCCCTTAGTCCACGTCCAGCGACAACTGGCTGAAGTCCTGCCCGCCCTCGACCTCGGGGAGTTCGGCCAGATTGTCCAGGCTGAACTGATGCAGAAACTGCTGGGTCGTCCCGTAGAGCAACGGACGGCCCGGCGTATCTTTCCGCCCGACTTCCTTGATCAGGCCCCGCTCGACCAGCGCCCTCACTCCATAGTCGCTCTGCACGCCGCGAATGCGCTCGATGTCGGCTTGAGCCACCGGCTGGCGATAGGCCACGATGGCCAACACCTCCATCAGGCTGCGCGAGAGCCGGGTGCGTTGCGGCTTGAGGAAGTGGTCGATGAGCTCGTCGAACTCGGGGCGCGTGCACATCTGGTAGCCCCCGGCGATGCGGATCACGCGGATCGCAGAGCCTGTGTCCAATCGTGCGTTGAGCAGTTCGATGCCTTCCTCGGCGACCCCCTCCGGAACGCGCAACATCTGGGCCAAGAGGGGCAGACTCACCGGCGCCTCGGCGACGAACAGAATCGCCTCAATGCGCGAGACGAGATCGGGCTCGGTGCGCACCAAAGGCGCTTCGATCTCCGGAGCCGTGGACATGCTGATGCTACAGACGGCTCAACCGGCCCCTCAGCCTCAGCAACCGTCGGGCGGGGGCGGGGGCGGGTTGCCCGTGTTGGTCACGAACACCGAGGCGGGAAGGTTGGTCGTCACATCCGCCGCCACCGTGGGCAGCGGCGCTTCGCAGAACGCGATCAGCGGCGAATAGGATTTGCCCTGATACTTGAACTGCCGATAGTACGTGCGCGAGCCCGTGGGAGGCATGACCGAGAACTTGGTCGCCGCCGTGGTCGTCGGGACACGGAAGTTCCCGGCGGCATCGGTGGTGGCTTGGCCGACCATCGTGCCCACGGCGTCGTAGAGGCGGACGACGATGCCCGCCGCGCCGCCACCCGAGCGGTCGTCGAGGACTCGGCCGGCAACGGCTGTGCCGGTCGGCGTGCCGCCCGTCCCGCCTCCTCCACCCCCTCCGCCCCCGCAGCCGAACAGGAGACAGAGCGCGACGACGAATGCGGCGATGGGTTTGAATGCGGCCATGGTGCTGGTCGGGGCTAATTGTACCGACACGGGTTTGACGCCGCGACCTGCGGAGGGTTACTCGGCGAAGCCAGCGGCGGAAGGGGGAAGAAGGAAGATGGAAGAGCGACGAACACCACCGAACAACACCGAGCCTCATCAAGCAGCACCCCGGCCTACGGCACGGACAGGGGGCGGACTTCGCGGCTCGCGAACGAATGGGGCAGCAGTTCGGCGAGGGTGCAGACGTGGACCAATCCCGAGTCGCCGACGAGGAACAGCGTCACCTGCGCGGGATTCCGCGAGAACTCGCGGATCGCCTGGAGGCACGCCCCGCAGGGAGGCGAACCGTCGCCGGTGACCACGACGACCTTTTCAAGCCGACGGCAACCCTCGGAGACCATCTTGGCCATGGCCACGCGCTCGGCGCAGATCGTGAGCCCGAACGAGACGTTCTCGATGTTGCATCCGGCCCAAATGCGTCCATCCTCGCCGCGCACGGCCGCACCGACCGCATAGCGGCTGTACGGCGCATACGCGCGGTCCCGCGCCCGTTTGGCCACGGCGATCAACTCCAGATCGTCTTTGCTTGTCATCGGTGAACCACGTCTCGTGATCCCGCATCTGCCGCCGGGCGGCCGTCTCGTAGGGTTGATACGCATGCGGGATGCGCCAAGGTTTCAGTGTCGGCGAAACCTTGAATCGTGCTGGGACTGTTGGCGGCAGTGCCTAGTCGAGCGGGAGCGCTTGCGCGTGCGCCTGGTGGGCGGCCAATTGCGCCTGCAACATCTCGGCCTTCATCCGAGGGATCCCGGTCAGCAGCGTGATCGGGACTTCCTCCAGCATCTGCTTGACCTGGTTGCGGTTCAGGGCCAGCATCTTTTGAAGGGTCTGGATGACCTCCTCGGTCTTGGGGCCGGGATCGATCAGCTTGAGTTCGAAGAGGCGCTGGTCTTCGGTCTTCACCGCATAGCCCGGCGCGAGACGCTTGGTCGGGGTCTTGCCTTCGTCGAGCGAGATGGGGACTTCGCGGTTGCAGTTCTCGCAAAGCAACACCTCTGTCTTCTGGCTGTAGTAGTTGAGCGTGTTGCAGAACCCGCAGCGAACCTGCTCGACCGGCAGGACCTTTCCGTCGAGGACGGGCACCAGACGCTGGCACTTGTCGCAACGGAAGTCGTCATCCGGGTGATGGGTGAAGTGGTTGACGGCGTGGCAATAGACGCACTCGACCTTCACGAACTCGATTTTCTTGCTCGTGAACCCTTTGTACAGGCCGTATCCGGTCGCACCCACACCGGCAATGATGCCGACCCACCCGATGCCGACAAACATCTCGCCGTAACGCAACCCGATGGCGCCGATCACGATGGCGAGGATCCCAGGGATCAAGTACATCATCGCGTCGGCCCAGGTGGATTCCTGAACGTCGGACGACCTCTGGACGTGTTTATCGGTCTCGCTCATAGGGCACTTCCTCGCACCAGTTTTCCTCATTCGGCGCACGACAGGGCAGTTCCTTCCCGCCACAGCCAGAATATGAATGCGACATGAACGACCAGCGCGAATCGGGCTGCGCAATCTCTACAGAATCTGCAGGATAAATCCGTACACAAAGTTCAAAATGAGCGTATCAGACAAATTTTCATCAAAAAACCCAAAAATGGCCCACAGGGGCTGGAATTGGCGTGGCGAATGGTCTAGGATGTGAATGGAGAACCCGGTCATGCATCGGGTTAGAAGAACGACATGAGGCTCGAAACGATCGTATTGGCAATCGGCATGGTGTCGCTCGTCGCGGGAGCGGCGCAGCAGAACCGGCAGAGCGAGCCCAAATTCCCCCTCAGCCTGTTCGCCAAGGCGACCGAGGACGATTACATCGGCTCCGAGTCGTGCGCGCCGTGCCACGGGGAACAAGTCAAGAACTTCAAGTACTCTGGCCACGCCTCGTTCTCGAACAACCCCAAATTGGCTCACGGGTATCAGGGTTGCGAGAGTTGCCACGGCCCCGGCAAGTTCCACCTTGACGAGGACAATCCCGAGAACATCGCCTACAGCAAGATCACGCCCAAGGAGATCAACGCGGCTTGCATGCGTTGCCACGGCGAGACCATGAGCGCGGGCGAGTGGCACAGCACCGCGCACGCCCAAGGCAACGTGTCATGCACGAGCTGCCACCAGATCCACCCCAAGCCGTTCGGCGAGGCCGAGAAGCCGGACATCAGCGGCGCCTCGAACCCGACCGTTGTGGCCAAGCCCGCGCCGAAGAAGTTGCTGAAGAGCGAAGAGTCCAAGCTCTGTGCCGACTGCCACAAATCCGAAGCCGCACAATTCCGGCTGAACTCCCACCACCCCGTGCCCGAAGGCCGGTTGGAGTGTTCCGACTGCCATGCGGTCCACCCGACCAACAAGAGCCGTAAGGACATGAAGTCCGTCAAGGGACAATGCGTCACCTGCCACGCCGAAAAGGCCGGTCCCTTCGTGTTCGAACACGATATGGGCACCATCGGCGACGGGTGCGCCGAATGCCACCGCGCGCACGGTTCGCACAACCCCGAGTTGCTGAAGTCTTTCTCGCGGGGCCTGTGCGCCCAGTGCCATACCGATAAAGCCACCACGCACTACCCAGGTCGCACATGTTGGACCGCGGGGTGCCATGTGGCCATGCACGGGTCGAACAGCGACCCCAGATTCCTCAAACGATGAGGAGACCATCCATGCAGAATCGCCACCAAGACACCGTCGGTTGGAAACGAGGAATCCTCGCCTTGGCGCTGGCCGTGGGCGTGGCGGGTGTGACTTGGGCTCAGGACGAGCCCGAGCAGGAAGAACCGCCCGCGCCGAAGTTCGTGCCTCGCCTCAAATACTCGTGGACTCAGTGGGGGCTGCGCGGCAGCGACCACATGTTCCGACGCTACGCCACACCGGCGCGCGGGTTCGTGCTCACCGACATGGGCTACGTCTACGCCACCGACGACGCCCGCTACCAATCGGATCTGACCATCCGGGGCGGCGTCGATCAAGACCTGTGGGTCGGCGGCGGCGCATCCATGCGATACGGAACCACGCGTTTCGAGGGCTCGTATCGAACCAACGAATATTACGACAACGTTCCCTTTGACATCCCCGTCAGCAAGCGGCAGGAATTCGATGGGCGGGTCGTTCAGAGCCTTGGGCAGGGGATCGGGCTGCAGGTCCGGTTCTCCCAAGAGCAACACGACGCGTTCTTCGCCGGTCCCCGCGAATCCGAGCACGTCCGCACCCGCACGACCGATACCTCGCTCAAGGGCAAGTTGCTCGGCGGCACGCTCGGGGTCGGCTACACGGATTACCGCTATTGGGACCGCACCAATGCCGAACCCGATTCCGAGGTCCAGCGTTGGACCGCGCAATACGGACGCGAACTGCTCCGGGGGCTCGACCTGCAGGCCAACTACAGCCATTCGCGGATCAAGCAACCGGGCCGCGACGATAGCGAGATCGAGACGGTGGGCATGAGCGGCAACTACGCCATCGGGGACCGGACCAACCTCTCCTTCGGGGTCAAACGAGACAAGATCGAACTGCCCGTCGTACGCACCGCCTATGCTCAAGAGCGGATGCTCTTCGACAGCCGCCTGAGCCACCGCGCAAAGAACTGGTCCGCCCAAGTCGCATACCGCCACAAGGAAGTCGAGCGCGTCCGCAAAGATCAGTCCTTCGTCGACGTGCCGATCTGGGATTCGGTCGAGGCCAAGTTCCAGACCAAGCTCGGCGCAGGAATGCGGGCCACCGTCCGCGGCGGGTTCACCCATCTGCGCGGCTGGCCCGTCATGAACATGACCGACCCCAACCCGCTGTTCTGGACGGACACGCGGTTCGCCCAGGTCAAATTCGACAGGACGGGTGAAACGTACGCGTTCTACGCGATCCTCGACCACCGCTTCCGCAAGAACGATGCCCGAAGAGTCGACCTTTCGACGACGGCGGGAACGCTTGGCGCGACATGGGACGTCGGACCCGGCGTGTCCTTGTTCGGCGAGATCGTTCGCGAAACGGCCAAGGCAAGTGGCACGGGCGGAGACGCCGCCAACCTGGACCCCTACTTCCCGTCCAGCATCTCGGGAGCGTTCGGCGTGTCGTATGCGTTCAACCCTGGCTTCCATGCAACGGCAACGTTCACCCACGTGGGCACGAACAACGACAATCCGATGTTCGAGCCGGGCGGCAACTACCGGGGCCGCTACCTCACGCTTGGGCTGACCCATCGTGCCGCGAATGGCGCGGAGTTTGCCTTCACCTATGCACCTTGGCATTACGAAGACAAGGTGCTCTCGTCTCTCGGCTACAACGCCTCTGTGGTCTCCCTCGTGGGGAAGGTGAGGTTCTAAAGTGGCCATTCGTTTTCGGACCCCCGAGGTCCAAGATCAACGCATCGAGCGGAGGAATCCCATGAAATCCAAATGGTTCTTGACGTTCTTTGCCATCGCACCCTTTGCGGCCACCGTTCTGGTGCTGCAGAGTTGCGGTGGCGAAGGTGGCCCGGTCGGCGGAGGCGACGGCGGCGGAGGCTTGCCGCCGATCTCTCAGCAGTTCCTGGCTCTTCTTCCTGCTGGTCAAGCCGGAGCGGCATTCGTCGGTTCGGCCAAGTGCGGCGAGTGCCACGGCACCCGCGAGCACGAAGGCGGCACGCACTACAACGACTGGCTTGAGACCAAACACGCCAAGGTCGATGTGGGTTGCGAGCGATGCCATGGCCCCGGCTCCAACCACGCGACCACTCCTGCCTTGGACAACATCCTGACCCTGCCAAAATCGGCATCCGCGGTCGTTTGCGCCCAGTGCCACGGCTCCATCTACGACGAGTGGCGGCTGTCTCAGCACAGCAAGCTGATCGCCTCGCCCGTCGAGGAAGCCGCGCACGACCCCAACCGCTACGGTCGCACGTCTCAGTGCATCAACTGCCACAGCGGCGTGTTCCGTGCGGTGGCCGACAACGGTCATGCTGTTCAGAACATGTCCGACGAAGAGATCCGGCACTTGGCGGAAGGCACCATCAACGATGTGCCGCACAGCGCGCCCTGCGTGAGTTGCCACAACCCGCACAAGAACACGGGCTACCTTTCCGACAACGGCAAGGAAGTGCAACTTCGACGCGCTGTGTTCAACACCGACACCGCGCCGATTGCTCCAGGAACGACGCCGACGGTGTTCACCAACTTCAACCACGTGTGCGCCCAGTGCCACAACGGTCGAGGTACGAACCCATCTGACGCAGCGCTCCGCACCGGCACCGCCCGCCCAAGCATGCACGACTCCAACCAGTTCAACATGCTGATGGGCATCGGAGGCGTCGAAGGCGAGGGTGTGGTCGCCCGCAACACGGCGCACGCCACGGCACCCGGGCAATGCAGCACGTGCCATATGCCCGATTCGCGACACTCGTTCGTGCCGGGTTACGACCGAGGTTGCCAACCGTGCCATACGGCGTCCGACGCCGCTGCGCGCACCAACCAGACCAAGTCGCAAGTGCTCCAACGCCTGTATGCCCTCCGGGCACGCCTGAACGCATGGGCTCAAGCCACCTACGGCGACGAGCTGTTCTGGGAGTACACGACGAACATCACCGCCGAGGGCAAGACCCCGCCCAATCAGGCCAACGTGCCGATGGAAATCAAGCGGGCTCGCCACAACTACTACTTCGTGGTCCGTGACGGCGGCTATGGCGTCCACAACGCGCCGTACGCCAACCACCTGATCACCGTGGCGAACGAAAACCTCGACGCCCTCAACGCTGGCTCCGTCCGAGTCTCGGGTGTCAGCCTGGCGCAAATGGATGCGGCGATCCAGCGAGATCGCCAACGTGTCCGACGCGCAAGCGCCGACGGCCACGGCGACGACTGGTAAACGACCAACTCTCGTGTCGGCGGCAACGCGCCGCCGGCACGACTCACGCTCGATCCACCGCCTCGGTGCCCCAAACACCGGGGCGGCGTCCTATCTGGGACTAGCGTTCCAGATTCCAATTGGCTTATGATCTTCACAGGGAAACAAGCACGATGAACGAAGGTCACCTTCATCTGGACACGGCACCCCCGATGCTCCCCTCGCCCCCTGCGTGGTCCCTCAACCTTGGCGAAGCCGGCAAAGCCCTCGTCATCCTTGGGTGTCTCGCATTCCTCGTTTCCGCCTTTTCCTGGTGGATCGCCCCCCACAAGTCCGAATTCGGCAAGATCGGCAAATTCGGCTTTGTCCTTGGCTGTCTGGCCGTGTTCGGCACCTTTGTCGCTCTGGCGACTCTGTTCGTCTTCAATCGCTTCGAATACGAATATGTGTGGGGGCACGCCGACAAGCGCAACTTGATTCCCTACCGCATCGCCGGAGTCTGGTCCGGTCAAGAAGGAAGCTTCCTGCTCTGGGCGACCTGTGCAGCGATGTTCGGCCTCATTACGGTCAAGGGTGCAGCCCACCTGCGGCGCTGGTACACGATCGTTTACGCGCTCTTTCTCGGTGCGCTCTGCGGCATTCTGGCCTTCGAATCGCCGTTCAAGTTGAACCTGCTGGACGGCAAACCCGTGGTGCCGGACGATGGACTTGGACTCGCTCCGTCGCTTCAAAACTACTGGGTGACCATCCACCCGCCGACGATCTTCCTCGGCTTCGGCTCGCTCACCGTGATGTTCGCGTTCGCGATGGCCGCCTTGCTCCACAAGGACAGCAAGGGCTGGTTGCCTCTCGTCAGGCCCTGGGCGATCGTCTCCATGACCCTCGTCGGGCTCGGACTCTGCATGGGAGGCTTCTGGGCCTATGAAACGCTCGGCTGGGGCGGCTTCTGGATGTGGGATCCCGTCGAGAACGTCAGCTTCGTCCCGTGGGTCCTGACCGGCGCGTTCATCCATGGCGCCATGGTGCAGGCCACGCGCAACAAGTGGGCGCCCTCAAACTTGCTGATGGCGGCTCTTCCGTTCATCACGTTCGCCTACGGCACGTTCCTCACCCGTTCGGGCATGCTGGCCGAGACCAGCGTCCACAGCTTCGCGCAGATGGACTCCTCTGCCCTGAAGATCCTGCTTTCCCTGCTAGCGGTCAGCGCTCTGGGCTTCTTGGCGCTGTGGGTCCCCTTCACTCTGAAGAACAAGTCGCAAACCGCGGAAGCAGAGGCCAAGGGCTGGACCCGCGAAGGGTTCTTCCGCACAGGCTCTCTCTTGCTGACCGGCTTTGCAGTCGCCACGCTGGTCGGCATGAGCGTTCCGTTCTTCATGGCCGTGACGGGTCGGCCCTCGAAGGTGGTCGAGGAGAAGCTCTACCACCTGATCCTGCCCTATCTCTTTGTGCCTCTGATGCTCGCCATGGCCGTGGCACCGTTCGTCTCGTGGCGCGGGTTGCCGCCCAAGGAGATCTGGAAGCGGGTCTACGGAGCGTTCTGCATCACGTTCGGCTTGGTCGGCATCACGATGTTGCTCATCACGGCGACTCCGTTGCGCAAGACCCTACCCATCACGGGCACGGTGGACACGATCTTCCGCCAGTCCATTCCGCTCTTGCCGTGGATGCTGGTGCTGATCGGCATCTGCCTCTTCGTCATCGTCGCCAACACCTTCAAGGTGGTCGAACTGGCCAAGCGGTCGAAGCTTGGAACGGCGGCGTTCATGGCGCACATCGGCGTCGCGGTTCTGATGGCGGGCCTGATCGTATCGCGCGGTTTCGAGCGACGCGCCGAACTTTATGTCCAGGAAGGTGTGCCCGGGAAGGGACTCGGATTCACATTTGACTTCCAGAAAGCCACGTCCGACCTGTACGACCGCGACAACAAGATGATCTTCGATGTGCGTGGCCCGGTCCAGTCCTTTACGGCCAAGCCTGGGTTCTACTATGTGCGGCAACAGGACGGCTCGGAGAGCCCGATGGTCTGGCCCCACATCGAGCGCGGCGTACTCCACGACATCTATGTGACGCTCCACCCCAGAGCCACCGACGCGACCGACGTGGTGACCCTCAAGCCCGGCGAGCACTTCGAGTTCAACGGCACCAAGTTCACGTTCACCAAGGTGGTTCGCGACGGCAACGCCGGCGAAGACGGAACCCGCTTCGGCGCGGAGATCGTCGCCTCGGCCGCCACGGGTCAGGAAGTCACGCTCACCCCCACCATGCGGCTGGGAGGTGGAGGAGTGGTCTACGAACCCGTGCAGATCGGCGTCCACTACATGCTCAACCTGAAGAGCATGAACGTGACCGACGGTACCGTGGACGTGCAGATGACGTTCGCCAAACCCGTCTATCCGATCGAAGTGTTCTACAAGCCGATGACGATCCTCGTGTGGATCGGCACCGGGTTGCTCACACTGGCGGGTTTCCTGGCGGCCTGGTATCGCCGTGCGCCCAAAACGGCCACGGCACGCGACGAGGAATCGGTCGAAGTCCCGCAGACCACGTTGCCAAAGGGCAAGTTGATCGGAGCGGGCCAACAGGCCTTTCAGGGCGAACGACCCTAAAGCGACGCCTGACGGCAACGGAGCGCCTCGCGGGCGAGTTCTTCGCCCACGCGGCGCTCTTCATCCACCACAACCGTCGCTCCCGCAGCGTCGATGGCGGGAGCGAAACGGTGGTAGCGCGCCCGCGCCACCACATGGATTTCCGGATTGACCTGCTTGGCACCCACGACGGCCAGACGCGCGCTTTCGTGGTCGGACACAGCCACCACGAACAAATCGGCGTTGGCGATGCCGGCATGAACGAGCGTCTCTGGGTTGGTGGCGTCGCCTAGATGCGCCTCGAAACCCTTGGTCCGCCATTCGTGGACGACCCTCGGATTGACGTCGATCAAGACCATCTGGCCCGGTTGCTCCGACAGCGCTTCGACAAAGGCGATGCCCGCTTCGCCCAATCCTGCGACAACGGTATGTCCGGCGAGCTTCGGTTGCGCACCACGCTCGCGGGTGTCTTTCGCCAACGTCCTCAATCGGAACAAGCGCTTGGCCAGCGAGCGGGCCGCGCGAGGCGCTGAAGCGACCAGCATCGGGGAGACCACGAGCGTGATGATCGCGACCGAATTGACGGCCTGCAACGTCCAGGTGTCCAAAACGCCTTTCGATGCGCCCAACTGCCCCAGGACGAACGAAAGTTCTCCCACCTGGCTGATGCAGATGCCGGCAGCCAGAGAGTGAACGATCGTCTGACGGAACAACCGAAATCCGACAAACGCCACGGCCGTCTTGACCGCCAGCACCGCGCCGACGAGCCCTAAGACCAGAAGCAGGTTGCCGCCAACCCATCGAACATCCGCCAGCAAGCCCACCGACGTAAAGAAGATCGTGACAAACAGCGTCCTCAGCGGCGCGACGTCCACGCGCAACTGCTCGGAGAACGAGGTCTCGGCGAGCAGCATTCCCGCAAGGAACGCCCCGAGGCTGGGCGAGACGCCCAACGTATGCGCCACATACGCCGCCGCCATGCAAATCAGGATGGACAGCAGGATCGGCAGTTCCCGATTGCGGCCCATGACCGAGGAGAGAAACGCACGCGGCACCAGCCGAGTGAGCACAACGTACGCTGCCAGCACCACCACGACGCCGAGGCCGAGGCTTTCCAACGAGAAGTCCTGAGCAACCTGGGCCCCGGCGGGTGAAAGAAAGGCGAACAGAAGGACCAAGGGCACCAAGGCGGCGTCTTGGACCAACAACACGCCCACCGCGGCGCGACCGTGGACCGCATCCAACGCGCCCGTGTCCTTGAGAATCCGCATCACGATCGCCGTGCTGCTAAGCGCAATGATGGCGCCCAGAGCCACCGCTGGGCCGAGTTTGAAGCCCATGGCCATGCAAAGTCCGGCGATCACAAGTCCGGTGCCCACGATCTGAAACAGCGCCGGGCCGAGGGCCGCCCAACCCATCGCTCGAAGTTTGGGAAACGAGAACTCGAGGCCGATGGTGAACAGCAGGAGCGCCACGCCCGCTTCGGCGATCAATCCCACACGGGCAGGATCCGAGATCAGGCCCAGCACGCTCGGTCCCAACAAGACGCCCGCCAGGATGTATCCGATGACGGCGCTTTGGCGGATACGCTCCAGCAACACACCCAAGACCACGGCGCCCGTCAAGACGGCGACAAGGTCGAGCAACAGGCCCCATCCATGGTCCATGTGTGCAGAGTCTAACTCAATGGGACGGGACTCCGGTGCGGGCTCGCCCCATGCTCATGGTCCCAAAAGTTGCGCCGAGGTCGCCGGATCATCCAAACTGGGAGATTGCGTTGCGTCGCCGCAACGATCACCGATGCCCAACTCTCCCGTTCTCAACGTCGGCTTCTACAACTACGTGATGACCGACCGAATCGTCGCCCTGGTCAGCGCAGATTCCGCGCCCATGCGCCGTCTCATCCAGACGTTGCGCCAGAGCGGCAAGATCATCGACGCCACGCAAGGGCGCCGAACCAAATGTGTGTTGTTCACGACGGGTGAGAGCGTCATTCTTTCCGCCATTTCGCAGGAGACGCTGGCCAAGCGACTCTCGACAGGGGAGTTGGTCTCCGATGAGGAATAGCGGCCAGATGTCGTTGCTGCGGAACCTCATGCAGCCGTTCACCCGAGACATCGGCATCGATCTCGGCACGGCCAACACGTTGGTCCACGTGCGAGGCCACGGGGTCTTGCTCCGCGAACCCAGCGTCGTCGCAGTCAACAAGGACAACGGCGAAGTTCTTGCCGTGGGCGAGGAAGCCAAGCGCATGCTGGGCCGGACACCTGCGAACATCGTGGCGATCCGCCCCCTCAAGGACGGCGTCATCGCGGACTACGATCAAACGGAAAAGATGTTGCGCCACTTCATCGGCAAGGTGTCCCGCCGAACGATCTTCTTTCAGTCCGTGGTCGTCGGCATCCCTTCCGGCGTGACCGAGGTCGAGCGGCGGGCTGTGTTGCAAGCCACGCGGAAGGCTGGTGCGACCCAGGCCTTCGTGGTCGAAGAACCGATGGCCGCTGCGATCGGAGCCGGATTGCCCATCGAAGAGCCCGTCGGATCGATGATCGTGGACATCGGCGGCGGCACCACCGAGGTGGCCATGATCTCGCTCGCCGGCATCGTCCACAGCCGAAGCATCCGAGTCGCGGGCGACGAATTCGACGAAGCGATTTCCTCGTACATTCGGCGCGCATACAACCTCGCGATCGGCGACCGCACGGCGGAATCCACGAAGATCGCCATCGGCAGCGCCATGCCGTTGGAGCAGGAACTTTCGGTCGAGGTCAAGGGTCGAGATCTGGTGACTGGGTTGCCGCGCAGCGCCATTATCTATAGCGACGAAATCCGTATGGCGATCGCAGAGCCACTGAACGCGATCGTCGAAGCGGTCAAACTCACGTTGGAAGCGACTCCGCCAGAGTTGGCGGCCGATGCGATGAATCTCGGCATCATGTTGGCTGGCGGAGGCGCCCTGCTCCGAGAGCTGGATCGGCTCATCGCTCACGAAACCGGCATGCCCGTTCACATCGCCAACGATCCAATGAGTTGCGTGGCGATTGGCACCGGCAAGGTGGTCGAAGCGATGCACGAGAGTCCAGCCATCCGCAAGATGCTGGAGAAGTCATCGAGGACGTAAGAGCCCACTCCATCCGCGACTGGCTGACTCTGTTCGCCCTGATCGTCGTTGCCGTCCTGGTGGGTCGTGTTCAGACCAGCGCCCGCAATGCGGGTCGGGTGGACGCCGTCACATCGACGATCCAAACCGCCAGCGACCTGATCGGCCGCCCTGTGGGAGCCGTCTCGCAGGGAGTGAGCGACTTTGCACAGGGCATTTTCCGCGCGGGCAGCCTACGGGCCGAGAACGAACGCCTCAGAGCCGAAGAGCAAGCGTGGAGCCTCTACGATGCGCGCATTCGCGACATGCAGAGCGAGATCGAGCAACTGCGCTCGCTGATGGGGATGCCCCCCATTCCGGGACGCGAGGCCGTCACAGCGGTGGCCATTGGCTACTACCCTCACGAGCACCGCATGACGTTGGGCGTTGGATCCGATCAAGGCATCCGGCCCGACCAACCGGTGCTGACCGCCGCCGGACTGATCGGCGTGGTGCACTCGGTCGAAGCCAACCGGTGTCAAGTGCGTCTGATCTCTTCGCCTCAGTTCCAGGTGGGCGCGGCCGTGATGGGCGAAGTGCCGCTGGAGGGCATTGCCCGAGGCGAAGGGCGCGACGTGATGATCCTGCAACTGCTCGATCTTTCGCAGCCCATCGAACTCGACCAACCCGTGGTCACCTCGGGATATTCGGAACGCATTCCACGGGGGTTGCCCATCGGGAAGGCCGTTCAGGTCGAAGACGACGAACAGTTTGGCATCCGGCGCGTGCGCGTGTTTCCCCATGTCCGGCTGAGCAACGTCCGCTCGGTGGTGGTGCTCAAGTGAGGTTCTGGATCGCCCTGGTCGTCCTGTGGGGCGGGGCAGCGTTGCAACAAGGTGCCGCGGAGCGTTTGGCGATTCTGGGTTGTGCGCCAGACTTCCTGTTGGCCGCCGTCGGGCCGCTGGCACTGGCCTATGGCCGCAGCGGAGGCGCAGTCGTCGGTTTTCTGGCGGGACTGTTGCACGGTGGGCTCGCGGGGGCGAACATAGCCCAGTACGCGGCCAGCCGGGCCATCGTGGGCTTTGTCGCTGCGTGGACGGGATCGGCGATCGAGAAACTCGAACCCGTCACGTGCTTGATCCATGTGGCGGGACTGACGGTATTGGGCCGGATCCTGTTCATGTTCATGGCCCCACCCGCCCAGATCGGGTCCTACCTATTGGCTACAATAGGAGTTGCGGTGTACAACGGTGTGATCGCGCTACCCATCTACGCTTTGCTCCGAAAGACCGTCCGCAAAGACCCGCTTTGAACCCCCCTTCAACGCCATGAGCAAGCATGTGAACGTCCTCGAAATGGCGCGCCAACAGTTGGCCGTCGCCGCCTTCCACCTTGACCTCGACGAAGGCCTGCACGCCGTCCTCGCCCGGCCCAAGACCCAGATGGTGGTCAACTTCCCCGTCGTGCTGGACAACGGACAGGTGCAGTGTTTCGAGGGCTTCAGGGTTCAGCACAACGCCAGCCGAGGACCCACGAAGGGCGGCATCCGGTTTCACCACGACGTGGATTTGGATGAGACGACGGCGTTGGCGATGTGGATGACGTGGAAGTGCGCCGTGGTGAACATCCCCTATGGCGGCGCCAAGGGCTCGGTCCGCATCAACACCAAGAAGTACTCCAAGCGCGAACTGGAGAAAGTCACGCGCCGGTTCACCAGCGAGATCAGCTCGATGGTGGGCGAGCGCTCCGACATCCCCGCTCCCGATATCGGCACAAACGCCCAAGTGATGGCTTGGGTCATGGACACCTACTCGATGATTCGCGGCTACACCACGCCCGGCGTGGTGACCGGCAAGCCGATCGCGCTGGGCGGCTCGGAAGGGCGCAACGAAGCCACCGGCCGAGGCGTGATCGTGGCCGCGCACGAAGCCACAAAGCGTGTCGGTCTCAACTTTGCCGATTCGCGCGTCGTCGTCCAGGGCTTCGGGAACGTGGGCTCTGTGGCCGCCATGCTGGCCGAAGAAGCCGGAGCCAAAGTCATCGGCATCAGCGATGCCCGAGGCGCGATCTTCAACCCCAACGGTTTGCCGATCAAGGAACTCTATCACCGCTACAGCGGACGAGACGGCGGCATTCAGGAGTACCGGGACTGCGACAAAATCACCAATGAAGAGTTGCTCGCGCTCGACTGCGATATCCTGATCCCCGCCGCGATCGCGGCACAGATCACGGGCGAGAACGCCCATGCCGTGAAGGCCAAGCTGATCGTCGAGGGCGCCAACGGCCCCACCACTCCCGAAGCCGACCAGATTCTCGGTGATCGCGGCATTCTGGCCGTGCCGGACATTTTGGCCAACGCCGGGGGCGTCGTGGTGAGCTACTTCGAGTGGGTGCAGGACCTGCAAAACTTCTTCTGGGAGGAAGGCGAAGTCAACAACAAACTCGAGCGCATCATGCGGAACGCCTACAAGGCCGTCGAGGCCACGATGGACGAGCACAAGGTGGGCATGCGCACCGCCGCCCACATCATTGGAGTCAAGCGGGTCGCCGACGCGACGATCACGCGCGGCATCTTCCCATAAGAAGACAATCCACTACACGACCGCAGCGGCGCGAGCGTCCAGAGTAAGCAACTCTGGGCCCTCGCGCGTGATATGCACGGTGTGTTCGAAGTGCGCCGAGCGCTTGCCGTCCGCCGTCACCATCGTCCATTTGTCGGCGAGCGTGACGACCTTGTACGTTCCTTCGTTGACCATGGGCTCGATGCAGATCGTCATGCCGGGTCGCAACAGGTCGCCCTTGCCCGCCTTCCCGAAATTGGGCACGCTCGGCTCCTCGTGCAACTCGCGCCCGATGCCATGGCCGACGAGGTCGCGCACCACCGAAAAGCCGTTGGACTCCACATAGCGCTGGACCGCGGCGCCGATATCGCCCACGCGGTTGCCCACGCGGGCCTTGGCGATTCCTTGCTTCAGCGCCTCTTCGGTCACACGCAGCAACTTCATCGCGTCTTTGTCGATAGTCCCCACAGGATAAGTCCAAGCGGCGTCGGCATGGAATCCATTGCGAAACACGCCGACATCGAGATCGACGATGTCGCCTTCTTCGAACGGCACATCGTCCGGGATGCCGTGGATGACGACCTCGTTCCTGGAGATGCACATCGCCGCCGGATAGCCTCGGTAGTTCTTGAAGGACGGCGTCCCACCGTGGGACGCGATGATCTTCTCGCCGAGTTCGTCAAGATGACGCGCCGTCGTCTTGCCCGGGACGATGGAAGCCGCGCACTCCCGGAGGACCTGCGCGACGATCGCACCATTGGCCCTCATGATGGCGATCTCTTCGGGTGTCTTGATTCGGATCATTGGTACATGGCGGCGCAGATTTCGGCGTAGACAACCTCGAGTTCGGCCAGGCCGTCGATCGTGCGCAGGATGCCCCTCTGTCGATAGTAATCCACCACGGGCTGAGTGTTCTCATGAAACACCCGCAGTCGCTCGCGAATGACGTCGGGCATGTCGTCCGATCGCGTGATCACCTCGACGCCGGGGGGAGGCGGATTGAATGCGATATGGTAGATCTTGCCGTCGCATTTGCCCATCCGTCGGCCGCCCAATCGTTCAACGAGGATTTCGTCGGGGACTTCGATGGCGATCGCGCGGGAAATGCCCTGACCCGTGGCTTCGAGTTTGGCGTCCAGCGCGACGGCCTGAGCCACAGTACGAGGGAAACCGTCCAAGACAAACCCCCTGTCTTGGGGATCGGTCGTTTCCAGGTGGCGCGCCATCATGCCAACCGTCACATCGTCCGGCACGAGTTCGCCCGCATCGATGTACTTCTTGGCCAAACTCCCGAGCTCTGAGCCGGCGTTGATCTCTGCGCGGAACACGTCTCCGGACGAAATGTGCCGAATGCCTAGACGAGATTTGAGAAGACCCGCCTGCGTCCCTTTGCCGACGCCGGGCGGGCCGATGAGCACCAATCGCATGAAGCCACCTACTGACCGTAGCTCTTCATGACGAGATTGGCCTCGATTTGACGCATCGTTTCAAGGGCAACGCTGACCATGATGAGCAATGACGTACCGAACAGAACACTGATGCCTCCGCCCTGAATGTTCACGTTGTAGAACACGCGAGGCACAAGGAACTGCGTGAGGGCGACGAGCGCCAAGAAGCCTGCACCGACGATCGTGATGCGGGAAATGACGCCGTCGAGGAAGTCCTTGGTCTGCTTGCCCGGACGCACGCCCGGGATGAACGAGCCCGCCCGCTTGAGGTTGTCCGCAATGTCTTCCACGTTGTACTGCACGGCGGTGTAGAAGTACGTGAAGAAGAAGATCAAAAGCGTGTAGAACAAGGAACCGGTGACGGCCTTCCATCCGTTGGCACCGGGGTTGAACCACTCGGCGATCTGGAGGACGATGTCCTGCGCCGCCGAGCCCTGGGGCATGAGCAGGGCGATCTGTTGCGGGATGTAAACCAGAGAGACGGCGAAGATGATCGGGATGACGCCCACCATGTTTACAGAGAGCGGCAAGTAGTTGGGCCCGCCACCCGGCATCATTCGGTTACCCACCTGGCGCCTCATGTGCTGGATCGGAATGCGCCGCTGCGCCGTCGTGAAGTACACGATGACCCAGGTGACGGCGAGGAAGATGACGAGCACGATGCCGATCTGGAACCAGTTGATGAGACCGTTCTGCAGGTTCATCACGATGGGTTGAACCATCGCGGGGAACGAGGCGATGATGCCCGCAAAGATCATGAGCGAGACGCCGTTGCCGATGCCTTTCTCGCTGATCTGCTCGCCCAGCCAGAGGATGAACATCGCGCCCGCCGTCCAGAACAAGACGACGACCAGACGGGTCCACCAGTCCATGGCGATGCCTCCGCTGGTCATGTAACTGAGCAGGCCAAATCCCTGAGCAAAGCACAGGACGATGGTCAGATATCGGGTGCGCCGGTTTTGTTGCTTGCGCGCGTGCTCGCCGCCTTCCTTGAGTTCCTGCTTCCAGTGCGGGAGCGCCGTCTGCAGGATCTGCATGATGATCGAAGCCGTGATGTACGGGTTCAGACCGAGGGCGAAGATGGAGATGCGCTTGAGGCTTCCACCGCCGAACGTGTCGAGCAGTTGGAAGATCGGCACGTTGGCCAGCCGGGAAATCAGTTCGGCGGTGCTGTGCCCGGGGATCGGGACCTGCACGTGGATGCCCACCATGTAGATGGCGAACATCTGCATGACGAACATGATGCGGCCCCGCAGGTCCGGGTCGGCCCAAGCGAGACGCATGGTCTCGAACAGGGGCATCTGGAGGCCCTTGGGGTTGGTGCCCGCTCCGATGCCTCCAGGGATCGCGCTCACAGGGTGACGGCCTCCCCGCCGGCCTTGGCGATTGCTTCGGCCGCTGACTTGCTGAACTTGTGGGACTTGACCGTGAGTTTCTTGGTCAGGGCGCCGTAGCCCAAAACCTTCACGCCATCCTTGATACCGGGGATGATGCCCGTTGCGACGAGTCCCTCGGGAGTGACTTCTGCACCGGCCTCGAAGAGCTTGTCCAGATCGTCGAGGTTGACGATGGCGTACTCCTTGTGGTTGATGTTGCGGAAGCCCTTCTTGACCGGGAGTCGGCGCTGGAGGGGCGTCTGGCCACCTTCGAAGTTGGGGTGGATCTGGCGTCGCGCCTTCTGACCCTTGGTACCCCGGGCCGCCGTCTTGCCCTTGCCGCTGCCAATGCCTCGGCCGACGCGCTTCTTGCGCCTGTTGCTGCCCTCGTTGGGCTGGACGTTGTTCAAAAATGACATCGTGTTATTCCTCGGTGGGCTCGGCCTTGGCCTTGGGCTTGCGCTTCGGTTTGGGCGCCTCGGCTTCCGCCGCCGGTTCGGCGACAGGTGCTGCGACGGCCTCGACCGGTGCGGCTTCGACGACTTCGACCTTCAGAAGGTGGTTGACCTTGCGGATCATGCCGCGAATGGTCGGATTATCCTCTTGAATGACGACCGAATGGAGCTTCCTGAGTCCAAGGGCCGCCACGGTGGCGCGGTTCTTGGGCGTGTTGCCGTAGGGACTCCCAATCAGTTCAATACGCAGCGGCATCGGCTTCCTCCTTGCGGACCTTGGGCAACCACGGGACGAGTTCGTCGACCTGCAGACCGCGATCCTCGGCGAGTTTCTCGGGGCTGCGCAGGCTCTTGAACGCCTCCATGGTGGCGTAGCACATGTTGACAGCATTGCGGCTGCCAAGCGACTTGGCCAGCACGTTGTGGACGCCTGCGGCTTCCAGGCAGGCGCGCACCGCGCCACCGGCCTTGACGCCCGTGCCGGGCGAGGCCGGCCGCAGGATCACCTGCGAGGTCCCGAAGCGCGCGTTCACCTCGTGCGGGATGGTCTCCCCGACGCGCTGGATGCTGAACATGTTCTTCCGCGCGGCTTCCTCGGCCTTCCGGATCGCGTCCGGGATGCCTCGGGCCTTGCCGATGCCCATGCCCACGTTGCCTTTGTTGTCGCCGACCACCACCAGGATGGACCACGAGGCCGTCTTGCCGCCCTTGTGCGTCTTGAACACCTTGTTCGTGCGCACGATTCGGACGTCGAGCTGGGGTCCTTCGGTGTTTCGGCTTTCTCGCTTTCCGCTCAAACGTAGTTTCATTGGTTCAGAACTCCAGTCCGCCTTGCCTGGCGCCTTCCGCCAAGCTGGCCACGCGTCCGTGGTATCGGAAGCCGCCTCGGTCGAACACGACCTGCTTCACGCCTTTCTCCGCAGCGCGCTTGGCGAGCAATTCGCCCACCTGCTTCGCGCCTTCCCGGTTGCCGCTGCCGATCTCCTTGTCCTGGCTGCTGGCCGAGGCGATGGTCGTACCCGTCGTGTCGTCGATGATCTGCGCGTAGATGTGCTTCAAGCTCCGAAACACCGCCAGCCGGGGTCGTTCTCCGGCACCGGACAGGTGCTTCCGGATGCGTTCGTGCCGCACCACGCGAAGTTTGGATCTTGTCTTTGTCGCCATGAAAGTCTTCCTTTACTTGCCAGCGGCCCTCTTGCCGGGCTTGAGCTTGATGACCTCGCCTTGGTAGCGGACGCCCTTGCCTTTGTAAGGGTCGGGCTTGCGCGTCTTGCGGATGTCCGCGGCCACCTGGCCGACCGAGGCCTTGTCGATGCCGGAGACCACGATCTGCTGGATACGGGTCTTGTCTTCGGCCTTCACCTCGAACGAGATGCCCTCGACGGGCGCCACCTTGACGGGGTGCGAGTAGCCGAGGCTCAGGTTGAGACCTTGGCCCTCGACCGCCACGCGGTAGCCGACGCCGATGACTTCGAGCGTCTTCTTGTGACCCTCGGTCACGCCCACAATGCAGTTGTGGATGAGCGTACGGGCGAGGCCGTGTTGGGAGCGGTGCCGGCGGTTGTTGGTCGGACGCTCGATCGACAGCATGCCGTCCTCTTGCTTGAGGGACAGTTCGCGGGCGATCTTGACGTTGAGGGTGCCTTTCGGGCCTTTGACCGTCACGTTGCCCAGTTCGTCGCACTGCACGTCGACGTTCTTGGGCACGGCGATGGGTTTGAATCCGATTCTCGACATGGTGTACCTACCAGACCTCGCAAAGGACTTCGCCGCCGATCCGACGCTTGCGCGCCTCACGGTCGGTCATCACGCCCTGACTGGTCGAGACGATGCGCGTCGCGAGACCGCTCTTGAGCGGCTTCATGTCGTCCGCGCCCATGTAGACGCGCAGGCCGGGCTTGCTCACGCGGTGCAGGGTCTGCACCAGGGCTTTCCGGCGCGCATCGTAGCGCAGGTGGACGGTGATCGTCGGGAAGGCGGTTTCGGTGGTCACTTCGTAACCCTTGATGTAGCCTTCCGCCTGAAGGATCTTGAGAATTTCGACTTTGATCTTGCTGTGGGGCGCCTTCACGGTGTCCGCGTGGCTGCGGTAGCCGTTCCGGATGCGCGTCAGCAGGTCGGCGATGGGGTCGCTGTGCATAGGGTGTGCTCCTCTGGCGTTACCAGCTGGACTTGGTCACGCCGGGCAGAAGGCCGCGGTGCGCGTGTTCGCGCAGACAGACGCGGCAGACGCCGAAGAAACGGATGTAACCGCGCGGTCGCCCGCACAGGGAACATCGGTTGTAGGAACGCACCTTGAACTTGGGCTTCCTCTGCTGTTT
>JBDHZD010000039.1:0-30855 GCA_039811705.1 Fimbriimonadaceae bacterium | reverse complement strand
GCCCGCCTATCGGTGGGGGACCCAACGGTGGCCGTAGGCTTGGAACTGCAGGTGATCGCAGCGGTAGTGATCGGCGGAGGCAGCCTTGCCGGGGGCGAGGGGTCCATCCTCGGTTCGCTGATCGGCGCCGTGATCATGACCACGATTTCCGCCGGCGGATCGCATCTGGGGTTGCCCAATTGGGTGCAGGAGATCGTCACCGGTCTCATCATCGTCGCAGCCGTCGCGCTCAACCGCTGGCGCGCGTCGGCTTCGCTTGGCGAATCGGGGTCATCCTAGCGTAAGATGCACGCGTGACCAAGAGTTGGCGCATCGGACTCTGGGTGTTGACCGTCGGCACGGTCTTCTACTTCCTGTACCTGGTTCGCGCGATCCTGGCCCCGTTCGTGGTGGCCGTGATCATCAGCGTGCTGCTTGACCCGACCATCCGTCGGCTGCGTCTGCGCGGCTGGCCGCGATGGGCGGCGGTGAGTTCGGTGTTCGTCGGGTTCTTCGCTCTGATAACCTTGGTTTCAATCCTTCTCGCACCCGTCATCGGCCAGCAGGTCTCCAAGATGCGCGAACGGTTCGACCAACTCAGCGCGCAACTGGCCCAAACCACCGAATTCGAGACCACGCTCCAGAAGCATCGGGTGTTGTTGTCTTCGGCAGGGCTGCCGACCGAGGTCGAGCCATGGACGCGCCTGTTGGGCCAGCCGTTCGCCGAAGCGGCTGGCTACCAATCCGTCGCGCAGCTTCAGGCGCGACTGACGGCCTACGATCGCGAACTGAGTTCCGAAGGGCTCCCGACCACCGTCAAGGGTTGGGGCGCCTTCTACGACGCCAAGCACCGTAGCCAGATGCAGAAGTCGCAGGAGCAGGCCGAGAGCCGGATCGACGGACTGCTCGCGGCCAACCGTCCAATGCTCGAGCGACTGAACCTGCCCACGACCCGCCAGGAGTGGGTCGCTCAGTACTTCGACCCCTACAAGGAGCAAATGGCCGACGGCATCCAGTCGTTCCTCGGTGGATTTTTGGGCATCGTCAGCACCGTGGCGTCGGGCATCTTGCTGCTTGGATTCACCCCGCTGATCACGTTCTTCATCCTATGGGACCTTGAAGACATCAAACGGCGCAGCGCCACGTGGATTCCGCCGGCGATCCGTGCCAGCACGATGGGCTTGATGCGCGACATCAGCGACGTGTTCGTCAAGTATGTGCGGGGGATGACGCTCATCCTGCTCACCTACAGCACGGTGACCTCGGTGTTGCTCTCCATCCTTGGGGCGCCTTATGCGATCATCATGGGTGTCCTCATCTCGTTGCTCGGCCTGATCCCCACGATCGGCGCGTTCATCAGCTACGCCGTCACATTCGCGGTGGTCGGCGTCAGCGGCAAGACGGGCAACTTCATGTTCGACTTGGGTTCTCCCTGGGCCTTTGCGGGAGTGATCGTCTTCTGCCTGTTCTTGGTCCTGACGGCGATGGACCAGATCCTCTATCCCAAGCTCGTGGGCACGGCGGTTGGCTTGTCGCCTGCGGTCAGCATGTTCGTGCTGTTCAGCGCGGGAGCGTTGTTCGGCTTGGTGGGCACGATGATCGCGTTCCCCTTGGCCGGCGCGGCCAAGGTGGTGCTGGACCGAATCCTGCGGGTGGCGACGGGCGGAGAGGCTTCGTTGGCATTGCCACGCGTGCCACTCCGCCACCGTTCGAGTTCAGGCTGACACTCTCGGCGTCAGCCGCCGAAGAGTTCTTTCTTCCGGGCCGCTTCTTTGGCCGCGGCCGTGTCGAACTTGTGGGCCAACTGATCCCAGGAGAAGAACTTGGGGGTCCCGTTTTCGCCGGGGGCGACCACCCCTTTCAAGCCGATGGCCTCCAAGTCTGCGCGCGTCTCGCGAAGGCCGTTCTGGAACGCCTTCCACGACCACTTGTCCGTGCCGCCGTAGCGCGCGTTCCAAACAAGGTAGACCAGGTTCGAGGCGAATGGAAACGTCTTCGGCCCTGCGGACGTCTCGTGCAGAAGCCATCCGTACTCCAAGCGGTCGCCTTGCTCATTGAACAGCACCTTCGTGCAGCTCAACTCGGCACCCATGCGGTGTTCGGTTTGTTTCTCCCAGGCGTCCTCGCTTAGCCGAAACGGCTTGATCTGCGCGTGCACATATCGCATGAGCTTGGTGGCTTTGTCGCCGTCCAAGCCGAGATGATCGCGCTCAAGGTCCGTGACGTAGCGCATGGCCCTGTCTCCATCGGCCCTTCGCAACGCGGCGTCCAGCGAGTTGGCCGCCTGCGCGGTCGTTTCGATGGGACGCAAGCGGAAGCCGAGCATGAGTCCACCGCCCACAAGGGTCAAAGCGAGGACGAGGACGACCCGCTTCTCGGGGTCTTTCATAAGGTTGTACAGGTTCTTCATGGCTCTAGTCCGGAGGATTGTCTCCCGCCACGCACGTTGCGTTGGCGACATCGCAGTCGTTGATGGCCGGCGCACTGGTATAGAAGTTCTTCCACTGATTCCCGCCAGAGCAACACTGCCACCGGTGCCAGACTTGGCGACAGGTGACGCCCTGCACGCCCTTGAGCGGATAGCAGCACATGCGGGCCCAGGGCGTGGGCGGAGGAATGAGGGGCGAGCAACCCGGCCCTTCCACAAGATCTCGACACGCGGCCGTCGTACTCGGCGGCGTGGGCTGATTCGGCAAAAAGCCGCAGGGAAACCCATTGGCTCCTTGACCCGACTCGACACCGCTCGCCACGACCTGAAGGGACGCGAGCGAGAACGCAGAGGCCGCGACGGCCAGCGCTCTGAGGACAGGTTTGATGTTCATGGTCTTTGTCTCCTTGGGGATGCCTTAGGGAATCCACCACGATAGCTCTCCGGGAAATCCGTACTTCTTGAGTCTGAGCAGGCGCCCGTCCAATTGGACGCCCAGGCCCAGTTTCGGCTCGATGATCGAGTGCCAGACGATCGGGTCGCGGTTGCAGTTCGGGTCGGTGAAGATGACGGACCGCTCGCCCCTCATTTCAAAGAACTCCCTCACGGCATCGTCGTCCAGATAGGCGTAGTGATAGCCGATGCGGCGAAGGTTGGCCTCCGCGCCGCTGTAGCCGCAAGGGCTATGGAAGAACTCCTCTCCCAATCCGAGGTACGTGGTATAGACCACTCCGTAAGATGGCAGCGAGGCCCAAACAGGTCCCCCATCCGGCTCGTAATCCAGCCGGTAGACGTTCACCGCGTTGGACAGCTGGCGAAGGCGCGCCAACGAAGATTCGATGCGGGCGCGGTGTTGGGCGGAACTCAGAGCAGGTTGCATCAGGGCGGCTAGCAGCAGAATGGTCGAAATGACCGCCGCGGTTTCGAGCAATGTGAATCCGCGCCTCATTTCAAGGTCTCCAAGTACTGTTTGGCCGTGGATTCGCGAGCCAAGGACGAATCAAGGAGACGTCCAGACCTGAATTCCAGCACGAGTGGTGCCAATACGTACCAGGAACCCGGCATCCAAGGCACCTCCGCATCGCTGAAGACCTTTGAATTCGCAAGTTCGCGAATCTTCGGGGGCCATTCCCGAGGATCGCCCGGACACACGATACTCAGGGGAACCTGATCGCCAACGCGGCGCAGATCCTCGTAGGTCAAGGCGTCGGCGTTGCAACTGTTGCAGGAAGGCAAGACCACCCAAATGCCGTTGATACTGTCCGGCAACCTTGCGGGAACTTCCAGCGCGGCCTTTGCCACGGAATGCGTTGCGGGCTCGCCTCCATGTCCACGACGCCTAAATGTATCTGCGTCTACAAACAACGAAGCCCCGGTCACCCCTACGCTAAGGGCTGCCAAACATAATCGTATCATCGCTCCAATCTAGCCTCCAAAAGAGAGCTCCCACCAGCGGCCTCCAGACTGTGGTGTTGGAATCATATCACAAATCTCTAGGATCTGGATCACGATTTTTTACGTCAGGAGGTAGTTGCAGCGGTACTGGGTCCACGGAACCTGGCCGCCCGAACGAAGTCTGACCGATTGAGCCATCTAGGTCGGCGCCACCGGGTCCGCACCCAAGACCAGTCCACCGGTCGCGGATTCCGGTCGGCGCCGATGGCTGGCCCATTCAGGCCGAGACAAAGCTTCGTAGGCGTTCCAGGTTGACGCGGTGCATCGTCTCGGCCTCGTTGGTTTCCAGCAGAATCGGTGTCGTTTCGAATCGAGGATCGTTCACCAGTCGGCGGAACGCGCCTTCGCCGATCAGCCCCTGCCCGATGTGCTCGTGCCGATCCAGCTTCGAGCCCAGCGGCTTCATGCTGTCGTTGCAGTGGATCGCCTTCAGACGTCCCAGCCCGACCATCGCGTCGAAGCCGAGAAACGTCAGTTCGTAGCCTTCTTCCTCGCGGATGTCGTAGCCAGCCGCGAAAATATGGCATGTGTCGAGGCATACTCCGAGCCTCGGATGCCCGTGGCACAGGTCGAGCAGCGTGCGGAGGTGTTCGAAGCGGTAGTTGAGCGACGAGCCCTGCCCAGCGGTGGTCTCCATGAGCAGCGTCACGTTGTCAGGCGTCTCGCCGAGCAGGCGCATTGTTTGGGCTGCGGTGGTCTTCAAGGCGTCGTCCTCCGTCTGGTCCTTGGCCGAGCCCATATGGGACACGACGTACGGGATGCCCAGCAGCGAACAGCGGATGAGTTCGTCGCGCAGCGAGTCGTAGCTCTTGTCGCGGATTTCGGGGGTGGGGGCGCACAGGTTGACCAGATAGCTGTCGTGGCTCACGATCGTGTCGATACCGGTCTCGGTGCGCGCCCTGTTCAGGTCCACGACCATCTCTTGGGTTACGGCCTTCGCCTTCCACATCCTCGGGCTGGCCGTGAACACCTGAATCGCGGTGCAGCCGATGGCCTTGCCATCGCGAACGGCCTGGCCGATGCCGTTCTTCGTGGACATGTGGGCGCCGAGGAGTTGGGCGGGCATGGGATCAGTTTGGCCTAGTCGGGCTGCTCCGTGGTTCAACGGACGACCAGACCGGAAAAGCGTATCGTGCGCGCCTCGCGGCATTCCGAATCGGTGCACTCCTGGAACTTCACTTCGACTTCGTAGTCGGCACCCGATTCGCCCGGCTCCAAACACACCGAGTAGGGAATCCTCAACGCTCCACGGTACATGCCGTCCGCCGATTCGGGGTACTCGACGCGCGAACGCACCGGCACAATCGTCAACGAGGTGGCCGTGGACCAGCGGTCGGGAGCCGGGTTGGCGTAGAGATGAAGGCCGTCGGGGATGTTGAGTTCGACCGCGCCATGCGCCCACCCATCGGCGCCGGCCGTCAGCTCGCGCGCGGCCAGCCGACCCGTGACTTCGGCGATGCGGATTTTGGGCAGGTCTTCGATCTCGGGTGTGCTGGCGGCTTCGGGTTCCACCGACGTCGGATCTTCCTCTGGTCCGCAAAGCCCGGCCATGGCCGAGAGTAACCCGGCGCACGATGTCGGCGCCCGCATCACCCATGGGAGCAGGGCTGTCGCCGATTGGTCCAACGCTTCGGCCTTGCGCGCGTACATCAGGCACTGGAGGGCCATCGCGTTGCCGCTCGGGACGGGCTGGTCGAAGACGGGCTTCATGCGCCCGAACAGAGCCTCGTGCTTCGAACTGGTCGAGTAGAAGCCGCCTCTGTCCTCGTCGTAGAAGCGCGACATCATCTGGTCGGTGAAGTAAGTGCCCAGGTCGATGTAGCGCAGGTCTTCGGTGACGAATCCCAACTCGAACATGGCGAGCGCCAGAGCCGCATAGTCCTCAAGATAACCGTGCCCCGACGCCTTGCCTTGCGCGAATTGGCGGGGGACTTCCTCGTAAACCCGGATGATCTCCAAGAGCGCCTCCGCACACCGGGTGGCCAGGTCGGGTCGACCAGCGCGCAACAGACCCCGGATCGCCAGTCCGTTCAGTTCCACCAGCACCTTGTCGTCGATCGCAGGACGCGCACGGCGCTCGCGTGAGGCGCGCAACCGCTGGAGGTCAGCGGCGAAAGCGCCTCCGTCGTCCTCGGCAAGATGCAGCACGTTGGCTCCGGTCTTCTGACGCGTGGCTTCGTCGAGGAAGTTGCCTCCTTCTTCGACGCCGAAAGCGCGGGCAAAGGGTTCCCAGCGGTCCAAGAGAGCACCCTTGATTTCGGCTTCGGTCCACACGTAGTAGGCGCCCTCGTGGCCGTCGCTGTCGGCGTCCACCGCCGAGTAGAACAGACCCTCCGGGGTCATCATCTCGGTCTCCATCCAGCGCACGATGCCGTCGGCGGCGCGCCGGAACAGGCTGGACAGGTTGTCGTCGTTGCCCCGCAAGAGCTCGGCGGCCGTCGCGAGGTTCATCAGCATGAGCGCGTTGTCGCTCAGCATCTTCTCAAAGTGGGGCAGGTGCCAGTTCGTATCCGTGGAGTAGCGGTGGAAGCCGCCGCCCACATGGTCGTGGATACCGCCGAGGCACATGGCGGCCAGCGTCAGGACGGTCATGCCCATGGCCATTTGCCTGGGTTCGGCGTCGAGATCGTCGATCAGGGCGACATTCGTCAGAAACTCGATGGCCGTATGCGGCGGAAACTTCGGAGCCTCTCCGAAACCGTGGCGTTGTTGGTCGTACTCCGATGCGAACGCACCCACGGCACCTTCAATCAGTCGAAGGTCCAGTTGGGTCTCGGTTTCCAGCGGCAGGGTCCTAGCGATGGCTTGGCGCAACGCGCTGTCGATCTCCTGGGCCGAGCGCTCGATCTCCTCCCTTTGCACTTGCCACGCTTGGGCGACGCCACGGGCCAGCGTCATCAGTCCGGGAATCTGACCCCGGTCGTGTTTGGGGAAGTAGGTGCCCGCGACGAACGGTTTCTTTTGGGGTGTGAGAATGAGCGTCATCGGCCATCCTCCCCGACCGGACATCAGGTGGACGGCGGTCATGTATGCGTCGTCGATGTCGGGTCGCTCCTCGCGGTCCACCTTGACGCAAACAAAGTGCTCGTTGAGGATGGCGGCGACTTCGTCGTCGGCGAACGATTCGTGCTCCATGACATGGCACCAGTGGCACGAGGCGTAGCCGACAGACAGGAAGACCGGCTTGTCTTCGAGCATGGCGCGCGTGAACGCCTCCTGCCCCCACGGGAACCAGTCCACGGGGTTGTCTTTGTGCTGGAGCAGGTACGGCGACGTCTCGTTCGCCAAGCGGTTGGGCATGGGAAAGTATAGCGTTCCGAGGGTTCTGGCCCCTGAGCCGGGCCGTTTGCGATTTACTTTGCGCATTGAGCGAATCGTTGGCTGACCGCTGCCGCTGGGCTCCCATGGGATGTCTTTGGAGGTGTTCCTGAGTCAACCGGTCTCGACGTGGCTCAGCGGGGCCTGAAGCGGGCCACAATAGGCCGATGCGCTACGGACGTGTGAATGGCCTCGACAAGGATGTTTCGAAGATCGTGCTGGGCAGCGTGCCTTTCGGCGACGACCAAGACAAGACCGACGCTCTGCTCGATGCGTTTTTCGCTCGGGGCGGCAATGCCGTCGACACCGCGCACATCTACTACAGCGGCCGATGCACGCGCGCCGTGGGCAATTGGATAGCCAAGAGGGGTTGCCGCGATCAGATGGTCTGCCTTGACAAGGGGTGTCACCCCTACGGCAAGCCAAGGTTCACGCCGGAAGACCTCGACAGCGATCTGAGCGACAACCTCGCCAACCTGCAGACCGACCACGTCGACATCTGGGTGTTCCACCGCGACAACCCCGAGTACCCATTGGAGCCGATCCTGAAGCGGCTGAACGAACACATCGCCGAGGGCCGCATGAAGGCGTTTGGCGGATCGAACTGGTCTCTCGACCGAACGCGCGAAGCGATCGCGATGGCCGAATCAAAGGGCTGGCAGGGGCCGTCCCTGAACAACCCCAATTTGTCTCTGGCCACCGTCAACGAGCCCATGTGGGCGGGATGCGTGACCATCGATGTCGAAGGCCGCGCATGGCACGAAGCGACCCAGTTCCCCCTGTTTTCCTGGTCCAGCGTGGGCGGCGGCTTCTTCGCTGGAGTGGATTCCGACGACGTTCGGCGCGTGTATCACAATCCCGAGAACTTCGACCGCAAAGCGCGCCTGGAGAAGTTGGCTGCAGAAAAAGGCTGTTCGCCGACCCAATTGGCCCTGGCCTGGACGCTTAACCAGCCGTTCCCCGTGTGGGCGTTGGTGGGTTGCAACACGGTGGACGAGGTGGCCCAAGCGTGCGAGGCCGTATCCCTGATCTTGACCCCCGACGAGTCGCGTTGGCTGGAACACGGCATCGAGTAGCGGTCTATCCTGCTTCGAGAATCAGGTCGGGCGATTCCCCGTCCTCCCCGCTTTCGCCGCCGTCGTCTGCGAAGTTCGCACCCGCCGAGTAGGCGCGAAACGTGCTGCCAGATGCCAGATAACGAAGGGGTGCGCCCGTGAACGGGTCGATGACCGCAACGTTCGGAAGCGGACTCAGGCCGACGGGAGCCGGTTGGCCTGCCTTCACGTAGCTCAGAGCATGGCACTCGATGAGCAACAGCCTCGTCCGGGCCAGCGTCCGGTCTCTGAGGGCCAACAGCGGCTCGCCAGCCATGAAGAAGTGTGTGGCAAAGCGTCGCCACGGCCTGTCGCCGACGGCTTTGAACGGCTCCTGGTTGGCGCGTTCAACGGCGGGCATGGCCGCCAACTGTCGCATGCGCTTGGCACGATCCTTGGCTTCTTGGGCGAATCCGCGGAAGTACGCAGGGCGCTGTTTGGCGTCGGAACTCTTCATGCCCTCAAGGGCGTCGGTCGCGTTCCTGATCTCTGGACCCAAGCCGGCAATCAGCGCATCGTAGTTCCCAGAACGGTAGGCGTCCTGGACGTAGTCCACAGCGGCAAGCATCTGGATCGCCTCGCAATCCATGGCTGATCCCGGGTCCGGAACTCTTGACAAGACTTGGCTGAGGCCTGTGGCCACGGTTCGAAGGTCCTGGGCGGAGAACTTGGACCTCCCTTTGAGCAAGGCCACGCGGGCCTCGTCGACCATGGCCAATCCAAGAGACGCCACGGTCGAGTCTCCGCCAGACAAATCGAAACCGAACCGCGTGACCACGAGAAAGTCTTGGATCGCGGCGGCGACGTTCCCCTCGGCCAATGAGCGCTCGATGCGCCAGGTCAAGGCTCGACCGCAAAGGCGCCACCCCGCGCTGTAGGGAACGGGCTCGAACGGCTTGGTCGGGCCGCATCGGAAGGAACAGGTCAGCGCAGATCCGCGGGCGATCTTCTGGAGTGCTGGGCCCAGCGTGGCGATGATCTTTGTACGGGCCGACTCGGGGAAAGAGACCCACTTGGCGTAGTCGCCGGCTTTCTCCTCGGCCTCCAGGGCCGCAGACGCATACCAATCGTAAGCGTCGCCGCGCGATGTGTCGATCGGGGGCACGGGACGGGCGTCGAGGAATGTCTCGTAGGGAGGGGGAGGTTCGCTCCGGCATCCGAACAACGAGGCCGACAGGCCCAAAACCAACACCAATCGTCCAGCGCGCCGACCGAGCAAGGTGGAAACCAGCGTACCGTATGGGGTTGCGGGGTAGTCTCCCCAAGCCAGCAAACGCCTATGAAAGCCGTCATCCTCGCCGCTGGGATGGGAACGCGACTGTATCCCGTCACCCAGGTCATCCCCAAGCCGCTCCTCCCTCTCGCCAACCGTCCTACGCTGGACTACGCATTCGACCGCCTGAAGGAGATCGGCGTTCAAGACGTCTGCGTGGTCGTCGGCCGCAACGAGGCCGCCATGCGCGATGCCCTCGGCGATCGGACCGAAAATGGGCTTTCGGTGGCTTACGCCCGGCAACCCGAAGCCAAAGGCCTCGCCCACGCCATGTCGTTCGCCAAGGACTTCGTGGGCAACGACGACTTCTGCATGTACTTGGGGGACGCCGTGTATTCGGAGAGCCTCGCCGGGGCAGCCGAGACATTCCGGACCTCCGGTTGCGCCAACTTGAACTTGGTGAAAGCCGTCCCCGACCCCAGTCGATTCGGTGTGGCCAATGTGGATGGCGACCGCATCGTCAGGCTGGTCGAGAAGCCGAAAGTCCCCGAAAGCAATCTCGCGATGGCGGGCGTCTACTTCTTCCGCCAACCCATCTGGAGCATGCTGGAAGACCTGCAACCCAGCGCTCGCGGCGAATACGAGATCACGGACGCCATCCAGATGTTGGTGGACCGGGGCCACGACGTTCGCGCCGGTGTCTATACCGGCGAGTGGTTCGACACCGGAACGCTCGACTCGTTCCTCGAGACCAGCGCATTCCTCATCGGTGGCGGCACACTCATCCACCCAGATAGCGACGTCCAGGCAGAAGTCGGCCAGAATGTCGTGATCGGGCCGGGGTGCCGGGTACGGGCCAGCCGCATCGAAAACGCTGTGGTGCTGCCGGGTGCGAACGTCGAGTCGGACGGCGCGATCCACCGAGCGCTCATCGGCGGCAACGCTTCGGGCACTGAATTCGTATCCACCATCGCGATGGGCTCGGAATCCCGTCAGGTGGATTGAAGATGCGTTGGGTTTGGCTCGTTCTGACGGCTTTCCTCGTGGCTGCGTGCGGTCGCCAGGATCCTCCGACACCGCCCAAGCCCACACAAACCCAGCAGGCGTCGAGCCTGCGCGTGGCCTTCTCGACGCTCATGGGCTCGACGCGGGATATCGGCGTTCGGACCGGCGAAGATGTGTTGCTAAAGTGGAAAGACGAGGCCAAGCAACTCGAGACCAAGTTGGTCGATTTGCCTGAGCGAAGCTCTTTGGACCAGATGGAACTCGAGGTCGTCCGCGCTTTCATCGCACGCATCGACGCCGCATTGGCGACGAAGTCGCTTCAGTCGCAAGTCGAAGTTGCTGTCAAAAAGGCCACGGGTCGTACGACGCTCGATCGGGCCGCGATGGATCGTGCCCGCGCTCGCTTGCGCGACTCGGACCCCGCATTCAAGACACTGGACGACCGTTTGGCTGTCGCCGACCGTCGTTATACAGACGCGTCGAACCAACTGGCTCAGGCGATGGAAGCCCATGCGCGGCTCGTGGCGGAAACCACTGGATGAACGTGTTCACACAAGGGCCTCAAGGATGCGCGGGATCAGCCATGGGCCCGCGTAGACGTAGCCGGAATACACCTGAATCAAGTCGGCACCCAAGTCCATTTTGCGTTTGGCGTCGTCGGGCGTCATGATCCCGCCGACCCCGATCAAAACCAGCCCGGCGGGCCGGTGGCGCGCCAGATGCCAGAGGACTTCGTCTGCGCGGAGCGTCAGCGGTGCCCCCGAAAGGCCACCGGCTTCATCCGGGTCGTGCTTGAGTCCGGCCCGCGAAAGCGTGGTGTTTGTCGCCACGATGCCGCTCAAGGTCGCTTCGACGCACACCGAGAGCACGTCGTCCAATGCGTCGAACGTCAGGTCTGGGGCGACCTTGATCAGGATCGGCTTATCCGGCTCGGCGTTCCGCATGGCCCGCGCGATGTCGAGCAACGGCCCGCGTTCCTGAAGACCCCGTAGGCCGGGCGTGTTGGGAGACGACACGTTGACCACGAAGTAGTCGCCGTACCCGCGCAGGTTCCGTAGCGCCTCCGCGTAGTCCTCAGCCGCCCGTTCGTCGGGAGTCGTTTTGTTCTTGCCCAGATTGATCCCGAGGGGAATTCCGGCCTTGATCCGCCCCAACCGCTCGGCCATCGCCGCCGCGCCCGAGTTGTTGAAGCCCATCCGATTGATGATCGCCCGATCCGAAGGCAGGCGGAAGAGCCGAGGCCTGGGATTGCCCGGTTGAGGCTTGGGTGTGACCGTGCCGACCTCGACGAATCCGAACCCAAGCCGTCGCCACGACCTCAGCCCGACCGCGTCTTTGTCCATCCCTGCGGCCAAGCCCACGGGGTTGTCGAAAGTCAAGCCCCAAAACTCACGCCGCAGCGAAGGGGTCGTCCGCCGAAGCGATGGCACCCAGCCGCGTTCCAGAAACCAGAACGCGGCATGGTGGGCGCGTTCCGGGTCGAGCCGGAACGCCAGCCGCCTCACGAGTGCCGGATAGAGGTCCATGCCCCGTCACTTGCGGGGCAGCTTCTTCAGCAACTCCTCGATCGCGCGGTCCAATTGCGGATCCTTGCCCGAGAAGTAGTCGGCGGGCGTGATGTCCACGCGGATGTTGGGTTGCTGGCCCATATTCTCGAGCGGCGACCCGTCCAGCCGATAGACGCCCGACGTGGGCATGCGTGCCCCCGTCCCATCCACCAGCCGGAGGCCATACGTCCAGATCACATAGCCGGGGGTCGGCATGCCGATCGTGGTGGCGAGTCGCAGTTGCTGCATGGCATAGGGGAACATCTCGGCGTTCGAGAAACTCCGCTCGTTTTGCATCACCACGATGGGTTTGCTCCAGGCCTGCGTGGGAGCTGGCAGAGCGACACCGTCTCGCGAGGCGTAGATGCTGTGTGGCACGCGCTCCAGAATGTCGATGATCCGGTCGCTGATGTTGCCGCCCCCGTTGTTGCGGACGTCGATCACCACGCCGTCGCGACCGATCCCGTACTCCCAGATCTCGCGGTTGAAGCGGTCGAAGTTCGGACCGCCCATGCCGGCGATGTGCACATAGGTCAATCGTCCGCCAGACTTCTCTTCGACGTAGCGCCGCCGCTGCTCGATCTGGTTGCGATAGTGGATATTGCCGAACTCGCCGCCGCCCAGAGCCTCGTACTTGACCTCGCGCGCGCCTTCGAGGGACGGCGTTGCGTTGACCTTGAGCGTGATGACACGGCCACCCTGGTTTCGGAGCGCCTCTTCGTAGGCGCGCTCGTTGGCCGCGACGGCAAACCCGTTGATGCTCATCACATACTCGCCCGGCTTGAGTTCGGTGTCCTTGTAGGCTCCCGGCGTCCGCTTGGGCACCGAAGCGATGCGCAGGCCCGGTCCCGGATGGTTATAGTCGATGGTGAACCCTGGATGGGCCGTCGAGGACCCCGAAGGGTTGCCCGGCGCGGGGCTGGCTTCGGTGTGGCTCGCCTCGAGTTCGCCGATCATCATGTTCAACAACGTGGCCATCTCGTTTCGGTGCGCCACGGCCTCGAGGAGCGGTTCGTACCGTTTGCGGGTTGCCAGCCAATCGCGACCATGGAAGTTGGCGTCGTAGAAGCTGCGGTTGTATTCGCGCCAGAACTCGTAGAACGCCGCTTTCCGCTCGAGACGGACGTCGCGCGTCCAATCGGCGCGGAAGTCCACCCGCGTCACGGGCCGGTTGCCCGCTCGGTGGTTCATGATCGAGATCGCACCGTTCTGGACGTAGACCAGGTTCTTGGCGTCCAAGCTGAGCGAGAATGCGCCGATGCCTCCACCGCTTGTGAGCTTTGAGGCGTTCTCTCCGTCATAGCCGACTTTGGTGATGTCGCCGCCTTGCAGGAACAGCACGTCGCCGTTCTCGGCGTCGAACGTGATCGCGCCGACACCGGTCTGGTTGCCAAACCGAGAGATGCGGTCCTCGATGTCGTCGAACTCGATCTCCACCGTCACCGAGTCCTTGGGCTTTTCGTACTTGAGGTCGTAGTCTGGGTCGCGGAACGAGCGTCGCTTGAGAGCGACCCGGTACATACCTTCGCCTTCGCGGTCGCTGGCGAAGTACAAGAACTTGCCGTCGGCCGACCACTCGGGCGAACGGTGCGATGCGTTCAGCCGTGTGATGTTCGTGTCCTTGTTCTCGCGCGTGTCGTAAATGTGGATGTTCGTCGTCACGCCGTTGGCGTTGTTGACATAGGCCACATACCGGCCGTCGGGGCTCCACGCGTACTCGGATTGGCTGCCGAAGCGGTACTGGCCAGGCATCGCGAAAACACGCACCACCGATCCGCCATCGACCGGATAGGTGTAGAGGCCACCCTCGGCGCCAGTGATGAAGAACGACACGTTTTGCCCGTCCGGCGTGAGCTTGACGCTGGCCACGTCGCTGTCGCGTTGGCTCACAGGAGTGATCTCCTTGGTCGCAAGGTCCACGACATACAACCGCTCCGACCCTTCGCGATCCGACGTGAAGAAGGCCTTGCCCGCCCGTGGATGGTAGAGCGGGTTGGCATCGACGCCTGGCCAATCGGTGAGTTGGGTGGCGTCGTCCTTGTTCGGACCCTTGCCCTTTTTCACTGGCACCGACCACAGTTCGCCCCGCACCTGGAAGACGACGTTTTCGCCCTTGGCGTCAAGGGTCGCTTGAGCCGCGCCCGTGGTCAGGACGAGCCGCTCGTCGTAGGTGACCTTGTCGTCGAGCGTCGCCACGATGCCGATCTTGGTCGCCGGTTGGCCTGGCGTCATCGTGTAGACATCGCCTTCGTATTCGAAGGCAAGCAATGGCGACTTCTTGGCGGCGGTCAGGAAACGCACCGAACCGCCCACGAACTCGGTCAGCCGCTCGCCACGCGGATTGACTCCCCGGCTTCTGAGCGGGAACGCATAGACGTTTGGGGTCCGGCGGGCGCTGTCGATGATCTTGCCGATGCTCTTGCCAACGTAGGACGAACCCGGCGTCGGGTCGTCCGCGCTGACAGCGTACACGATGCCCGCATCGGGACCGAAATGGGGCCAAAGGTGCTGAAACTCCGTTGTGCGGACAGGCGAGCGCTGGTTCGTGCCAAGGTCGACGATGTGAATCTGGGAAGCCGCCGAACCGTGATAGCGCGGTCGCGTCCACGGGAACCCGAATCGGGTGTACATCAAGGTGGTGCCGTCGGGTGACATCTTGGGCGAACCGACCGGCATCATGTCCAGCAGCAGCTCGTGAATGCGGCCCGTGGCAACTTCGATCGCGTAGATGCCGCCCTCGGCCTTGTCCCGTGTGCCGGCGATCAGGATGCGCCCGTCGGCGGTCCAGTCGTTGGGAACGTCGCTGCCTGAGAAGTAGGTCAACCGCTCGGTGCGTCCGCCATCGAGAGGTGCGATGAATACGTCCCAGTTGCCGGTCCTGTTGCTGGCGAACGCGATGCGCTTGCCGTCCGGCGACCACACGGGATTGTCGTCCATCTCGATGTGGTTGGTGACCTGTCGCGCTTGACCACCTTTGGAAGAAACGACCCAGACGTCGCCCTGGTAGGTGAAGGCGATTTGGGTTCCATCGGGGCTGAGGGCGAGCGATCGAGCTCCCCGAATCGCGCCGTTCGCCTGAACCAGCGCACCGAGAGCGAGGAGAAGCATGGAGGAAAGACCCGCGTGCATCCGCATGATGGCTACGTTACCCCGGCGTTGGGAGTCCAGACGTCTCGGAAGAGCCCGCGACGCAGCGGCTCTCAAGGGTTCCGTGTACGAGATTGGGCAGGTCCTTGGACACATTGGGTGCACGAAAGACGAACCGTGGCCTATACTCGCGCGTACCAAACGGGACAACCGTTGGAGGACATGATCTTGATCAAACGCTCGCTCGCTCTCGTTTCACTTCTCGCGCTCGCCAGTGTCGCGGCGCTCGCCCAGGATTCGGCATCGCTCGTCTGGAAGCCAAAGGCCGGCAACAGCCTGAAGTTCAAGCTTCAGGTCAAGGCCAGCATGGAGGGCCAGGAATTCGCGTTCGGCACGACCATTACGCAGAATGTGCTCGAAGTGCGTCAGAACGGCGAAGTCGTCATCGAGGGCAAGCAGAGCAACTTCACGTTGTCGATCGCCGGCGAGGACATGTCGGCGATGATGGGCGATATGTCCATGACCGAGACCAGCACGATGGATCGGTTCGGCAATGTTCTGAGCCGCAAGTCGGACGCTCCTGCCGAGATGGACAACGCTCGACTCGATCAGGCCATCCTGTTCGTGTTCCCCCAGAAAGCCGAACTCAAGGTCGGTGAGATCTGGACCCGTTCGGTGAAGGCCGACGCTTCGAAGGGTCAGCGCGCCGCTGAAGCCACGTTCAAGTTCGAAGGGACCGAAACCGTGAACGGGATCAAGTCGCACAAGGTGACCTACACGTACTCCGAGACCGAGGGGTCCGCAGCCATGAAGGTGGATGCCGTGATCTACATCGCCGCCGAAGACGGTGAACTGGTCAAGGCCGAGTACAAGATGAAGAACCTCGAACTCGGACCGGGCGCTCCCCCGTCGGACGCCACGGCCACCATCGTCCGCCAGTAAGTTCTGGCCCATCCGCAACACAAAACGGGGCGCGTCCGCAAGGACGCGCCCCGTTTCTCTTGAGAGCCGCGGGCCTAGGCGCGCGGCTCCGAGACCACGCCGGGAATGCCGTTGCGGTCGTAGGGCAGGTTGTACACGCGCACATCGCTGCCGCCGCCGTAATACAGATCGGGCGCCGTCGCGTCGATCTTGGCGTTCTTGTTGTAGAACCGCACGTGACTGTCGGCGAAGTTGATGTTCAAGCCGCCGTTGTGCCGGGCGAAACCCGCGAAGTTGGTGCGGTCGAACGGGCCGGGCGGGACAGGATAACCCTCGGGCACGGGGCCACCGGCCTTGAAGTACTTCGCGTCGTAGAACATGGTGGTCCGGCTCGGCTCGGGAATCTCGCCTTCGCCGCGGACCGGGTCGGCCGCGAACAGGTTCGGCGCGATCGCCGGATCCTCGAACAGGGCGAAGTTGAACGCATGGCCGGCGCGCAGGACCTGGCCAGCCGGTTGTAGACCGAGGCCGTTCAAGACGGTCTTCCACGGGATGGCGTCCGGCTCGGAAGGGTCGAGGAAGATGTCGAAGCTCTTCGTGTACGGCATGATGGCGTCGAACGCCGCGTAGACCCGGGCGTTGGTCGCCGGAACCAGCACGCCGAGCGGATGGTCGAGCGAGTAGGCGCTCTGCGGGTACATGCCATCGTAGTCGTTGACGTACATGATGATCGCCGTCGCGTTTTGCCGCAGGTTGCTGGCGTCGGTGACTTTCTTGGCCGCCGCCTTGGCTTGGGCGTAGACGGGGAAGAGCATCGCGGCCAGAATCGCGATGATCGCGATGACCACGAGTAATTCGATGAGAGTGAAACCACGTTGTCGCATCTGATCTCCGGGCCTCGTCCGCCGAATCGGCGGGGCCGAGGCTTGCTGATGATACAGCATCCCGTTCACGTTTCTTTCATGTTTTCAAGGGGTTCCTGGTCGGTCTGGTCGGCTGGTGCCACAATTTGACCCGCCCATGAGATTCCAAACCCCTCGCGGAACCCACGACATGCTCCCCTCCCAGGCGCATGCGTGGCACTGGGTCGAGTCCTGCTTCACCCGGCTCGCCCGGAGCTACGGATACTCCGAGATCCGCACGCCGATGTTCGAGGACATTGAGTTGTTCATCCGCACGTCCGGCGAGACAAGCGACGTCGTCTCGAAGGAGATGTACGAGTTCGTGGACAGAGGCGGGCGGAGGCTGAGCTTGAAGCCCGAGGGCACGGCCCCGGCCATGCGGAGCTACCTCGAGCACAGCCTCGGTTCGGCGGGCGGCGTCACACGCCTGTACTACATCACGCCGGTCTTCCGGTACAACCGACCCGCCAAGGGACGCTATCGACAACACCATCAGACAGGGCTTGAACTCATCGGCAGCCACGCTCCCGAGGCCGACGCGGAGATCATCGAGATGACCGTCCGCCACTTCCAGGGGTTGGGCCTGAAGGATCTGGAGGTTCAACTGAACTCGATCGGGCGCGAGGCGTGCCGAGCAGCGTACCGCGAAGCGGTCCTGAACCACTTGGCCTCGTACCTCGCCGACCAGTCCGAGGCGTTCCAAACCACGGCACGCAAGAATCCCCTCCGACTCCTCGACACCAAGGACCCGGACACACGGGCCGCGCTCGATGGGCTTCCGCCGATCACCGACTACCTTGAGCCCGAAAGCAAATCGCGCCTCGAGGCCATCGAACGGCTCCTGACCGAGGCGAGCATCCCGTATCGCATCTCGCCAGACGTCGTGCGGGGCTTGGATTACTACACGGAGACGGTGTTCGAGATCACGTCTGGCGACCTCGGAGCTCAAAATTCGCTGTGCGGCGGTGGCCGCTACGACAACCTGATCAAGGACATCGGCGGGCCACCGACACCCAGCGTAGGCGTTGGCATGGGCATCGAGCGCGCGCTCCTGGTGCTGACCGAGCTGGGACTCCTGCCGAGCCCGGAACCGCCCATGGCGTTCGCGGTTTCGGGAGTACCCGAGGCCTCACAGAGCGTGCGCGCCCTGGCCAGAGAGGTGCGTGCCAAAGGCTTGGCCTGCCTCTGGGACGTGGAAGGCAAGGCGATCAAGGCGCAGATGAAACAGGTCGATCGCGCGAAGGTGCGGTTTGCGCTGATCATCGGGTCGGACGAGCTGGCTGCCGGAACCGTATCCATCCGCGAGATGGCGACGGGCGAGCAAATCGCGCTGCCAGCATCGGAGGTGGCGGAATGGCTCGAAGCGCGGCGCTGAGCCTTCTGGCTGTCGCAGGGGCCTTGCAAGCCCAGGTGCCGGATGTGGTCATTCGCGCCGACGCAAGGTTGTCGTATGTTTCGGCGGACGAGGGCCGACCCGTTGTCCGATGGTACGACCCGTTGGGTCGAGGCTCCTGGGCGGGGCTCTCGTTTCGGCTGGAACCGGGACTTCGTGCGATGGTCGCGCAACGCATCCAGCGCATTCCGGGCAATGCCGACGACGATCCTCTGGAGTACTACTATATCGAGAATCCCGGTGCATGGCGCATCGGCAAGCAGCCGTTGCCGTTCGGAGCGGAGAACGTGTTGAGGGATTCGGTGTTGGGCGCGCGGCTCGAGACCCAGTTGGCCTTGGGCGGGCTCCCAGCTACGGTGATTCTTTGCGACGAGGGCCTGAACCGCCCGCGAGGGTTCGGGTTGCGCATCGGGACCGACTGGTTGAGGCTGAGCGCCGTGAGCGGCGACCACTTCGCCCAGAGCGCCGGCTCGTTGGGACTGTTCCGTGACCTCGTCGACGCGCCCAAGCAAGGATCGGGCTATCGCACGATCATAGGGCTCGACCTCACCCGGTCGTGGGGCGAGTGGGTGGTTGTGGGCGAGGTGGTCGCCTTCCGCAACGGGCACACTCCGAGCGACCCAGACCGCTTGGTGTGGGACGTCTCGGCTGGCACGCCTCCCACGTCTCGGCTCGGTTTCAAGGCAGGCTACACGGCAGACTCGGCGGTACGAGGCGGACGCCTCAGGCTGGAAGGATCGGTGCCGATGGGCAAGAGCGTGTGGCTCGAGCCGATGGTGCGCTTCCGCGACGGCACGATTCACGATTTCACGGTGAGCATGAGGTTGAAGCTCTAGAACGATGCGGTTCGCGTTGCCCGCAGTCGCAGGGTTGGTTGCGGTCGTTCTGGCGGTGGCTGGGATGATTCTGCCCGCGGCGGCTTGCGCGGGCGTTGCGGTCGTCGGGTTGCTGCTCGCCTCGGCGGCCGGAGTGCGCAAACGGCGCGAAACGATGTCCTACGACGAACTCAGCGGAGACGCACGGACCCTGGTTCGTCCTCTGGTCCGACTCAACCGTGAAATCGAAGAGTTGGTCGATGCCAACAAGTCGTCACCCGAGATCAAGGTGATCGGCGGAGAGGCCGTTGCGGAATCCCGACGGATGCTCGCACACGCCACAAGGCTGTTACAGGCGCGATCCGAACTCAAACGAGCCGTCGAATCCCAGCGCGAGCTTCGGCGCACCTTCGGCGAGAAGGCCGACCAATTGCCCGATCGATCCCGCGAAGCTGTGGATGCAATCGCCAAAATCGAAGCGGCGATCCAAAACGCGCAGATGAGCCTCACCGACATGAAGACCCGGCTGGCTTTGGCATCGGCGGGTTCGCAGGAGTTCGACCACGAGGGCTTCCGCGAATCGCTGGCCAACCTGCGCGCGCTGGACGCTTCGCTCGACGAGGCCGAGGAAATGACGCTTGGCCGGCTCGATGGCTGACGATTAGGTAACCTCACCACCGCCCATGGTCGGTTCGATTCCCTTGATTTCGCGTGTTGCTGCCTTGTACGAGTTGGTCAACGCTTCGCTGGAACCCACGCTCGCCAGCCACGGCGTCACGTCGTCCACGTTCCAACTGCTTTCGGCCATTCAGGCCGCAGGAGACGGTCAGACCCAACGCCAGATCGCCGACCGATTGGGCATCGCGCCGGCATCGCTCAGCGAAGCCTTGACGTCGGCGGAGAAGGCGGGTCTGGTCGAGCGGACGGTTTCTGCGAGCGACAAGCGGGCGCGCGTGCTGTCGCTCACCAAACGGGGTCGGCAGGTTCTCGAAGCGGCCGTTGCGGCTTTGGGAGAAATCGAGCGGCGAGCCTCCCAAGACTTGAGCCGACTGGAACAGGACGGCTTGGAGCGGACGCTCCAGCGCATGATCGCCAACCTCGCGGGTTGAGCCGACCGAACGCCCGACCGCCGTTGGCGTATACTCTAACCAGATCAGGTTCGTTATGCTCAACACGTTCGCAATCGGTTTGCCCAGCGGCACGGAATGGATTTGGATTCTCGTGGTCGTTCTGCTGTTGTTCGGAGGAAAGAAGATTCCCGAACTGATGCGCGGCGTCGGCAAGGGGGTCGGCGAACTGCAGAAGGGGCTGGAAGAGGGCAAAAAGCAACTTCAGTCGGCCATCGAGGAGGAGGACAAGTCCACCTCGACAGGACACAACTAGCCCGATTCGGTTGGTACGGGTTCTCGTTTGAGCACCCTGCCGAGTGGATGCCCGCCGCTCTGATCGGGGAACGCAAGGAAGGCTATGCCCGACTGGGGGGCGATGGATCCCGATCGCTCCACGTTCGCTGGCACACGGGCAAATCCGCGAAGAGCCTGCGACCCGCGCTCGACGGCTATTTGGACCGCCTGCACCGAGACGCCAACAAGGCCAAACGTGCGTTCCGCTCGGAGATCGACGAAGGAGAGGACGCGCTCGTCTACAAGTGGCAGGCGGAACAGCAGGGGCGCGGCGTCGTGTTTCGCGACGAGGACTCGGCTCGTGTGTTCTTCCTCGAAGTCGTGGGCGCGCGCAAAGACAGCTTGCTCCCCATCGTTCGCCGTGTTAGGGAGAGTTTCCAAATCCACCAAGGCGAACGTGAACTGTGGTCGGTAGCCGGTGTCGGCGCGTGGCTTCCGAAGGGCATGAAGGTCGGCAAGAAGCAGTTTCTCGCGGGGCGCGCCAGTCTGACGCTCGAAGGCAAGGGGGCGACGATCCGCATGGAGCGGTGGTCGTTTGCTGAGCAACTGGTGGCCAAGCACGGGCTTGCCTGCTGGGCTCGTTCAGCCTTGGGCCTTCCAACCGCGCCGGACGCGACCTCTGACAACGAAGCGTCGCTGAGTCACCGCAGGTGGCTGGCGACGACAGAGGCGCTTGTTCGTCATCGTCCTGAGTCGAACCAAATCGAGGCGCTCGTGTTGCGCACGCGGCGGTCATCGCCAAGGCTGGACCCTTCATGGTGGGCTTGATTCAGCGCCTTTTCTCCCGGCCCGCGGTTGAACCCGCTAGATTGCGCCGCGCGAAGCCGTTGCGACACCCGCATGCCGAGTTGGAATCCAAGGAGGATGGAATGGTGCTTGTCCGGGTTCCGGTCGTCCCGTCCCGATGGCCCTGGGCCAGAGGCGCGACGCACCGCACGTTCGAACTGGAGCCGATCGGTGCCTTTGTCTGGGGCCTTTGCGACGGACAGCGCACCGTAGAAGGAATCGCCCGCGCCCTGCGCGAACAATTCAAGCTGAACCGAGTGGAAGCCGAGGCGGCTCTGGTCGCCTTTCTCCAGACGCTCTCTCGGCGTGGGTTGATCACGCTGCTGATGCCGGAAGCCGCTCATGTCAAGCGAAGCACGCGCCAACGCCATTAGGAACACCGACCCGCCGTTCTGGGTTGCGTGGAATCAGGCGTTGGCCAGCATCCGGGTGCGTTTCTGGCGACAAGCCATCACGACGGCGGGGGTGGGCCTCGGGATCGCGTTCTTCACCAGCATGCAGGTGCAACGTCTTGCGGAAACTTCAGCCGACTCCGGGGCGCAGGTGCGCAGCCTGTGGTTGGCCGGCACGTCGTTGCTGATGTGTCTGGTCGGAATCACCAATTCGATGTTGATGTCTGTGACCGAGCGGTATCGGGAGATTGGCACGTTCAAGTGCCTCGGTGCTTCCGATTCGTTCATCGTCAAAGTGTTCGTCCTGGAGTCGCTCCTGTTGGGCTTCTTGGGATCGCTCTTAGGCTCGGTGATCGGAGCGGCCGCGATGCTCGCGGCGGTGAGGCTGCAAGGTGCCGGCGTTGGTGTGGGACCATGGTTGCAGGTCGTCGCACTCGGCACGGGCGTGGGGTTGCTCATGACGGTTGTCGCCGCGATCGCACCCGCGATTCAAGCCGCACGCATGCCCGCCGCCGCCGCGCTGAGGGTGGACGTGTAATGGCCGAGGTCGTCGTCCGCACCACCGATCTCGCCAAGCAGTATGGCGAAGGAGAAAACGCCGTCCACGCGCTGAATGGCGTCACGTGCGCCATCTACAGCGGCGAGTACCTCTCCATCGTCGGCCCATCGGGTTCGGGCAAGAGCACGCTGTTCAACATGATCGGCGGCCTCGACCGCCCGACAGGAGGCTCTGTGTTCATCAACTCCGTGGACATCGCGCAACTCACGCCCAAGGAACTCGCGTTCCTGCGATGCCACACCATCGGCTACATCTTCCAGACGTTCAACCTGATCACAGTGCGCACGGCGCTTGAAAACGTCGTGTTGCCCATGCTTTTTGCGGGTCTCGCGCCCGAAGAAGCCGAGGAACGGGCGATGAAGAAACTCGACCTTGTGGGCCTGGGACACCGCTACCATCACCGCCCCGCCGAACTCTCTGGAGGACAGCAGCAGCGTGTGGCCATCGCCCGCGCGCTCGCCAACGACCCCGCCATCGTGCTCGCCGACGAGCCCACGGGCAACCTGGACTTGAAAACCGGTCAGGAGATCATCGACCTCCTGCGTCGCCTGAACCTGGAAGAGGGTGTCACCGTCATCTCGGCCACCCACGACCACAAGATGCTCGGCGTCTCCGACCGCATCTTCCACATCTCCGACGGCAAGTTGGAGCGAATCGAAGAGCGGACCTGAACGAATCCGGGGCGGCAGAGGTCAAACTGGAGAGCGATGGTCGTCCTGTATGCGCTGGCAGCGCTCGGCGCGGTCCAAGGCGTCGCACCCGTCTTGAACGAGGGCTGGCTCAGCCATCCCCGGCGCTTGTTGGTCCAAGGTCCGGCCAAAACCGCGCAGGTCCATGCAGAGTCGCTCGGCGGCCGCGTGCTTCGGCGCCTTGACGAGATCGGCGTCAGCATCCTCGAGTTTCCGCAACAGGATCTGGTTCGTGCCAAGCGCAGACTGCAAAACGAGGGGGCGTTCGCCTTCGTCCACTACGACCGGGCGGCCAGAATCGCCTACGAACCCAACGACCCCCTGTGGCCGGACATGTGGCACATGCGCGCCATCCGGGCGAACGAGGCATGGGACTTGCACAAGGGCTCGCCCAACGTGGTGGTTGCCGTGATCGACACGGGTGTCAACGTCAACCACGAGGACCTCGCGGCCAATATTTGGGTGAACCCCAACGAAGTTCCCAACAACGGCATCGACGACGACGCCAACGGCTATGTGGACGACATCAACGGCTACGACTTCGCCTATGGGGACGCCAACCCCGACGACGTCAACGGCCACGGCACGGCGTGTTCGGGCCTCGTGGCCGCGATCCAAGACAACGCCAAGGGTGGCACCGGGGTCGCGCCCAGGGTCAAGGTCATGGCCATCAAAGCAGCTCAGGACGACGGCTACTTCTACGACTCGGCCACCGTACCGGCGTACATCTACTGCGCGAACAACGGCGCGAAGGTGCTCTCGATGAGCTACTTCTCGGACCGGGTCAGCCCATCCGAACGCGCCGCGCTGGAGTACTGCGTGTGGAAGGGTGTGTTGCCTATCGCGGCCGCCGGCAACGCCTCGACGGTCTACACGTACTATCCAGCCGCATACGACGTCGTGGTGAGCGTAGCCGCCTTGGCGACCAACTTGACCAAGGCCAGCTTCAGCAACCACGGATCGTGGGTGGATGTGTCGGCACCGGGAACGAGCCTCCGCACCTCGACGCCCTCGGGCGGCTATACGGCTTCGTTCGGGGGGACCAGCGGCGCGTGTCCGCACGTCGCCGGCGTGGCGGCGCTCATCCTCTCGGCCAAGCCCAACGCCTCGGTCGCCGAGTTGCGTGCCATCTTGGAGGATTCGGCGACCCTGCAATCCCAATCCCCGTTCGGCGAGTTCGCCAACTACGGGTTGGTGGATGCACGCCGCGCGCTGGAGACGGCTCTGAACCTCTCCGTCCCCGATGTGAAGCCATCGAAGGTGCGCGGAGCGGAGTGGCTTCCCGGCGGGGCCAATGCGCGCACCCGCCCGCGTCAAAGTGTCCGGGTCTATGGTCGAGGGTTGAACCGTGCAGACTTGCGCGCCTGGTTCGGCGGCCGCATGGTGCGCCCGACGCGCCGCGCCCGCGATTGGGCCGACTTCGCGGTTCCCTCGGGTGCCCTGGGGCGGTGGTTCCGGGTTGCCGCAGGCGCCGAGGACCTGGCTACCTACACCCTGCCCGTCGAGGCGTGGTCGGTGCCTCTGCGCGAGGCGTCCGCCCCCGGAGGCGGGAGTTCGGTCAATGGTGGATTCGCCGAGACCGTCGCCGCCGACGGTGTCTCCATGGTGGTGACGCGTCGCAACGACGGCAACATCCTGGTGCACGGGACCCTGAAGGTACCGCTGGGCATCCAACGGGGTGTGTTGCGCGTGGTGCGCCGCTACCCCGGCTCGGCGGGTGGGACGGAAAGGATTCGCGTCTACGATTGGTCCACGGCATCGTTCCCTTACGGCTCCTTTGTTGAGTTGTCATCGGGTGCGCCGCCGACTGGCATGACCGAGGCTTCGTTCGCGTTGACCAACGTGCAGGACTTGGCCGACGACGAGGGCATCCTGTACTTCCAGATCCTGACCACGGATCAAGCATCGGGCGTGACGCTGGAACTGGACCGCGTGGCGCTGACGGGGTAGCTTGTTTGTTAGACTGAGATTGTCCGAGCGATGGTCGAGCTGTCATCGAACGTTTCAAAGGCGTACGGCCAACTCCCTCCCCAAGCTTGGGGAGGGCCGGGGAGAGGTTGGGGTCTTACCGGGTTAGCCGGTGAGATGCGCCACTGGGGTCCGATCAACCCTCCCCTCAATCCCCTCCCGATCTTCGGGAGGGGAGGTTTCAGGACGTGACTCTCAAACACCTCCGCCTACCGCCAACGCAGCGATGGGACGGGGCTCACGTCACGCATTCTCCCGAACAGTCACATCTTCTTCGACGGCCAACGGCCGACCGAGGTCGGGCGACTCGCGTTCTTCCAGCGTCTCCAGTTCGAAAAACGACTGATGCTTCACGCCGGCCAGACCCGCGATCAGGTTGCTGGGGAACGCTTCGATGGTCGTGTTCAGGTCGCGGACGCAGGCGTTGTAGTACTGTCGCGCGTTGGCGATGAGCTTCTCGGTGTCGCGCAGGTCGTTCTGCAAGCCTAGAAAGTTCTCGCTGGCCTTCAGATCGGGGTAGGCCTCCTTGAGAGCCATGAGGCGGGCCAGTCCATGTCCCAACGCGCCTTCGGCTTCGGCCCGCCGGCCCAGGTCGCTGCCCGAGGCCATCGCTTGGCTGCGCGACTCCGAAACCGCCGTCAGCAACGCCTGCTCGTGGGCGGCGTACGCCTTCACCGCATTGGCGATCTGGGGCACCAGGTCCGACCTTCGCTTGAGATACACGTCCACATCCGCCCAAGCGTTCCGAACCAACTGGCGCAAGCCCACGAGTCGGTTGTAGAACACCACCGCGCCGACAACTGGAACGGCGAGAACGACCAACCCAAGAACGACGAAATCCATCAGGGCTCCAGATGGTCTGTCGGCGTTGGGCCCGGGTCCCAGCCTTCCTTGCTGGCGGGTCTCAGAACCTCGACTTCCATGTCGCGGTCCACGAGAATCTGACAGCTCAAGCGAAACTCGCCCAGCACGCCGTCCTCGACTAGACAATCCCGCTCGGCGTCGCGCATGGGCGGCTCCGGGCTGAGGAACTTGACGCGGCACGTCGTGCAACGCGCCTGACCACCGCAACGGTGGCTGACGTCCACGCCCGACTGTTCGAGCCCCAGGACGAGCCGCGTACCCTCGGCGACCTCGTAGACGCCGTAACCCTGAACTGTGATCGTGTGATTGGTCATTCGGTCGCTATGTTACAAGCCTCAGCCGCGCAGACGCCACGTCTGGCTCCATGATTGCGTGCCTTGCTCGGCTTCAAGCGTGTATTCGCCCGCCGCAAGGTACTCGCCGCGACGCTCGGCGTAGAGATCGGCGAGAGCCTCCTGCACCGTCTTGGGCAGGATGGTGGGCACTTCGCCGACCCATTTGCCCCGTTTCAGTTCTAGATCGAGGGCGAACGTGTTGAAGCCCGGCTTGGCGTCCACGGTGCCCGAGACCCAGACTTTGCCTGCGGCGTCCTTGATGCGGATCGCCGTCGCACCGGCCTTGGCCACCCAGAATTGGCCGGTGAGTTGCGGGCTGGGCGGCAGACTGGTGTCCCACGGTTGCCGCCGCTCGAAACCCCACCGCCCGCGCTGCATGTCGGGCGCGCTGAGGAGCTTGATCGGCGTGGCCCGCAATGCTTCGTCCACCAAGTGGAGCGGCTTCAGGTCGAACTTGAACACGCTGCGCGCGTGGCTCGCGATCACCATCTCCATCTCGCGTTCTTGAATCGCGATGTCGTGGACCGGCGTCCGCGGGATGCCTCCGTGGAGCGGCTCCCATAGCGCGCCGTCGTTGTACGTCACCCAAACGCCTAGGTCGGTGCCTACATAGAGCATGCCCTTCTTCTTGGGGTCTTCGCGCACCACGTTGATCGTTTCAAGCGGCAGGTTGCCCACGATCGAGGTCCAGTTGCGCCCATAGTCGGTGGACTTCCACAGGTAGGGCGTCCATTCGTCGTCGCGATAGCCGCTTTGGGCCACATAGACGGTGCCTTCGTCCCATCGGCTGGCGACCACGCGGGAGACCCACTTGTCGGGTGCGGGCGTGGCGATGTCCTCCCACGTGAACCCGTGGTTCTTGGTCACCTTGACGGAACCGTCATCCGCTCCCGCGTAGATCAGACCGAACTTGAGTGGCGATTCGCTGAGGTCCTTGAGCGTCGAAAAAGGCACATCGCCGTTGGGCAGGTTCTTGGTGATGTCCGGACTGATCGCTTCCCATGTTCGGCCTTGGTTCAGCGAACGGTAAACGCGTTGCGCGCCCAGATACACGATGTCGGGGTGGTGGGGCGAGAGGATGAGGGGCGAAATCCAGTTGTAGCGGAGCGGCGGTTCGCCCTGTCGCGCGTTCGCCCGGGTCTGCCAGCGTTGGCCCGTGGCCTGGTTGATCGCCGAGTGGCTCCCGAACTGGGATGCGATGTACACCACATCGCCGTCGTTGCGCGGGTCTACGGCGATCGCGCTTCCGTCTCCTCCCCCGATGCTGGTCCAGTTCGCCGATCCTCGCCCGCCAACCGCCGAGCTTGGTCCCTTCATCGTACCGTTGTCCTGCAGACCACCATAGATGTTGTACGGGGTCTTGTTGTCCACGGCGATCGTGGTGAACTGGCCCACGGCAAGGTTGTTGATGTGGCGATAGGTGTCGCCGTTGTCGCCCGATGTGTAGAAGCCGCCGTCGTTGCCGATGGCGAGGCGCCCGGGGCGGTTGGGGTCGAACCAGACGCTGTGGTAGTCCACGTGCGTGCCGCGGCCTGTGCGCTCGAACGTTTTGCCGCCGTCGCGGGAGCGGATCAGGAACGTCCCCATGACGTAGATCTCGTCGGGATTGTGGGGGTTGATCTCCACGCGTCCACAGTAATAGCCCAGCATCTCGCCGAGCGTCCACGGGTGGGTCTTGGTCCACGTTTCGCCGCCGTCGTCCGAGCGGTAGACCTGCGAGTTGACGATGTCGTAAGTGAAGCGTCCCGGGTTGCGTTCGGCCAGATCGGCGCGGAACTTCTCAAAGTCGAGGGCGCCCGATTTCACATCCGCGAGCACTTTGGCCGCATCCAAACGCGGGCTGCCGAATCCGTTGAGGAAGGGTTGAAGCGTGGCCGCGTCGAGCTGAAGGAACACGTCCCGCGTCAACATGCGGAAGCGTGAGGCAGTCAGAACTCCGGCGGGTTGGCCCTCGTCGTACCAGGGCATGCTGAGGTCGGCGCCTTGGTTGTCCACCAGCACATACAGCCGCTTGGGGTTGGTCGGGCTGATCGTGATGCCCATGCGGCCCATGTCGGCGCCTTGCGGGAGGACCCCTTTGCCGAGCACCTTCCACGTCCTGCCGCCATCGGTGGTCTTGTAAAGCGCGCTGCCGGGGCCGGATTCGCGGAAGTTCCACGCTTTGCGGTCGCGGTCCCACGCCGCTGCGTACAGCGTGTCGGGGTTCTTGGGGTCCATGCGCAAATCGATCACGCCGGTGAACTCGTCGATCTTGAGCACATGGCTCCACGTCTTGCCGCCGTCCGTGGTCTTGTAAACGCCACGAGCCGGGTTCTGCGTGTACAGCGAACCGAGGGCGCCCACATAAACGATGTTTTCATCGCGGGGGTTGATCTGGATGCGCCCAATGCGGTGCGTTTCGGCGAGACCCATGTTCTGCCACGACTTGCCCCCGTCCGTGGACTTGAACACGCCGGTCCCGCTGTAGCTGGTGCGTTGGCTGTTGCGCTCGCCCGTGCCGATCCAGATGGTCTGTCCGTCCCGGCTGACCGCGAAGTCGCCGATGGAGTACGCGCTTTCCGTATCGAAGAGCGACTCCCACGTGATGCCGTCGTCGCTGGTGCGGTGCAGCCCGCCGCTGGCGAAGGCGACCAGCATCTGGTCGGGCCGACCCGCGGGCGACTCGATGTCGACCACGCGTCCACCTTGACTCGTCGGCCCGACCTGCTGCCAGAGCAGGTTGCCGAACGGCGAAGCGGCCTCCATACGCAACCGATCGCCATATGCCCGCAGACGCAACTCTGCCCGCATGCCCGGACGCACGGGGTGGAACGCTGCGGCCTCTTCGGCCTTCGACATCGGACGCAGGAAGATCTCGGGCGTTTGGGCCACCGCCGAACCGACGGCGGCGACGAGGGCAAGGAGAACGAGCCGACGCATGGCGTTCATCTTGGCAGGTTTGGCTGGGACCTTGGAACCCTTTGGTGGTCGCAAGGGCTCTCTTGGTACGAGCGCGTTTGGCTCACAATCACGACCATGACCACCGTTGAATGGAAAGGCAACATGGCCTTCGAGGCCACCCCGCCCAGCGGGAAGACGTTTCGCATGGACACCCACCCCGATCTGGGCGGCACGGAAGGGCCGAGCCCAATGGAGGTGTTGCTGGCATCGGCTGCGGCGTGCAGCGCGATGGACGTCGTCATGATCCTGCAGAAAAAGCGACAGACCATCACGTCGTACCGGGTCGAGATCGATGCCGACCGCGTGCCGCAGGGCACATGGCCGCGCCCCTACACGGCCATCCGCATGCGACACATCGTCGAAGGGCCCAACCTTGACCAAGCCGCAGTCGCGCAGGCCGTCCAACTCAGCGACGAGAAGTACTGCTCGGTGGTCGCCACGCTTCGCGCGAACACGGAAGTCACCAGCACGTACGAGATCGTCGAACCCTCGCTGGCCTAGGCTGGCAGGGGTTTGTCCTTGGTTTCGGGTGCGAATGGCAATGCCGCGAGCCCGATGACATAGACGAGTGCCGCCAAGGCGACGCCGTGGGCGGGCGAACTCTTGTCCGCGCCGATGAGCAACCCGGTCACCCAAGGCAACGGCGATTGGGCGATCCGCGCCGTGTTGTAGGCGAACCCCGACCCCGTCGCACGCAAACGCGTTGGGAACAACTCGGGGAAGTACAGGCCGTAGATCGCCGTCAGACCGATGCTCAGGCACGAAATCGTCGGCGCGATCCAAAGCAGGCTCTGGTAGGTCACCGAACCCTGCAGGGCGAGCCACGTGACCAACGGCGCACCCACGAACCCCAGCACCAGAGCCGGTCTCCTGCCGAATCGTTTGGCCAACAGCGGAAAAACGAACACGCCGAGCAACGTCCCCCCGTGTTGCGCATAGGTGACGAAACTCGTGCGTGCGGCGACTTCGGCGTCGGCCAACTCTTGACTGGCTTCTCGCACAAGGTTGGGCATCCAGTAGGCCGCGTTCCCGGCTCCCGCGATGCCGACCGTCCCGACGATCATGGCGACGACGGCCCGCTTTCGCCAAGGACCAGGACCGAACAACTCACGCAACGAGCCGGCCGGCTGGGGGTCGGGGCGCTTCTCGGGTTCCTTGACGATCGTGCGGATGAAGACCGTGACGATCGCCGGCGCCAGCCCGATCAGGAACATCCAATGCCACGAGTGGTGCGCCAGCCCGAGGTTGGCCGTCGCCGCCAAGACCGGACCAACCGCTGCAGCGGTCTGAAGCAAGGCCGCCGCCAAGGGACGCCTCGAGTCGGGAAACACTTCGGCGATCAGGGCCGCGCCGGCCGCCCATTCGCCGCCGATGCCCAGGCCCGTGAGGAACCGCACGACGGCCACCTGCTCCCACGTCTGGCACGCCGCGGTGAGCGCCGTGAAGCAGCAGTACAGCAGAATGGTGAGGATCATCGTGCGGCTGCGCCCCCACCGATCGGCGAGGATGCCGAACGCCAGACCCCCGACCGCCCAACCCAAGATGAACACGGTTTGGATCAGGCCTTCAATCTGGGGCCCTTGGGCGGCGTAGCCATCGGCACCCAGAAGGTCGGTGAGCATGCGCGACTTCGCCAGATTGAATAGGGCGGTGTCCATGATGTCGAACACCCACCCGAGCCATGCGACGAAGAGAATCTGCCACCGAAGCCGTTCGGTCACCGGCGCATTCTACCGGCGGTTACCCGCCGCCTTGGTTGTGG
>JBDHZD010000038.1:0-31267 GCA_039811705.1 Fimbriimonadaceae bacterium | reverse complement strand
GTGGCCGAACAACTGGCCGCCGGCGCCGACCACTCCAGCCTCAACGAAGATGCCGCCCGCTTGCGGCCCGGCGAGACGGGGTTGCTCATGCTCGATTGGAACAATGGCAACCGCACCGTGTTGGTCGATCCCAGGCTCACGGGGCTTCTTGTCGGCCAGACCCTAAAGACCACTCCGGTCGAAATCTACCGTGCCGCGATCGAGGCCACAGCATTCGGCGCGAGGCGGATCATCGAGCAGATTCGCCATGCCGGGGTCCAGGTCTGCGAAATTGTCACCGGAGGCGGCATTGCGGAGCGGAGTCCGCTGACCATGCAAATCTATGCGGACGTCTGCAACATGCCGATCCGGATCAGCCGGAGCCCGCAGACGTGTGCGCTTGGCGCGGCCATCTTCGGCTCGGTCGTCGGGGGCGCTCACCCGAGCGTGGCGCGGGCCGTCGGCGCCATGACCGGATTCAAAGACATCGTCTACACTCCTCAGCCCGCCGCTGTGGCTGTCTACGCTTCGCTCTACGAACTGTATGAAACGCTCCACGACGCTTTCGGCGACACGGGCAGGCACCCACCGCTCAACACCGTGATGAAGCGCCTCATGGCGATCCGCGAGGAGGCGGCGGGCGCATGAACGCAGAACTTTGCCGAGCGGTGTGCAAAGCCAACCGAGCGTTGCTTGCGAGCGGACTTGTGACCATGCACTCCGGCAACGTCAGTGGCCTCGACCGAGCGTCGGGGACGGTCTACATCAAGCCTAGCGGCGTAGACTACGACAGTTTGGTTCCCGAACATATTGTGGCCGTCGATCTCGCTACAGGCGAGCCCCACGAGGGACAACTCAAGCCGAGCGTGGACCTGCCGCACCATCTGTACCTTTATCGCCACATGGAGGAGATCGGCGCAGTCGTCCACACGCACAGCAACTATGCCACGGCGTTTGCCGCCCTTCACCGTCCGATCCCGCTCGTGCTCACGGCCATCGCCGACGAGTTCGGCGGCGAGATTCCCTGCGCGCCCTACATCGACAACCAAAGCGACCACATCGGGCAAGCGATCCTACGCTGGCGAGGTCGCGGACCCGCGGTCTTGCTCGGCAACCACGGCGTGTTCGCCTGGGGCGAGACGGTCGCCGCGGCGCTCAAGGCGGCGATCATGACGGAAGACGTGGCCAAAACCGTCCACTTGGCCCTGCAACTCGGACAGCCGCTCCCGATTCCGCCCGACGAGGCCGAAAAGTGGCATTCGAGATACCTGACCACTTACGGTCAACGGGACCTCTGATCACCAGTCGTCGGGCTTGCTCTCGCTGGGGCGCGTGACCGTCCGCCGTTGCAACACGCGTGTGAACTGGTCGATGCTGAAGCGGATGCCGAAGCTCGACTCGCTGGGGAATTGGCGGTAGCGGACGAAGGGCTCCAAGCATCCCACCTTCAGGGCGAGGATGTACTCCTTGTCGATCATACGCATGGTGCCACCATCCCACTTCACGAGGTAGCTGGCCGTCAGCGGGCCGATGTTCGCGTCCGCACGTGCATGCCACGAACGACGCATCGGCAGCGCGTCGAAGTCGAACAGCGGTCGTCCGCCCTCGACTCCCGCTGTGTAGCCGATGGACAGCCGGTAGGTGGGCTGCTCGTAGACAGCGGTTGTCTGCAACCTGGCCCACGCGTGCTTCGTGCCTCCGCCGAGAAACCCCATGGCGTCCAAGCCGACGAGTGTCTTGACTGGGCCGATGTCTGGGCCACGGTGAACGGCATTGATCCAGACGAGACCGCGCAAATGCGCAGGTGCCTCGCCGTCCGCGATCTGGTGCAAGCGAACCTGCGCCTGATAGCCTCCTCGACCGAGGGGTCCGCCGCGTTCGTAGGCGAACTCGATGGGCTTCTTGATGCGCAAGGATTCGGCACGCCCGCGTGCGCTTTGGTTGCCGTAGCTGCCGATGCTCCAACTCTCGCGCTTGGCCCGGTGCTCCAGGACCTCTTCCTTGGGGGTCTGCACGTCGATGTTGTCCATGTAGCGGCGGTTGAACCACTCGTTGAGTTCCGAGCGTGGCGCGACCAAGCCGCGCGCCTCGTCGGCCCCGATGTTGCTCTTGACCAATGTGACGCCATAACCCGGTGGCTGGCGCGGATAGGTGGCGTAGGCCGCGGAGATCGACGTGGATTCGTTGAGGAGGATGCCGCTGAACCACGAGACGCCGAGGCCCTGGCCCTTGCGGTGGTTGATCATGGGCAACCTCAAGCCGAGCACACGCTTGTCCAACGAGAAGCTGGTGCCGGGGCCCTTGCCGATGTATTTGCCAAACAGCTCGAGGCCGGTTCCGGTCGTTCGACCGCCTTTGCCGGGCGTCAACCGGACCTCGGGGATGCGGATGGCATAGAGGGGTTTTTCCCGGCCGCATGTGCTGGCGCGCACACCCCTCATCACCCAGCGTTCTTTGCCGATATCCACCTCTTGCGCCGTCATGAAGAGGTTGGCGATCTCCGCGCGCACGCCGCGTGCAAAGCCCGATCTATTGACCGCATCGAAAGCGAAATCGGACGCCTGGATCTTGCCGTCGGGGTCGTCGATGCGGACGGCTCCCTCTGCGAACCCACGCTTGACTCCTCGAAGGACGGCCAGCCGTTCGGCCCGGAGCGTCGTCACGCCGTAAATGGCGGTCACGCCGCCCGAGAACAGCATCAAAGTGTCTTGCTCTTCGGTCGCACCATTGGCGAACAGTCCGGGGCGAATCAGCCGGTCCACTTGGATGGCCTCCATCTGTGTCCACTGAACGGTGAGATCCGGAGCAACTTGGCTGGTCTGCACCTGTTCGGCCACGGCTGCCGGACGCGACTCTTCGATCGCGTGCTCGAGACGTTCGATGGGGGGCAGCAACGTTGGAATGGGGAGCATGGGGTAGGTCAGCGTGAGTGTAGTGCGTAGGCTAGAGGATGCCGCTTCGGAGCAGGTCTTTGAGCATCAGCAACCCGACGAGGGTTCCTTCTTCTACGACGGGCAACTCGCCGACCTTCTTTGGAAGGTTTTGGAACACTTCGAGCGCCTCGATCGCCATCAGGTCGGGTCCGACCGACGTCGGTTCGCGCACCATGATCGCCTCGGCAGGCATGTCGAGCGGCCGAGAAGCGACCACGTGCCGCCGCACATCGCCGTCGCTGACAAAGCCGAGCAACGCACCCGAGCCGTCCACAACGCAGGCCGCACCCGCTCCCGCATTCGTGATCGCGCGCATCGTCTCAAGGATCGACGAACTCGGGCTCACCGTCGCCAAATCGGCTCCCTGACGCATCACGTCCCGAACACGAAGCAGCAATCGCTTGCCCAAGGCGCCGCTGGGGTGGAACCGGGCAAAGTCCTCGGGTCCAAAGCCACGGCTCTCCATGACGGCCACGGCCAACGCGTCGCTGAGGGCGAGCATCACGGTGGTGCTGGTCGTGGGCGCGAGGTTGTTGGGGCACGCTTCCTCGGTGACCGGAACCAGCAGGACGCGATCGACCAGGCGGCCCACGCTGCTGTTCGCCCGACCCGTCATGAGCACGGTGCGCGCCCCGATAGCTTGGAGGGCGGGAATCAAGCGGACGAGATCGTCGCTCTCGCCGCTGAACGAGTACATCAGCACGATGTCGTCGGCCGTCGCCATGCCAGCGTCCCCGTGCAAGGCTTCGGCGGCGTGCATGAACAAACTTGGCGTGCCCGTGCTGGCGAACGTTCCCGCCGTCTTGCGCGCGATGTGCCCGGATTTGCCCAAGCCACACGTGATGACGCGGCCCCGACAAGCCAGAATCTCGTCCACAGCATCCGAATAGGAGGCGTCCAACCGACCAGCGAGGTCGGCGACGGCGTTGGCTTCGTGGTGCAAGACGCGCCGCAGCGTGTCCAGATGGTTCACGGCTCCGAGTCTACCGTTCGCCCAGAATGGTCTTGCCAAACAGCGACGCCACCCACTCCACAGCGGTGGTCGCGGTTTCGTTGCTACGGTCGCGCGTGGGGTTGGTCTCCACCACATCGAGCCCGACCAAGCGGTAGGGGCACTCGGGTGCGACCAACGATTCGTGCAGCAGTTCGGCGAGCAAGTGGGCCTCGCGGTACGAGAGCCCGCCTCTCACCGCCGTTCCCGTCCCAGGCGCAAGAACGGGGTCCATGGCATCCACGTCGAAACTGACCCAGAGGGCTTCGGCTCCGGATTCGCGCATCCAACGATCAAACTTGGTCACCGTCGCGCTCACCCCGTAGCGATCGACGTCGTGCATGGAGAGCGGCAAACACCCTTTGCTGGCTCGGATATGGGAGCGCTCGCCTTTGTCCACGTCGCGAAGCCCATACCAGGCTGTTCTATTCGGTGTCAGACGCAAAGTGGGAACGATGGTCTCCAAGAGTTCCGACCAGTCGTCCATCGCCGGACCTTCGTGCACCTCGAAACCCATAAGCGCCGCCAAAGACATGCCGTGAAGATTCAGCGAAGGGGACGTGGCAGGGGTGTTCAGGTCGGCGTGGGCATCCACCCACAGAACGGCCAACCGGTCACCGAACCGCTTCAAAGCCCCAGACACCGACCCGATGGAGATGGAATGGTCTCCTCCCAGCACCACGGGGAAGTCTCCCGCTTCGATGACTCCCGACGTCCAGCCGCTAAGGCCGTGCGCGACTTCGACCGCCTCTCGGAAGTAGGGAATGCCTCCTCCTGCGGGACGCGCCTTTGGCTGGGCTAGATCTCCCTCGTCCCGCGCTTCAAAGCCCAAGGACTCCAGTGCCTCCAGCAATCCGGCAACCCGCAACGCGCCAGGACCGAGCCGGCTGCCGGCCAGCCGGCCGCACTTGTCGAAAGGCACGCCGAGGATCTTGATCATCTCGGCGAGATTGTGGCGCATCGAAGGAGTCCTGCGGCGCAGCCGCAGGACTCCAGAAGGCTACTTCGCGTCGCCTTCGCCGCTTCCCATCAAGCCGTTGTTGGGGTTTGCGGCGGACCATTCCTCGATCGTCTTGGCTTCTGCGCCCTTTTGGAGATCCGCATTGGGCTGCGTCTCTTCTTTCGTCAGGTCCCGCGGGGCGGAGGCGCACCCCGCAAGGACCATGACGCAAGCGACCACCAAGGCGTGTGCTAAGCGTCCCGACATCGCTACTCCGGCGACCACACGGTACCGACCGTGAACGGATAGTTCACGAAGTTCTGGCAAGAGATGGAACCCAGGCTGAAACGGCTGCCATCCAGCATTTCGCCTGGGTTGGCGCAGTAAGCCAAGCGATTCTTCTCGTTGGCTGGCACGTAGACGTAGCCAACACCGGGAGTCAGGCCGCCTCGGTACTGAACCGTGCCGGCATGACCATCTGCATAACCCATGGTGAACTTTCCGCCCCATCGAAACGAGCTTTGTCGCGTGGCAGCGCTAACGGGGAACGTATCGAGAATCCAGGCCTTGCCGCCTGCGCTGTTCGGGTACATGCCGATCGTGGGCCGAGGAGTATCGTACGTATCGCCGAACACGAAAAGGTTGGACGGATTGTCGAAGGACGTCAGTCCTCGGCCGGCCTGATAGGTGCCACCATCGCCGATTTCGACGACCGGACCCAACACGCCGCCGCCCGCGTAAATCTGCGGCCCCCAGTTGTAGCCCCAGCCAAGACACCGACCCGAGGGGTTCAGGTCGTAGATTCTGCGTCCCCAGGGCGTGTTCATGCGGTCGCTGGCATTGTGGTAGTAGCAGCCCGTTTCGGTTCGCTCGCTGCTGAAGAACATTTCCACGCTCTTCACATAAGGTTGCATGACGACCCAGAAGTCCGTGCGATGAATGCCTTGCGGTCCGCCGCTGGAAACGTTGACAGCGGTGTCATCGTAGTCATTGGCATAAATCTGCCAGGCCACGGCGATTTGCTTGACTTGAGACAATGCGTTGGACTTCTTCGCACTGGTCTTAGCTTGAGCGTAGACAGGGAAGAGCATGGCGGCGAGAATCGCAATAATCGCGATGACGACGAGGAGTTCGATGAGCGTGAACGCGCGCTTGAGCATAGTGTCCTTCCTGTGGGAGGTCGTATGCTATTGTGCGCATGCTGATTTAAACTGTTGTAAAGAAACTCTCTCCTTGACAATGTTGTCGAAACCTTAACTTGCCTTCCATCCGGTCGTCACATACTCGCAGTCGAACCCACCGTCTTCGTAGAGGTTCACCAGAGCGTATCCGGGCTCGCATTCCTGATAGTTGCCGCCCCACCAGCCGCCACACACGGCTCCGTTGCAGAAGTACGACGTCCCCAGATAATCGACGCGGTCGACCAGATGGATGTGGCCGCTGATCGCCAGCTTCACATTGCCCGCCTTGTGGAACATCTTGACGATCTTGCGCGCATCGATGTGCATCCAGGCGCCGGGCACCTTCCAATCGCCGTCTTTCTCGTTGTCGCCATCCAGGTAGGCGCATGCCGCAAGGATCGGGATATGCGACACGATGATCACCGGCTTGTCCGTCGCCGATTCGATCTCGGCGGTTAGCCACTCGTACTGTTCATCGTCCAGCCGTGCGACGTAGTCGTTGCCTCGTGGAAACGTAGAGTCCAGCACGATGAACCGCCAGCCGGCTCGGTCGAACGCGCGGTAAGGCTTGGCGAGCGCCAAGGCGTCGCACGCCCACTTTTTGCCCCTCTCGGGCTCGCGTCCCTCGCCAGGCCAGTGCCACACGTCGTGGTTCCCGATGCAGTGCTCCACGGGAATCGACACGTGGTTCTTGATCACGCGCTGGAAGATGTCCCACTGGGTCTGTGTGCGTTCGCGCGTGGCCCGAAACGCGTCCATGATCAGGTCTCCGCCGGTGAAAATGAAATCGGGCTTGTCGGCAAGACGCTGGACGTGCTCCAACGTATGGACCATGCCTTCCTCGGCGCGCTTTTCGGGTTGCACGTGGATGTCGGTCAGGTGGGCGAAGCGAAGCACGCGCTTGCCTTTCGCCTGGGTTGGCTGTTCGGCGGCTTGGCCCAACGCGGCCATTCCAACGGCGGCGGCTCCAGCGATCACGTGACGGCGGGTGAGGTCCATGCGGCCATGGTACACCGATGCCTCGGGCGCGTGTCCACGCTCCAACGCAACCTTAACCGAGGGTTCACCGTTCGGGCAACGGGCGGACACGGATATTCCGGAAGGCGACCGGGCCGTGGTTGCCTTGGAACATCAGCGGGCCCATCGCCTTCTCCTTGCCGTCCACGCCGCCAGGGGTCTGGCTCTTCATCTCGACGTTTTCGTGGATGACTCCGCCGTTCAGTTCGACCCGGATGAACCGCGCGTTCTCGATCTTCTTGCCTTCTGCGTCGAACCTGGGCGCTCGGAAGCGGATGTCGACGGTGTTCCACTCGCCGGGCGCCTTGTACTTGGGGTTCTTGGGCGGCTGGGCTCCATAGAGCGCGCCCATGTCGCCGGGGCCGGGGTTGGCGTCCTTGCCATAGCTGTCCAAGACTTGCACTTCGTACTCGCCTTGCACGTAGATGCCGCTGTTCGAGCCCTGCGGCACCATCACTTCGAGCGTGATCCACTGGTCGCCGTACACGGCCTTCGAATAGAAGTCTCTGGATTGGCCGTGTTGTGCGATGTCGTTCACCATGGCGTCGCCGCGCCCAAGGACGAACTTGCGTTTGTTCTCTGGGTCGAGCGCCGGCCCTCCGACCTTCCAGGCGTTGGCCGGCCCCGAGTTCTCCTTGGCGATCCATCCGTCCAAATCGCGCCCGTTGAAGGGGCGTTCCGGACCGGCGGTGGTCTGGGCGGAGACGACGAGGGCGAGGGCGATGAGCGGTGTCATGGACCTAAGGTTTGACGCGCACCTCCGACTCTCCTGCATCGCTTGACCCATTTGGATGTGCGTGCAACAGCTGGTCGCCCTCGTCATCGCCATGTTTCAATCCCCTTTCGGGGTGGGGGCGATTGCAAGAACGGCAGACTCCGCACGATCGGACCGTAGTCCTCGGCCACCGTTTCAATCCCCTTTCGGGGTGGGGGCGATTGCAAGCGCTTCCGCGGCGTGGGAGTACCTCCGGGCCGCTTCCGAGGACGTTTCAATCCCCTTTCGGGGTGGGGGCGATTGCAAGGTCACCTTCCGCGAGCTCGTCAGCATTCTGCTGGATATGCAGTTTCAATCCCCTTTCGGGGTGGGGGCGATTGCAAGCGCGAACGCCGAGAACCGGGCCAAGGCCGCAGCGACGTGGAGTTTCAATCCCCTTTCGGGGTGGGGGCGATTGCAAGGACAGATCGTTGGCCCTCAGCATCTCCTCCAGGCGCTCGATGCTCAGTTTCAATCCCCTTTCGGGGTGGGGGCGATTGCAAGCCCTCCGGGTGAGGGGAGTCTCTTCGACGCGTGGGAGACCACGTTTCAATCCCCTTTCGGGGTGGGGGCGATTGCAAGGGAGGGAAAGTGAGCGACTCCGATTCCCTCAGCCTGGAGGGGTTTCAATCCCCTTTCGGGGTGGGGGCGATTGCAAGTGGACTTGGTTCTCGGTGGCGGACTGTCTGTTCCGCAGATCGCTCCAGTTTCAATCCCCTTTCGGGGTGGGGGCGATTGCAAGATGAGCATGATGCGCAAACTCAAAGTGCGGACCGCCGATTCGGTTTCAATCCCCTTTCGGGGTGGGGGCGATTGCAAGGGCGGCGACGCGCTGCTGTATCGAAGCGCCGCCGACGTGTTGCGAGTTTCAATCCCCTTTCGGGGTGGGGGCGATTGCAAGCGCGGCTCGTGCTCCACACCGTGAACCCGGCCAACTCCAGGTTTCAATCCCCTTTCGGGGTGGGGGCGATTGCAAGCTCGGGGGTCTGGGTGAAGGGCCGATCAGAGCCCCTCATGTTTCAATCCCCTTTCGGGGTGGGGGCGATTGCAAGGCCGCAGCCTCGACGACGCGGCCGTGGCCGTCTCTCGCTGGGTTTCAATCCCCTTTCGGGGTGGGGGCGATTGCAAGGGGGGCGTTGTCCGCGCCGCCCGGCTACATTGATTATTATAGTTTCAATCCCCTTTCGGGGTGGGGGCGATTGCAAGTGAAACGCCGACCGGATCGCCTACATCAGCCTCGCCGACCTCGACGTTTCAATCCCCTTTCGGGGTGGGGGCGATTGCAAGTGCTATGACCACAACTTGGAACGGCGAACTCGAACTGAAGAGGGGTTTCAATCCCCTTTCGGGGTGGGGGCGATTGCAAGATCTTGCCAACCGAGAACTGTCTGTGACCCCGGTAGAGCTTTCCGTCGTTTCAATCCCCTTTCGGGGTGGGGGCGATTGCAAGAGATTTCGTCGGACATCGGCAATTCGGCGCCGATGCACGCCGAAGTTTCAATCCCCTTTCGGGGTGGGGGCGATTGCAAGTTTGGCTGCTTCGATCGCGGCTTGTCGTTTGGTTTCTCGTTCGTTTCAATCCCCTTTCGGGGTGGGGGCGATTGCAAGTCGCCGGGCTTCGGCCCAGACGGCCGAAGCCGCTCGTGGCCCCTCGAGTTTCAATCCCCTTTCGGGGTGGGGGCGATTGCAAGCACACCCACACCGTGGCCGACATCGACTCCGAGGCCGCGACGTTTCAATCCCCTTTCGGGGTGGGGGCGATTGCAAGCCGACCATCACAAGGGCCGGGAGTTCGTCATCGAACTCTGTGGTTTCAATCCCCTTTCGGGGTGGGGGCGATTGCAAGGCGAGTTCACGACCACGAACCTCAACGCCGGGCTCCCCACGTTTCAATCCCCTTTCGGGGTGGGGGCGATTGCAAGGAGCGTGTTGTACCCCTGCTCGATGACGTTGCGACCGAGTTTCAATCCCCTTTCGGGGTGGGGGCGATTGCAAGCGCACAACTTCTCGCACCCGGCGTACCTCGGCGCCTACGTCGTTTCAATCCCCTTTCGGGGTGGGGGCGATTGCAAGGGGACCGGACGCCTTCGCCTCTATGCTGAGGCGGCTCACAAGTTTCAATCCCCTTTCGGGGTGGGGGCGATTGCAAGTTCAGCTTGCTGGCGTTGCGGAGAGAGGGCGAGTAGTCCATCCAGTTTCAATCCCCTTTCGGGGTGGGGGCGATTGCAAGTTCTTCTGAACGTCCGCGAGTGCTTGGTTCACCAGAAGCGGCGTTTCAATCCCCTTTCGGGGTGGGGGCGATTGCAAGGGCGCTGCCCTCATGGGCGCCGCTGACGACGAGCTCAAGGACGCGTTTCAATCCCCTTTCGGGGTGGGGGCGATTGCAAGGCCAATCGCCCCAGACGACCGAACCCCACCAGGGTTGATGTTTCAATCCCCTTTCGGGGTGGGGGCGATTGCAAGGGCGGCGTTGACGACGATGGGTTCCCCTTGCGGGTGGACCAGTTTCAATCCCCTTTCGGGGTGGGGGCGATTGCAAGCCCATTCGCCGTCCTTCATACCGTCCGGCTTGTTTCCGTTTCAATCCCCTTTCGGGGTGGGGGCGATTGCAAGGCAGCTGACTGGCAAGACCAAGTACGGTACCCCGATTCGTCGGAGCCGTTTCAATCCCCTTTCGGGGTGGGGGCGATTGCAAGGCCTCCAAGTGCTCCGCGATCGCGTCGATGTGCCAGTTCCAAGTTTCAATCCCCTTTCGGGGTGGGGGCGATTGCAAGGCAAGCCGCGGCACAGATCGTCCCCGAGATCAACTACGTTTCAATCCCCTTTCGGGGTGGGGGCGATTGCAAGCCAGACAGATGAACCGAGAGGGCCTAGGAACCGCCCACAGATGACGTTTCAATCCCCTTTCGGGGTGGGGGCGATTGCAAGTTGCCCCGCAGAACAAGCGGGGCTGTGTATGCGGGGGGTTAGTTTCAATCCCCTTTCGGGGTGGGGGCGATTGCAAGGGAGTACCCGTATGAGCTTGGACTCGTGCGCTCTCACAAGCTGGCGTTTCAATCCCCTTTCGGGGTGGGGGCGATTGCAAGGGCGGACCCGTGCAACCGTTTCGGGCATCATACCCCCCGGTTGCGGCCCTGTCAAGGCCCAGAACCGCCGAAATCGCGGGAGGTCGCGTAGACATCGCGTGTGGCCGGACCTCGGGCGGGTGCGCGTCCGGACCCCGTTTTCGGGGCCGTTCGAACCCGGGCCGCCCGGGACGCTAAGCCATAAGCGCCGCCTATCGCGATAGTGGGAGGGGGGTCGGCCCCTTCGAATTCTTCGCAAAGCGGACCCCTAGGCCGATACCCCCCGCATTCGGGAGGGGGGTCGGCCAAAACCGTTCGTTTTCAGGCTTTCAACGTGCGGCCCGCATCCGTCTCGGCGGGCCTTTTCCGAAAAAACGCACAGACGACCGTCTCTTTGTCGCAGACGGGTCCAAAGTCCGCCTTCCGGGCTTTTCCGCCAGCATACTCCGTCTCCGCCGCGGTTGTCGCGGTTTCCCGCGGATTCTTCGCTGGACCGGGCGATGGCCCCGGGGACTTGGGAGGACCCCCCGCCCCCTCTCGGCATCGAGGCGGGAAAGGCGGAAGGAACGGATGCCGCAGAGGTCCGCCTCGAGACGCCCGTAGCCAACCCCTCCCCGACCCTCCCCAGGCTTGGGGAGGGAGATGCGAGGCTTCGCACCCTGCCGGGACGGCGGGGCTGCGGCGGCGCCCCGGTCCATCCTCACCCCCGTCCCCTCTCCTTGGCCGCCTTCGGTCCGGGTCGGAGAGAAGCGGAAGGGCCAAGGAGAGGGGAGTCCCCGAGCGCGACGGGGAGGTCTTGCCGATTTCGTCACCCTGAGCCCGCGCCCGTCGCCCCCCTTGGTTCGCCCGAGCCAAGGGCGGCGCGGCGTCGAAGGGGACGCTCGGACCCGCGTCCGCTTCCAGACGCCCGTATCCAACCCCTCCCCGGCCCTCCCCAGGCTTGGGGAGGGAGATGCGAAGCTTCGCTCCCACCGCCGGGACGGCGGGGGCTGCTGCGGCGGCGGGCTGCGGAGTCCGTCACACGATCACAATGTCCTGGTAGGTGGTGACAGGTGTCGTGCCGACCACGTCGATACGCCGGGAACAGTCCGCGCAGAGGGCGTAGTAGCGGAGTTGATCTTCCTCGGGCTTGGACCGGCGATCCAGCTTGCGGCGCAAAGCCGCGTACTGGCGCTCGGTGAGCACGCACTCGAAGACCGAGTAGTTGACTCTGGAGCCATAGCCCTCGAGGACTTTTGCGATCTGGGTCCGGCGCTTGTCGTCCGGCACGTCGTAGGTCACCACGTAGAACGTTCTTGTCGTCATCGTTTCACCCTGACGGCCATGAATGGGCGTTGGGGGTTGAGGAGGTGCGAGGCCAGCGCTTCGGTCTGAGCGTGGAGCACTTGGCTCCAGCTACCTTGTTGGAGTCCATTGGCGGGCGCCTCCTTCTTGAGTTCGCGAAGGAGTTCTCCGATCAGGGCCTCGCGATTCGGTTCGGCGATGCGGCGTCCGCGTTCTCCGGGTTCGAATCCGTCGCGATCCAAGCGGTTTTGACCGATCATGCGCAAGAGGAGCCGATCGACCAGCCACGGCCTGAGGGGCTCCATGAGGTCGATGGCCAGCGAGGGGCGCCCCGGGCGGTCGGCGTGGAGAAAGCCGGCGTCGGGATGGAGCCCGGCCCGGTGGCACGATTCGACCACCTCGGAGAGGAGGATGGCGTAGAGGTAGTTCAGACAGGCGTTGACGGGGTCGTTGGCGCCGCGTCCCGTTCGTCCCGGGAAACCCCACGATTCGGGGATCATGTGCCGCAGGGCCGACCAGTAGGTTCTCGCCGCCATGCCCTCGATGCCCATGAGCTGCTCGAGGTCTTGCGCCCCGGAGACTGGGTCCGGGGTTGCGAGGTGGGATGGAATCCTGTTGTGCCGTTTGGCCGCTCGAACAAGGTGGGATTGATTGGCGACTTTGGCACCGACCAGTTCGGTGGCGATCGACAGCACCTCTTGGGCGGGTCGCTCGCGGAACTGCGCTCTGGCGCGGGCGATGCCGCCCTTGCCCGGGGCCTCGAGTCGGCCGACATAGTCGCCGTCCCGCGACAGGAAGGTGGTGGGGATGCCGCGCCCGAGCAGGGACATGAGCAGGTCGTGCGACAGCGAGGCCCCGGAGGTGAGGATAAGCCTTTCGATCAGGGGGAGTTCGAAGGTCTTTTCGACGCCGTCGGCGAGGACGATCAGTTCGTCGCCCTCCTTTCTGAGGTCTGCACCGTAGGCGTCGATGGCGAGTGTCACAGCCTTGTGTCCGCCGTTGCTCTATGGATTGTACGCGCCACGGCGCGGCAGAGCGAACCACCATGCGATTCAGACCACGACCCTACGCCGGCATTCGACTCGGACGACGGGGCCTCCGCCCCTATGGCGGGATCGGATGTTGGGTGGTCTGCGTCGGCATGATGCTCATCGTGGTTCTGCTTGCCGTGGTGTTGTGAGAGGACCACTTGAAATGTCGAACACGCATCAACACCATCCGATATCCCGTCTCCAGTTCTCGGCGGACCAAGCCAGGGCGCTGGAGTTTCTATTGTCCGAGGACTGGGGTTCACCCGTCGCTTTTCTTACCGGCGAGGCGGGTACAGGTAAGTCCACGCTACTTAGGTCCTTTGTCAAGCGCTCCCAGAATACGGCGGTGGTGGCGCCCTCGGGTTTGGCCGCGGTGAACGTGGGCGGCTCGACGATCCACAGCTTGTTCAAGTTTAGGTGGGGTCCTTTCGCTCCGAACGACGAGGCGATCCAAGAGTTTGCGCCTGGGTCGCCGAAGAGAGAGCTGTTTGAGAACCTTCGCGTGCTGGTGATCGACGAGGTGTCGATGGTCCGTGCGGACTTGATGGACGCGATCGAGACGAGTTTGCGATTGAACGGCCCTCGACCGGGGACGCCGTTTGGCGGCGTGCGGGTGTTGCTGGTCGGGGACCCGTTGCAGTTGGAGCCGATCGTCAAGGATCGTGCCGAAGAGGAGTTCATGGCCCAGGAGTATGGCGATCCTTTCTTCTTTCGGGCGCATTGCTTGCGACAGGAGCGGATGGCCGTGATGAAGCTGACGACGGTGCACCGGCAGTCGGACGGACCGTTCTTGGATGCCTTGAACCACACGCGTCGCGGCGAGGCGGCCGGCTTGGAGTTGGTCAATCGGCGCACAGGGGCCGACGTGGGCCCATCGATTCGCCTTTGCACCACGAACGCGCGGGTCGACGAAATGAACCATGCGCAGCTGGCGCGTTTGGAGCCACCTATGTATCGGTATGAAGGATTGGTCGCGGGCGACTTTCCCGAGAGGGATCTTCCGACCTCTTTCTCTTTGGGTTTGAAGATCGGAGCCAGAGTGATGCACCTGGCGAACACCGGGCCGGGGTTGTACAACGGATGTTTGGGACGTGTTGTCGATATGAGACGCGACGCCGTGTGCATCGAGACGGATGACGGTATGTTGGCCTGGGTCGGGCCTTACGAATGGAAGCGGCACCAGTACTTTTGGGACAAGCGGGAGAGGCGAATCGACCGGAAAGTGGTGGGAGTGTTCCGCCAGTTGCCGCTGAAGCTGGCCTGGGCCTTGACGGTCCACAGGGCGCAGGGCCTGACGTTCGACCGGATGAGTTTGGACATGGGGAGCGGAGCGTTTGCGAACGGCCAGACGTATGTGGCGCTGTCGCGTTGCCGGTCTTTGGAGGGACTTTCGTTGGCGTGGCCGCTTCGTCCTCGAGACCTGTTGGTTCACCGGGAGGCCTTGGCTTTCTACGAGGGGCTGCCGGATTTCGGGCGCTGGGGGTGAGGTTTGTCACAAGCCGGGAAGTTCTTGGCTACTTTTGTGAAAGTCTTGAAGGAGTCTTTGCAGGACGGTCAGAAGTGACTTGGAGATAGGCGGATTGCGACTATGAGCGAATTGAAAGCAGCGACACGGAATCCCGATTGGGAACTCGAACTGGGCGACGCGCCCAAGCGACTGGAGGCGACGTTCCAGCTCAAGTTGATCACGCCGATGATCGGCGGTGGAGCGAGGCCGGGCCAGCCCGACCTCCACAACCCCATCCGGCCCAGCGCCATCCGCGGTCACTTGCGTTTCTGGTGGCGGGCGTTGCAGACCGACCGGGCGTCGATCCGGGAGAAGGAGACGCGGATCTGGGGGAGCGACAAGGCGCACGGGGCCGTATCGATCCGGGTCGATGTGACTCGTAAGGGCGATATCAAGTTGCTCCGCCAAACTTCGGAGGCCGAACTTCCCAAGTATGTGAAGGGCGTCTTGGTCGAGAAGCGCGATGCTCGCGACGAAGACCGTCTGCGCGTCTTGCCGAGTGCCGAGTTCGTGGTCACTTTGTCCGCCAGGCCTGGCACAAGCCAGGCGGATTTCGCGGAAGCCAAGCGAGCGGCCGAGGCCTGGATCGCTTTCGGCGGTCTTGGCGCGAGGGTGCGGCGCGGGGCGGGTGCCGTCGGCTCCCCCGCGGTCACGAAAGAATCGCTCAAGGGTCTACTGGGCGTCTCTCCCTCCAATCCGCTCGGGGTGACCACTCTGCAGGGTGCCACATTGTTCCTTACGCCGCCCTGCAAGAAGCCGAGTGAAGCGTTCATGGCTGCTGTGACCGTTTATGAAGGTTTCCGCAAGGGCTTTCCCGCTGCGCAAGTCAAGAGCCGGCTGTCCCAGGCCAGGCAAGGACAGGCTGTAAAGCCGTACGAACCTAACAAGTCCCCTTGGCCTGAGGCTGACTCCATTCGGGCAATCAAGGGAGAGCGGCAGCTGTATGCGCGCAACTTGGAGCGCAAGTTGCACCTTCCGCGCGCCCGCCTCGGCATGCCGCTCACCATCCGTATGATGCCGCGTCATACAGGCTTTGTGAGACCGGGTCAATTCGACACCGTGAATGCGGCTGGCCAAGTCAGGCTCGCGTCTCCGGTCATCGTGAAGGCGATTCAAATCGGCAACGAGTTCTACGGAGCGTTGCTGATCCTGAAGCAACCCTTCCGGGCAGAGAAAGTCAGCATGTCGAACGTGTCGGCGCCGATCACTTTTCAGGCGTTGCAAGCACCCGTGGGCATGGGCCTAACTGGCACGCAAGACGTCCGCGACCTGTTCATGCAATACCTCGACCAACTTCAACTGGAGCGTGTCCGAGCATGAAGCACCTGTTCCAAGTCAATCTCGGCCCCGTTCAGGGATTCATCGCGGCCAGTCGCAAGACCCTCGACCTCACCGCCGGCTCCGACCTGCTCGTGGAAGTCACGAAGGCGGTTGCACAACTGGTACAGAACAAGGGCGGCAACCTGATCTTTCCTGCGAAGCCTGAGCTTCCGGCCGCCAACATCGTGCTGGCCGAAATCGATGGCGACCCCGCGAAGGTGGCCCAAGACTGTCGCGATTGGGTGCGTGGTTTCCTGCAGGACAAGTGGAACGATGTTGCCAGCAAACAAGGCTTCAAGTTCATGAAAGACAATGCGCTGGCAAAGGCCCAGATCGAGGCGTTTCCCGAGGTGTCTTGCACATGGGTCCCAAGCGGCGACGACTACGCCAAGGCCAAGGAGACGCTCGACCAATTGGCTTCGTCGCGCAAAACGCTTCGCGAATTCGGACCTGCGCCGATGGGGCATGGGCGCCACATGGGTTCCCTGGATCCGGGCTATGAGCAAGTCTACGACGATAAAGCCAGAGATCCGTTCGGCACGCGTGTCAAGCCCAACGAGCGCCTCGATGCCATGGGCATTCTCAAGCGGTTCGGCACGTTCAGCCCGGATGCCAAGCGCTACCGCATGCAATCCACTCGCGACGTGGCCATGGGACACCTGCTCGCCAAAGCCGATGCGGCGCACTGGGACAGGGCCGTTCGGGAAGGCATCGCGTTGGCCGACATTGTTTTGGGCGACTTCGACGAGTATGGTCTGGACGCAGGAAAAGTCGACGAGCTCAAGAGCTTCAAGCAACAGGTATGGGAGAAGATCGGCATCAAGAGGACCCCTGACGCGCCGACTTACTTCGCCATCCTGCTCGCCGACGGCGACAACATGGGCAAGGCTTTGCGCGCACTGAAGACCGTCGAGCAGCACCGCAAGTTCTCAGAAACGTTGGCCGTCCAATTCGCTCAAGAGGCCGAGGAGTTGTTCAAGGGCAGCGACAAAGCCGGACAGCTCGTGTACGCCGGCGGCGACGACGTCCTGGCGCTGTTGCCTCTGGAAGGTGCGGTCGAATTGGCCCGCCGACTCCACGAGATGTTCGCGGCGGCAATGGAGAAGGCGGGGGCCGAAGGCGCGACGCTCAGTGTCGGACTCGCCGTGGTCCATGTCCAGGAGAATCTTCGATCCGCGCTCGAATTCGCCCGCGACTTGGAGAAGTCGGCGAAGAAGGTGAAGCACATCGTTTGGGAGGAAGGCAAGGAAGTTGAGAAGAAGAAGGACGCGCTAGCCGTCGGCGTGCGGCCCCGCTCGGGCGGCGACGTCGTAGTTGCGATGCCGTGGGCGCAGAAGCCGGACGAATTGCTCAATGCCGCGATTGCGGCATTCGAGAACCGAATCGCCCCGCACGGATTCCCCTACGAAGTGCGTGAGTTGGCCGACGAACTCATCCGTCTGCAGCGACTCGACAAGAATCTAGTTGACTTCAAGCTGATCGCCGCCGAATACCACCGCATCTGCGACAAGAAGGACTCGGAAAAACCTGATGATCTCAAAGGCCTGCTGCCCGAGTGGGTCACCGACCCCAAGTCGCTCCGCACATTCGCCGACCTGTTGGTGGCGGCCAGAAGCATGAAGACCAAGACCAAGAAGGAGGCCAACGTATGAAGGCGCAACGCATCGCATTCCACGGACTCGACCCCCTGCTGTTCGGCGATGGCCGCCCGTTCGCCGTCGGCGGCGGTGCAGGGCAAGCGTCCACCCTCGACATGCCTTTCCCCAGCACCGTGGCGGGCGCCCTGCGCACACTTGTCGGCAACCTGGGCCACCTGCCGTTCACGCCTGAGAACGCGGTAAAGCTCAAAGCGATGGCCGTGCGTGGTCCGCTGATGATGCGCGGCGACGAAATCCTCTACCGCGCACCCGCCGACGCCGCCCTGCGACAACTGGAGGGTGCCCCGGACAAGGAGTGGGGCATTTACCGCATCCGCCCGACATGCTCCGGCGAAGGCGGCTCGGACCTGCCCGAGGGACTCCGCCTCGCGCTGGAACCCTTCAGCAAGGACTTCAAAGAGCAAAAGAGCCCCGAACTCCGCTGGCTGAGCGCGACCGACATGGCGACCTGGCTCGCCAACGACGCCGATTTGCCCAAACACTTCAACGAAGAAAAGGAAGATAAGGGCAAGCCGACCAGCCCGCCCAAGGACCGACGCGCCCACGTCGGCATCGCGTTCGGCACCCAGGCCGCCGCCAAGAGCATGCTCTACCAAACGGAAGGCATCGCACTGGGCCAAACCCATTACGAGTACGAGGGCGTCGTCAAAGCCGGTCCGGCGTTCTCCCTGCTCGCCGAAATCGAAACCGACCAAGACCTCGGGTGCGGTGTGATCGCCCTGGGAGGAGAACGTAGGCTTTCCCTCTACGAGCCAACGCAAGCCGACCTCGACTGCCCCGCAAACGTCCGCAACGCTCTGAGTGGTGCCAAGGGAGTACGCATGGTCCTCGCCACACCCGCCGCCTTCAAAGAAGGATGGACACCCGGATGGGCCGCCCCCGGCATCGTCCCGGGCTGCCCAGACACCCTCAAGCTGAAACTGGTCTCGGCCTGCGTTCCCCGCCGCCAAGCCGTCTCGGGATGGGACCTTCAGGCGGGGCGCGTCAAGCAGGTCCGCTGGCTGGCTCCCGCGGGCAGCGTCTACTTCTTTGAGGTCGTCGAAGGCGACCCCGCACAGTTGGCCGACCGCTGGTTGCGCTCGGTCAGCGATCTCGACGACAACCAACAAGACCAGAAGGATGGGTTCGGTCTCGCGCTTTGGGGCGTGTGGAACCCGTCGGAGACAACATCATGAGCATGAACTACCTCACCCTCTTGCGAACCCTCACCCCCCTGCACGTGGGCACCGGGCAATCCGTCGGCGCGATCGACCTGCCCGTGGCCCGCGAGCGCACGACGACCTGGCCCATCGTCCCGGGCAGCAGCCTCAAGGGAGTCCTACGCGATGCGGCCATGCGACGCTTCATCAACGACAGCGGACGGACCGACGACCAAGACGGCCAGAAGGAAGCCGAGAAGCACGTCGCCCCCCTCTTCGGGCAAGCCGGCGACGACAACTCCCATGCCGGGGCCATCGCGTTCTCCGACATGCGCCTCATCTGCATGCCCGTGCGCTCGTACTCGGGCACGTTCGCCTATGTGACGTGCGGACTGGCTGTGAAGCGACTGTCCGAACTCATGAAGCTCAGCGGCATGAACGAACTCGACCATGTGGCCTTCGAGTCAACTGACCTCAAGAAGTGCAAGTGCCCGCCGGGCGCGGCCGTCAGGTTCAAGAACACCAAGGTCATCCTTGAAGACCTGGATCTTGACGTGGTTGACTTGGAAGCGGCCAAAGCGACCGCATTCGCCACGGCGATCAGCGCGAACCTCGGCGTCAAGCCCGAAGACATCGCGAAGCGGCTCGTCTGCGTCGAGTCCACGATGTTCACCTACCTGACGAACTTCGCCACCGAACTTGTGACCCACGTCTCATTGGATTTCGCAACGAAGTCGGCCAAGGACAAGTTCTTGCGGCAAGAAGAAGCGGTGCCCACCGAAGCGATCTTCGCCGGCATCGCGACGGCGCAGTTCGGACCTATGAGCAAGCGGGAAGAGGCGCGAAATCAGTTCAAGACCTTGATCGACGGTAGCCTGCTCCAGTTCGGAGGCAAGGCGACCACAGGCATGGGTTTGTGTCGGTTTGTTGCACTAGGAGGTTCTCAATGACTCTCCAAACCAGACTGATGAGCAAAGCGCTCGAACGCATCAATGCCCACAAGGGTAAGTTCGAAGACAAGAACAAGCAAAAGGAGTGGGTCGAAAAGTACACAACCTGGGTGAAGAGTTTCCCGAGCTTGGTTCAGACATCCGGCTTGGCTCAAGCGGTTGCATTTGCCGAAGAAAAGGCCAAGAAGGAGCCATCCGTGAGAGCTTTGCTCGACGATCTCGCCCAAACACCGGGGATCGATGGTCCGTTGCTCGAGAAGGTTAAGTCTTCCACTGTTGAAGACTACGCATTTCTGACCCAGAGGTTGCTGGACTCGATCGTCTTCTACAAGCGTTTTTGTGTCAGCGTATTGGGAGGAGAGGGGAACTAGCGTGAGAACTGCGATCAGAACTCTCGTTGGTGTTGAGCCCCCGAATGGGAACTGGGGCCTCGCCTATCAGGCTTACGTGACCGGATTCAGGAACAAGGACGATACGGACAGGGACAGGAGGGGACCCGATCCGCAAGACCTGCTCTTCCAAGCCATCGCCAAGCAGTCGTGGCCGCAGGCCTACAAGGACCTGTTCTGGCCTGAATGGACCCGCGGCCTCGCCTCGACTGGCGCCCAGGTCCTCGACGCCAAGACCACGTCGCCCTTCGCCCTCGGCCTCGGCGAACAAACCGTCCACGAAGTCGGCCTCACGCTCCACCGCACCTATGGCGTTCCGTACGTCCCGGGCAGCAGCGTCAAGGGCGCCATGCGTCGCGCGCTCGCCGAGTGGATGGGCATCCGAGAGGTTCTTGCCGACACTTACGAGATCAAGAAGGACAAGCAGGGCAACGAGGTCAGGGTCGAGCGGTACCAGCCGGACGCCAAACTCCCCGAACTCCTTGACAGACTGGACCTGGAAGGCGCCGACGACGCCAAGTTCATCCAATGGGCGCGCATCTTCGGCACCACCGGCGAAGCCGGACTCGTCGAGTTCCTCGACGCCATGCCCGATCCAGGCGCCAGCATCGCCCAGCCTATGATGCCCGACACGGTCACCGTCCACCACCCCGACTATTACCAGGGCAAAGCCGAACTCCCCTCGGACATGGACGACCCGACTCCCGTCGGATTCCTGGCGGTCAAGCCGGGCGTGGTGTTCAAGTTTGCGTTCATCGTGCCCAAGGGTCGCGAGAAGTGGGCCGATGCGCTCAAGAAGGTCCTCCTGTGGCACCTCGAACGTGAAGGCCTGGGCGCCAAAACCAACGCAGGCTACGGGCGGTTCGCCGAAAACACCGGCAAAGGGCCACAGCCCCCCGGCACCGGCGCGCAACAATCGGCGACGTCGGGTCAGCCGTACCGCGCCAAGGTCGTTCGCAAGCAAGGCAAGGACCTTCTCGTAAGGGGGCCTGACGGCGAAAAGATGTGCATGGCACCTCCCCAAGAAGCCCTCGACAAAGTCCAATCTGGTGACACCATCATCGTCGAACCCACGGGGCGCACCGTTCGCTATGTCGGCATCCCAGACTAGCCACCCGGCCCGCCTTTTGCCCGGGCTAGGGATCTGCATCCGCAATTTCCGCATCCTGCGGTGCGAAGCGCGGTTCCGTCCTCTGGGCTCGTTCCCGCACCACGAGTTTTACGGCTCGATGTGGCGCGGCGCACTGGGCGAGGGCCTGGCGGCGCTCGGCGGCGAAGCTGTTGCTTGGAGGGCGGTCACCCACGGCGATGGCAACGGCGACGTGCGGCCGCTCCGCATCCTCTCCGTCTATCCAGACGAGATCTTTGGACGTGGACCGACCGTCCGCGTCGTCTTCGAACTCTTTGGCACGGCAGCGGACGAAAGCGACCTGTTCCGTCGGGCTTGGGAGGCGGCGGGGAAGAGCGGCTTCGGTACCGAACGTTGCGAGGCGCGCCTCGAGAGTTTCCGCACCCTGTCGGACCGCCGCGCGTTCGAGGTCTTCTCGGGTCCTGAGGTCCGGGGCTTTCAGGTGACGTCGCCTTGCTCGCTGAAGAGACATGGATCCATCGTGCCCCCGCGCCCCCTCGACGTCGCCGAGGCGGGTTTCAGGCGGGCGGCAGCCTTGTCGGAAGTCTTCGCTAAGCCCGATGACGAGGCAGCGTGGACGACGTGCATTCAAGCGATCTCGCCCCCCTATCGGTCCATGCTGGACCCGCAAATGCACCGGCGACACTCGGCGCGTGCGGGAGAAAGTCAGATCCGCGGGTGGATGGGCGTCGTCGAATTCCACGACAGGCCTGATCGGCAACTGCTCGTGGGACTGCGGTGTGCCGAGGCCCTCGGCGTAGGTCGAAACGTTGCGTTCGGGTGTGGGCGCATCCATCTGGATCGACGCTGACGGTCTTGCTCCCACCCTTCTTGGTGGTCGGGCCGCAAGTAGGTGTGCCGAGCTTGGATTCCCAGGGTGACGCCACGGTTTTCAGTGCCCCACGTCGCCACCGCCGAGAGGACGCTTTGGCGAACCGATGGGGCCCCAGTTGAGCGTGAGCGCTGCGCCGCCCGTCTTGTTGAACCAATCCACCACGATGGAATGGTTGCCGCGCGCCAGAGCGACTCGCCCGACCTTGGTTTCGGCCCCGTGCAGGCCGTCGTTGTCCACGACGACTTTGCCGCCGATGAGCAAGCGCGAGCCATCGTCCGACGACAGCGCGAACTGATAGATGCCATCGAATGGCACCCGTAGGTTGCCGGCGAACCGCCTGCCGACGAATTCGTCCGCAGAAGCCGCAACCGTGTCCGATACGCGCGACCCCGAACGCGTGAGCGAGTCGAAGTCGGGCAGGCGGTCCCAAGAACCCTTGTACTCGGTCATCGACCACCCGTTTTGCGTGCCCGACGCGCCCGTTGCGGCCATCGGCTTCACACGGACGAACGAACGCTTGGCGACATCCGAGACCCGTTTGCCTCCGTGGAACGCCGCCACGCGGACCTCGCACTCGTTGGCGATCTGCAGCACAGTGACCTTCGGCGAGGTCGGTTTAGGGTCGGTGCCGTCGAGCGTGTAGCGCGCCTCCATGCCCTCGCCCACCTTGAACTGGACGCGGATCATATCCACAAACTCGTTGCCCGGCGAAACGATTTCGGGTGTGCGGTAGACCGTGGGCGTCCCTTCGACCTCCAGCACCACGCAACTCGCGGCTTCGTGGAGCGGTTTGCCCGGCAAACGCAACACCACGTTGGCCCCCTCGCGCGAAACGCCGACGGCTGTACGACTTCCGAGCAGCCGCGCACGTTTCGGCGTGTTGCCCAGGCCCGGGATGATCAGGCGCCCATCCTTGGGCCATTCAAAGACGTTGAAGTAAAGGTTCGTGCCCGAGCCGATCTTCTTCTGCGTGCATCGCCCCCATGGCAACGTGTCGAACGGCGAGGCCTCGGTGGCGTAGATGGACTCGGAGTTCACTTTCATCCAGGCCCCGATCTCCTTCAGACGATCCACGCATTGGGGCGGGAACGTGCCGTCGGCGCGCGGGCCCACGTTGAGCAGGTAGTTGCCGCCTTTGCTCACGATGTCGACGAGGTTCCGGATCAGCGTGGTCGAGCTTTTCCACTCGGTCTCGTAGGCGTTGAAGCCCCAATGCTGGCCGATGGTCATGCAGGTCTCCCAATCCTGACCCGGTAGGCCGGTCGCGGGAATATGTTGTTCGGGTGTGCCGAAATCGCCGACGGCCTGTTGCGTTCCGGTGCTCGCACCCATTACGTCCTCCATACCCTGTCGCACCTGGCTGACGCGGTTGTTGACGATGGTGTTGGGCGCGAGTTCGCGGCACTGAGCGAGCAGTGCGGTCCCGTACTTGGGCAACCACGTGGACTCCCACTCGCCGTCGAACCACATGACACCGATGGGGCCATAGTTGGTGAGCAACTCGCTGACCTGTGCGTGGAGGTAGCGGTTGTAGCGGTCGAAGTCGGCTCCAGCCGAGGGTCTGTTCTCCCATCCGCGCCGGGGGAGGTAGTCCGGGTGGTGCCAGTCCATGATCGAGTGGTACCAACATGGGACGATGCCCTTCTTGCGAGCGGCATCGGCGATCTGACGCATGATGTCCTTCTTGTAAGGCGTCGCCATGATGTCGTAGTCGCTGACCTTGCTATCGAACAGGGCGAATCCGTCGTGGTGCTTGGTCGTGATGACGACGTACTTCATACCGGCCTCGTTGGCCAGATCCATCCACTGGTCGGCGTCGAATGCCGTTGGGTTGAACTGATCCTTGAACTTTTCGTAGGTGGACACGGGAATCCGGGCGGAATCCATGATCCACTCGCCGTAGCCGGTGTTGTCGCCCCATTTGCCCGCCGGGACGGCGTAGAGGCCCCAGTGGATGAACAGGCCGAACCGGGCCTCCTTCCACCACGTCATGTCGGGCTTCTTGAAGGCGGAGTCGTCGGTGTTGGCGATCATGGCGAGGGCGAGTCCCAGAGCAAGCATCGTTGCCACCTTGTTCGGACTTCGCCGGCCCGGCTCCTGCACTTCTTCGAGATTTCGTGAACATGATCTGAAATCTTGGGAACCCAACCCCACCCCTGCCATCGTCCAAGCATCAGCCGTGGTCAAAGGTCTGATTTGCGCTCTCGTCCTCGTCGCCCCCGTGGCTTTCGCCCAGAAGGAGGCGTTTCCTGTCCCCAGCCAGAACTCGAAAGCGGTCAAACAGGCTCCCGCCCGCGCCCTCAAGCCGGATGCCTGGCGCAAACATGTGGCATCGATTTCTGGTGATTGGAAAGAGGCCGCCAAGTGGATGACCATGCAGCGCCTCTACCCATACGATCGCATCCCGGACGGCGCCGTGGAAAGGGCGATCGAACACCGGGACGCGCTACCGCCCGCGCGGCTTGGGGCGATCGGGAGCGACAACACGGTGATCAACGGGAACTGGAGTTTCGTCGGCCCCAAGAACCTGAACGTCCCCTACCGGCGCTGGTGGGGGCCGGCACCTGTGTCCGGGCGCGTCAACGGCGCAGCCTTCGATCCGGTTGTCGCCGGGAGGTACTACATCGCGTTGCCCAATGGAGGTCTCTGGCGAACGAACGACTTCGGCGTCACATGGCAGTTCCTTTCCACCGGACCCAACTGGCGGTCGCTCGAGACGACCTGCGTTGCGATCGACCCATCCAACAATCAGCACATCTTGGTTGGAACGGGCGATCATCCAGCCAACCTGATGTGGCTGGGTTCCTCCCCGGGGATCATGCGTTCGCTGGACGGTGGCAACACGTGGAATTTGGTGGGCACCAATCTGGCGGGCCGGACCGTATCGGACATCGAGTTCAACCCCGACAACACCCAGGAAGTGGTGGCCACGCTCGGCAGAGGGCCAGCCCAGAATGGCGGCATCTTGCGCTCCACCAACAACGGTGGCGCATGGAGCAGCCGGTTCAACAGTGGCCTCTTTTCAGGGTTGGCCACAAGCGAACCCCGCATGGATTCCACGCGGAACCTCTACGCCGTTGCTGACGGACACTTCCTCTTCAGATCCCGCGACTTTGGCGCCAACTGGACACCGATCACCATGCCGGCGCATCCGACCGGTGCGTTCTGCCAAGTCGCGACCAGTCCGAACTTCCCCGACCGCATCTACCTTCTCTACAGCACCAACACCGCGGCGGGTGGTGCGGGCGCGAACGGGGCCGTGTGGCGGAGCGACGACGCCGGAGGCACCTGGGTCAATCTGACCGGCACCGGCCCCGGAGGGTTTCAACCGGGTTGGTGGGGCCAAGCGTCCTACAACTACACCATCGAAGCGCTCAAGAGGCCATGGGAGCCCAACGAGGACCTGCTGTATGTGGGAGTCATCGGCGTCCACCAATTGGGGAATCCCGAAGCGAACAGCGGATTTCTGTGGTCCGACGTGGGCATGACCACCCTTGCGGGTTCGGGTGCCAATGGCTTGACCGGAAGCCCAGCCAACACCCACAACGACCAACACATCTTCAAGCGCGATCCGTCCGGGTTCGACATGCTCATCGGCAACGACGGCGGCATCTATCGCTGGAACTTCGGCGGGTTCAACAACCTGAACTTCAACGTTCGCGCCACCCACTTCTACCATGCATCGTTCCACCCGACGGACCGCAACGTGATCATCGGCGGCACCCAGGACAACGCTTCGCCCACCACTGCGGCCATCGTCGGCTATGGCGACGTCGACAACTGGAACAATGTTGGCGCCGGCGACGGCGGCTGGACGGCCATCGACTGGAACGACCCCGGCATCCAATACGTGGTCAGCCAAGGCGGCCCCGTCTATCGCACCACCGATGCTTGGACCACATGGAACCGCAACACGCTCACCAACATCGTCGGGTCAAGGCAGGACAACAACACGTTTCCTTTCATTCCCGTGATCCACATGCAACGGTCCGACCCCAAACAAGTCTGGTGCGGCTCCAATACTCGGCTGTACCGTTGGAATCAGACGACGGGTACGTGGACCAACCGTGTCGGCAACTGGCGGCTGGACGGAGGTGGGTTCATCTTGGCCATGGACACGGCGCCGTCAGACGCCAACCGCATGCTCGTGGGTTCCTTGGACGGCGAGGTGTGGATTTCCGAGCAGTTGTTCGCCAGCGACCGGTTCCGCATCGATGCCCCCGCCACTGGCCTCCGGTTGCCTGATCGGGCCATCGCCGACTTCTCGTTCCATCCCACGAACGCCAACTCGTTCTTGGTCGCCCTGGGCGGATTCGGTTCCGCGCACCTGTATCAAGGCACGTGGGATCCGTCGGCCAACACGATCGCTTGGGTGAACGTCTCCGGCACGGGTTCGACGGGACTTCCCGACGTGCAAGTCAACACTGTGGAACGCGATCCGTCCGATCCTGCGGGCACATGGTATGTGGGTACGGACATCGGTGTGTTTATGACCACCGACGGTGGCTCGACATGGTCGAATGCCACCCAGCCGCTGGGATTGCCGCCTGTTCCTGTTCAGCACCTGCAGTATGTTCCCGGAACAGGCTATTTGAACGCTGCCACCTGGGGGCAAGGCATCTGGCGCGTCCGGCTGGGCCGACCACCCCTCTCGTTCTTCTCCTTGTCCACCTTTGTGCTTCGCGGTGGACTCAAGCTTACGGCGACCGTTGCCCTGTCTCAGGCTTCTCAGGAGTCGGTTCCAGTCGGTCTCCGCGCCTCGAACCAGCAGATCATCCAGATGCCCAGCAGCATCACCTTCGCACCCGGAGAAACACAGAAGTCGTTCGATATCTGGACGATTCCCGTGGGTACGCCTCAAACCGTGACGTTCTTTGCCGAATCCGGAGGTGCGACGGTGAGTGCGATGGCGCGGATCGATCCGCCCGACTTCGGACTCGAAGTCGTCCCAGGCGAACTGCAAGGACCGCAATACGCGCTGGGCGTGGTGTACCTGGAGACTCCGGCACCCGCGGGCATGAAGATCAACCTGTCCTCGAGCAACCCCACGATCGCAACGCCGGTGGTCTCTGTCATCGATGCGACCCCGGGCAACCTGTCGGAGATCTTCCTTGTGGAAACCTTCGGCGTGCAACAAGAAGCTTGGGTGAAGATCACGGCCAACATCGGCAACGTCAACCGAGATTTCTGGATGAAGGTCGCGCCGTTCTCGATCGAATCGGTGACGTTGCCCACGAGGAACCTGCGGGCGGGCACGAGCTACACCGGGACCGTTCGCTTGCGTTACCCGTCTGCGTTGCAGTCGGACGTCTCCCTGACGTCCGATCACCCCGCTTGTCCGGTTCCTTCGTCGGTCAGTTTCTCGCCTGGGCAGCAGGAAGCCACATTCGAGTTCACCCCGACCGATGTGACCGGACCGCAGGACGTCCTGTTTACGGCCAGCAAGTCCTCCTCGGTGGCCACCTTCGCGGCCACAGTCACACCGCCGTTGATCGAAGGCCGCGTCACGAGGGAGGGTCTGGCGTCCAGCGCCAATCCCTCGATGCCGGTGGTGCTCGAGTTTCGCGAACCCGGCTCGGTGGTGCCCTTCGCGTCTTTGACCGCCGACCCGGACCATCAAGGACGGTTCTCCGTGTTCGCTCCTCGCGTCCAGCCGTTCGACATCGCGATCAAAGACACGAACTGGTTGCGGGCCGTGGCTCGATTCGACGGCACCGACCCTGCGGCACTCGTGTTCTCCCTGCCGAATGGAGACGTCAATGGCGACAACACGGTGAACATCGCCGACTTTCTATCGCTGCGCGCGGCGTTCGGCTCCAGCGAAGGAACGGGGAACTGGAACGTGAAAGCAGACTTGAACCGAGACGGCTCGGTGAACCTGCAAGACTTCCTCATCCTTCGGGCCAACTTCGGACGCACGGGGGCACCCTAGTCCACGAGAAGCCCATAATGGCCCCATGACGCGTTGCGCCCTGATCATGGCGGGCGGTTCGGGCGAGCGGTTCTGGCCGCTCAGCCGCCGCCTGCGCCCCAAGCAGTTCCTGCCCTTCGGCACCGAGGGCAGGTCCATGCTGGGCGATGCCGTCGACCGGGTCGCCCCGTTGCTCGGTGTCGAGAACGTGCTCGTGGCGACCATTCCCCCGCTTGCCGATTCGGTGAGGGCGTTGCTGCCCGAACTCGGCGCGACCCAAGTGTTTGCCGAGCCCCACAAGCGGAACACGGCGGGTGCATTGGTCTGGGCGGCGGCCAATTTGGAGGCGCAACACGGGTCGCGCAGCGAGATTTCGATGGCTGTGCTGACGTCCGATCACCACATCGGTCCTGCCGAGGCGTTTCGCCAAGCGGTCGAAGCGGCTCTTGATCTTTGTGAGAACGAGAAGGCGATCACGATCATCGGCGTGCAGCCCGACCGCCCCGATACAGGGTTCGGCTATGTCGAAACCAAGGCCGACGAAGTCTACGAATATCGACAGCAGCGCGTGCGCAAGGTCGCGGGGTTTCGTGAAAAGCCGTCGGTCGAATTGGCCGAGGATTACCTCGCCAGAGGCAACTTCTTCTGGAACTCGGGCATGTTTTTCTGGACCCTCGAGACGTTCGCTCAGGAACTCAGCAGCGCGTCGCCGATGCACCTCATGGTATGGGAGCGTCTGGTGCCGCTCCTGAGAGTAGGAGACCAAGAGGCCGCCGCGCGGGTGTTCGCCGAATTGCCCGACATCTCCATCGACTACGCGCTGATGGAGCATACGACGCATGTTTTGATGGTCGAGGCGTCGTTCGAGTGGGACGATTTGGGCACGTGGGACTCGCTGCGGAGGCATCTCCCTCAGGACGCACGCTCGAACGCGGTTCTGGGCAGCGCCACACTGGTCAACGCTTCGGATTGCGTGGTTTACAACGAGTCGAGCTCTGCACGTGTCTGCGTGTCTTCGGTGTCGAATCTGGTCATCGTCGCCACCGATTCGGCGATTCTCGTCTGCGACCGTCGGGACCCGCAGTCTGTGCGGGCATTGGTGGCCACGCTGGGCAAACAGGGCATTCAGGATCTGCTGTAGCGTGTCTTCGGCCCGATGGGCTAAGCTGAGCCCTGCTCGCGCATGAGTCCCCTTCGAGGCCTTGAACGTTGGTTCGAGAACAGTTGGCAACGCACTGTGTTTCTTGTGGCACGTTCTGCTCTGGGTTTGGTCAACCACAAGCGCAGGTTGTCGTTTCGTAAGGACCTGCGAGCGCGATTGCCCTTGGACTACGGGCGGCGCCCCATCATGATGGATGTTGGGTCGCCCCAAGAGTTTCTCCGGACCCACGAATGTGCCAAGGAACCCGAAACCGTGAGGTGGCTGGAGTCCGAACTGCACTCGGGCGACGTGTTCTACGACGTGGGGGCGAATACAGGGGCGTACAGCCTCGTGGCCGCCACCATCGTTGGCACCGAGGGCAAGGTCTACAGTTTCGAGCCGGGCGCCGCCACCTACGCATGTCTCGTGCGCAACGTCCAGTGCAACCGCATGGCTCATGTGGTTCCGATGCCCGTCGCTCTTTGCGACCGGACCGGCGTGGTCACGATGCACGGTCGCTCGGAGGCCGAGGGGTTCGTCTCGTCGTTCGAGGCCGACGAGAGTTGCGAGGCGGATCAGTTCTCTTTGTGCTACAGGCTTGACGACTTGATCGCCCACTTGGACCTCCCCGTGCCGGCTCTGCTCAAGATGGATACCGATCAGACCGAAGACCTGATTTTGGCTGGGGCACCGAAAACTTTGGCCGACCCCACCCTGAGGGGCGTGTTGGTCGAGGTCGACACCCACTCTGGGCGATGCGGCTTGATCCATGACCGGCTGTGCGGTGCCGGGTTCTCGCTTGTAGCGGATCATCCACACGGGACCAAGGGAGTTTCGAACCGAATCTATCGCCGAATTCCTGCCCAGGACTGGTCGCGCACCGAATCGCGCGAGACTCGGGTATCCTAGCGTCTTGCGCCCGGAACGCCCTGAATGGGCAAGGCGGCGAAGCGAATTCTATGGCGACCTATCGAGGACGAAAAACCGACATCTGCCGGATCGTCGGCTTCAACATTTGGGGCAACGGCAAGTGCCCGAGCAACAAGCGCCCCTACGGCCTGGGCCAGCACGGTCCTGCCCAGCGCGAGCGCAAGAGCCGGTCCGAGTACGGCGAGCAGCTGCTGGCCAAACAGGTCATCCGCCGCTACTACAACATGATGGAAAAGCAGTTCCAGGCGACGTTCGAGGATGCCCAGCGCATGCATGGCAACTCGAGCCTGAACTTCCTCCGGTTGCTCGAGCTTCGTTTGCAGACGGCCGTCTGGCGGCTCGGCTATGCTCGGACGGTGTTCCAGGCCCGCCAGTTGGTCAGCCACGGACACATCTTGGTGAACGGCAAGGTTGTGAACATCCCCGGCTACCGACTCCGTGTGGGCGATGTGGTCTCCGTCCGCGACCGCGACGTGAGCAAGCAGATTGCCCGCAGCAATCACTACGAAGGCGCTGCCGTCCCCGCCTACATGGAGGCCGACGTGCCCAACATGAGCGGCAAGATCATCGCCATGCCCGAGCGCGAGGACTTCCCACGCTTCTTCCAAGAGCAACAGGTCATTGAGTTCTACGCTCGCTGATTCCGGGACTTACGCCATGCAAAAGGACCATGCCCTGTGGGCATGGTCCTTTTGCATGGGGCACAATGGCCCCGTGAAGCGTCTCGCCGTCGCAGCCTTTGTTTTCGCCTGCTCCCTTGCCATGGCCCAAGATCAGCCCCAACGGCGGGTCACCAAGACGGGCACCATCGTCTTTCACGAGGCCATCGAATCCAAGGTCCTGAACAACAAGCGGCGTGTGTGGATCTATCTGCCGCCGGGCTACGCCGAAAGCAAGGAGCGCTACCCCGTCCTGTACATGCACGACGGCCAGAACGTGTTCAGCGGCGACACGTCGTACCTGCCGAACCTCGAATGGCGGGCGGACGAGGCCGCCGAAGCGCTGATCAAGGCCAAGCTGATTCCGCCGATCGTCATCGTGGCCATCGCCAACGCCGAAGTCGAACGTGCGAACGAGTATTTGCCCACGCGAGCCCGCGCAGGCAACGACGAGGCGGGCGGAAAAGCCGACCTCTACGGCAGATTCATCACCGACGAACTGATGCCGTTCGTCAACAAGACCT
>JBDHZD010000037.1:0-33009 GCA_039811705.1 Fimbriimonadaceae bacterium | reverse complement strand
TCGGGGGCGGTGGCGATCGGCGCTTCGGCGACGGGCTGCTCGGTCGTAGCCGGGACCGGTACTGGCGCGGGCTTCGCGGCTTCCGGAAGCTTGGTCGATGCCTTGGGACCGAGGACGGACGTCGGGTTCTGCGCCACCAGGCTCATGGCGACCATGACGACGGCCAAAGCGACCGACAGGGCCAACGGCTTCCACTGGACGGCCCATTTGGTCCTGGGCTTGGCGTTTGCCGTCCCGGCGTCTCGGCGGTGGTGCGGCTTCGGCGCAACGGCTGATCCGACGGCCATCGCAGCGGGAGCGTCCACCAGAGCATGCTGAATCGTTGCACCCGGCTTGAGCGTCGGGGCCGCAGGCACGCCGAGGATTTCGGCCTTCTTGGCCTCCAGCACGGCTTTGCACTCGGGGCACGAGGCGATATGCTGGTCGAGTTGGGCCAGGGCCTCGTCGGAGAGGGGGTGCCCGGCCAGATACCGGCTCATTTGGGCTTCGACGAGCTGACAGACAAAGTTCTTGGTGGCCTGCATTCCTAGAGCTTCCTCGCAAGGTTTCGAAGGGCGAAACTTCGAGTGACGCTGTAGGTATTGGCAGGTTGGGCGGAATCTGGAGAGGGTTTGGGCGGTCGTATTCGGTCAGCACGACTGCATCCGCGATCGGCTCCCCTCGACGTGCTCGGTCAGGCCAACGACGCCGGGCTGCAACTCGGGCGCTGGGCCACAGGGCAGGATCGCGACCACGACCGACTTGAAGCCGGGAGTCCGCGAACGCGCATCCACGCCTCGCGGGACCAAGACGTTCGCCTCGGGATAGTACATGAGCGCACAACCCTTGGCGATGTCGAAGGGCCGGGCCAACGCACGCATCGCGCCCGTTTCGCTGCGCACTTCGACCCATTGGTCTTCCGAGAGGCCCATGCGGCTCAGGTCGTTCGGGTGCATCAGGACGACGTCGCGCCGCTCCTGGCCGCGATAGATATCCTTCTCTTCGTAGACCACCGTGTTGAACTGGCCCTCGGAGCGCACGGTCATCAGGATCAACTCGTTTTCCCTGAGCGCTGGCACGTGCGGGATGGGATGCGGCCTCAGCCTAGCGCGGCCCGTCGGCGTGTTGAAGCGCGGTTCGCGCAGCACGCGCCCCGGAATCTGGAACTCGCGCTTGGTCTGGCCTACCTCGGCCACGTCGCGCATCTTGGGCAACAGCCGGGCGAGCAGCACCCGAATCGCGTCGTGGTCCTTGAGAGCGATCCAGTCCAACGGTTCGCCGCCGAGCGCACGGTGCGCCACCTCCGCGATGACGTCCGACTCGGCGCGTGGTCCTTCGAAACGCGCCGGGCCGCCATCGCTCACGCGGACGTAGCTGAACATGCTCTCCTGAGTCGTCGCTTGAGGCTCCTCGTCTCGCGCCAGCACGGGCAGCACCAGCGTGGAACAGCCGAGACCGTGGGCGTGGCCGGTGTTCAGGGTGGTCGTGAGGTAAGCGACCATGCGGATGCGGGCCAACGCCTCGCGCACGAATCCCGCGTCGGGGCTCGCGCCGTAAAGGTTGCCGCCGAGACAGAACGCAAAGTCCACGTCGCCCCGATGAGCCGCCTCTAGACCCGACATCGTGTCGTATCCCGCGAAGTCGGGCACGCGGACGCCGAGCGCGGTCAACCCCTCCACGGCCGACTTGGCGAGCACAGGCGAGACGCCGACCGTTCCGAGGCCTTGCACGTTGCTGTGCCCACGGATGGGCAAGAGCCCCGCGCCCGGCTTGCCCACCATCCCGCGCATCAAGGCGAGGTTGGCGATCCACTGGACGTTGTCGGTGCCGTGCAGATGGTGCGTGATGCCCATCGTCCACGCGAAGATGCACTTGGCGGATGCGGCGTACACGTCGGCGGCTTGCCTCATGGCCGCTTCAGGAACCCCCGACCCCTGAACGCACTCGTCCCAGGATGTGCCAGCGACGAACGCCTTCAACGCGTCCCAGCCCTCGGTGTGGTTGTTGAGAAACGCGTCCGCCACCGATCCTCGCTCGACGAGGTGCTTGGCGACGCCCACAAGGAACGCGATGTCGCCGCCGATGCGGGGCTGCACATAGAGCGACGCGATCTCGGAGCCCACCAACATGCTCTTGACGTTGGAAGGCACGCGGAACCGCTCCAAGCCCAGCTCGCGAACGGGGTTCACCACCACGACCTGGCCCCCACGCTCCCGCAAACGCGCCAAAGCGGCCATCAGACGCGGGTGGTTGGAGGCCGGATTCCCACCGATCAGGAACAACAGGTCGCACGACTCGACGTCTTCCAGCGAAACCGTGGCCGTGCCCGACCCGATCGAATCGGCCAACCCTGCTCCGCTGGCCTGGTGGCAGTAGTACGAACAGTTGTTGACGTGGTTGGTCCCATAGACGCGGGCCATCAAGTGCATCAGGAACCCGGCCTCGTTGCTGGAGCGTCCGCTGGAGTAGAAGAACGCCCGTCGCGGATCGGTCGCGCGCAAGTCGGCGGCGATTCGGTCGAACGCCTCATCCCACGAGCAGGGCCGGTAGTGGTCGTCGCCGGGTTCGAGCACCAACGGCGTCGTCAGCCGCCCCAGGTGTTCAAGCTCGCGCGGGCTCAGCGTTTGCAGTTGGGCGATGCTGTAACGGCTGAAGAACTCGGGCTCGATGCGGCCCCGCATATCGGCCACCATGGCCTGCAGCGACTTCTTGCAGACCTCGGGGAAGTGGCCGGCCTCGTTGCGCATCCCGCCCATCTGCCCACCCATGCCCAGCGCGCACGTCTTGCACGCGTTCTTGGCCGTCATGGCCCGCAACAGGCGCAACGGCCCCACTTCCCGGGCTTTCACCAGAGAGTAGCGAATCGCTTGCCAGCCACCACCGCTGTCGGGACGCCTCATTGCGAAGACCCATTGTAGCGCGAAGGGTAAAACGGAGCCGATGAAGCGTCGCGCCATCCTCGTCGGGGCCGGAGGCATGGGCCGTGCTTGGGCCCGCAACCTGCTTAAGCACCCTTCGGTCGAAATCGCGGCTTGGGTGGACACCCGGCTGGACGTCGCGCAGAAGGCTGCGGAAGAAGAAGGCGTCTCGGCGCTCTTGACCGACGACTTGGGCCGCGCCATCGCCGAAGCGCAGGCGCACTTCGTGGTGGACGTCACGCCCCCGGAGGCCCACTGCGCGACCACGATCCGGGCCCTGGAAGCCGGTCTCCCCGTGCTGGGCGAGAAGCCTATGGCCTCGAGCATGGACGAGGCGCGGCGTATGGTGGCAGCGTCTCGAAGGGCGGGGAAGCTGTACATGGTCAGCCAAAGCCGCCGCTACCACGGCCAACTGCAGGCCTACAAACGCCTGATCGCCGATTCCGCCGGAGCGCCCGAGATCCTGAACTCCGACTTCTACATCGGCGCGCACTTCGGGGGATTCCGCGACGCGATGGAAAGTCCGCTGTTGCTCGACATGGCCATCCATACGTTCGATGCCGCCCGATTCCTCACCGATCGGGACGCCGTGGCCGTCTATTGCGAGGAGTTCAACCCCTCGTGGAGTTGGTACGCGGGCAAGGCCTGCACCGTGGCCCTGTTCGAGATGGGGGGCGGTCTGCGCTACACCTACCGGGGCAGTTGGTGCGCCGAGGGCTGCCACACGTCGTGGGAAAGCGATTGGCGCGCGGTCGGCCCAAAAGGCACGGCGGTGTGGGACGGGTCGCGCCCGCCCCGCGCGGAACACGTGGTGGCGCCGGGCGGCTTCCATAGCATCACGGAGAACGTCCAGGCCGACGTGGAGGACGTGGCGTTCGGCATCGAAGGGTCTCTGGCCGAATTTCTGCACGCGTTGGATGCCGGCTCGACCCCGAACGGGGAATGCGGGGACAACATCAAGAGCCTGGGGATGGTGTTCGGGGCGCGAGAAAGCGCGGCCACGGGCCGGCGCGTGTACATCGAAATCGGGGTGTGAGCGGCGCTCAGTACTTGGCTTTCTTGCGCCAAGCCTTGGGCATGGGCTTCAGGCCGCACACCACTTCGGCGTACTCCGTGCTCTTCATCACCGAGGTGGCGACCACGAGCTTGACCTTGCCGCTCTCGGTCTGAACGTGGACGGTCTGCAGGTTGGGGTGCTGCATGCGGTTCTTTTTGGGCGCGCGGAACTTCCAGGCGCCGGAGTGCCGGTGCCGGATGTGCTTCGCGTTGTTGCCTTTCTTGCCGCTGACTTGACAGACCTTTGCCATGACTGAACCTCCGCCCGCTGGGCGGCGAACACAGACTATACCCCACCGGTCCGCGGAAGGCAAGGGCCCTACCCCGAGCCTGCCGAGAAGGTACCTTCTGAATCGTGCCCCACCTCGACGCCGACGCCGTCCTCGACGCCCTTCGCGCCGTGCAAGACCCCGACCTGCACCGCGACATCGTCACGCTGGGGTTCGTCAAAGACATCCGCATCGTCGGCGGCGGGGTCTCGTTCCAGGTCGAACTGACCACGCCAGCCTGCCCAGTGAAGGACCTGCTGAAGACCCAGTGCGAGGTCGTCGTCGGCGCGTTGCCAGGCGTCGAACGGGTCGAGGTCGAGATGACGGCACGCGTGCGCGGAGGCGAATCCAAGCCGGACGTTTCGCTGGCAGGAGTCCAACACGTCATCGCCATCGCCTCGGGCAAGGGCGGCGTGGGCAAGAGCACGGTGAGCTGCAATCTGGCCATCGCCTTGGCGCAGGCCGGGGCCAAGGTGGGCCTCCTGGATGCCGACGTCTACGGTCCGAGCATCCCGCTGATGATGGGCGCGCAGAACGAGCGCCCGATGACGCGCGGCGAGAAGATCGTGCCCATCTATCGCTACGGCATCCACCTGATGTCGCTCGGATTCCTGTTGGAGGAAGGCCAAGCCGTGCTGTGGCGAGGCCCCATGGTGGCGGGCACGGTGAAGCAGTTGCTGACCGACGTGGATTGGGGCGAACTGGACTACCTGATTGTGGACTTGCCCCCCGGAACGGGCGACGCGCCGATGTCGCTGGCGCAATTAGTCCCCTTGACCGGGGTTGTCATCGTTGCCACGCCCCACCATGTGGCCGCGAACATCGCAGGGAAGTCCGTGCAGTTGTTCCGCCGTTTGAACGCCCCGATCATCGGCGTGATCGAGAACATGGCCGAGTTCGTGTGCCCGTCGTGTCAGACGGTGTCTCGCATCTTCGCCGGCCTTTCGGGCGAGGAACTGGCCGCGCGGTTCGACGTGCCGTTCTTGGGTTCGATCCCGCTGGACCCGGGGATCAGCCAAGCCTCGGACGACGGTGTGCCGCCTTTGGTCGCCGACCCGTTCCGAGCGCCCTCGCAATGTTTCCGGGACCTGGCTGGCAAGTTGGCGCAGCAGGCGAGCATCCGCGCGTTGGCGCCCTAGTCGGCCAAGATGACCTGAAAGGCTGTGGCAGGCGGATGGGAATCGCTTCTGCGCACCGGCCCCTTCACCTCTGCCGTACAATGGTCGTATGTCGAATGCCATCCGCGTCGGGACGTTCGTCGTCGTGTTCGTCGGGCTCGTGTTCGGGGCCTTTGTCGCGCTGGGGCGGAATCCGCTGGGGCCGAAGCCGGTCGCCTATTACGCCGTGTTCGCGGATGCGGGCGGCGTGGTGGCGGGAACGGCGGTCCAGATGGCTGGAGTCAAGATCGGGCAGGTCGAGCGCGTCGAACTGGTCGGACCGAACCAAGCGCGGCTCCATCTGGCCATCGACCCCGACGTTCGAATTCCGGCGGGCAGCCAGGCGCAGATCGCGGCCTCGCTGATCGGCTTCGGCGAGATTCCGGTGCACATCATGGCCCCCGATGGCGTGAACACCTATCTGGCCGTGGGCGACACCCTTCAGGGGACCCGAGCTCAGGCACTCGACAAGTTGCTTCCCGGTGCCGACGACACGCTCAAGGAACTCAACATGACGCTCGCTGCCGCGCGCGGCTTGATGGAGGACAAGGCGCTCAAGGGTCAGATCGAGGAGTTGCTCAAGACGTCGACGGCCACGCTGGCACGATTCGAGAAACTGGCGGCCAACTTCGACGGTCTGGTCACGGAGAACCGCGGTTCGATCAAGAGCGCCATGGCGTCGGCGAACAGCGCGATGGCGGAGATTCAGCGCGGGACCCAGATGCTGACGCGGTTGCTCTCCGATCCCCAGTGGCAAGATCAGGCGTCCGCCATGCTGGCCCAACTCAACGCCACGGGCAAGAAAGCCGAGGACCTCATTTTGAGCTTGGACGCGTTCGTGAACGACCCCGAACTGCGCGAACCGCTCCGCCGCACGATGGCCAACGTCGAGACCATCACGCAAACGGGCACGCGCGTGGCCGCGAACTCCGAAGAAATGACGGCCAACGGCGTCGTGCTCAGCCAGAAGGCGATCGAGCTCGCCGACAACGCGAATGCGATCGCCGAGGAGGCCAAACTGGTGGTCAAGAAGATCCAAGACTTCTTTGAAAAGGTGCCGTCTGGGGTCAAGATCGAGCCTCAGTACCAGATGGACCTCTCCCGCGAAACCCATCCGAATTACTGGCGGACCGACTTCAGCGTCAAGGTGCCTGTGCGCGACGTGAACGTCCATGCGGGCATCTTCGACGCGTTCGAGTCCAACAAGCTCAACCTGCAGATTGGGAAGGACGCGCAATGGGGCGAATGGCGGTACGGAATCTACGCAAGCAAGCCTGGAGTCGGGGTAGACTATCGGATCGCGCCGACGACCTCGTTGCGCGGGGATTTGTTCGACATCAACAACCCGCGCCTCGACTTGCGTCTGCGTCACGAGTTTGGACGCGAATACGTGGGCTGGCTCGGCGTCAACCGGATCTTCAACGACAACGCGTTGACGCTGGGCATCGGCGTGCGTCGCTAGGAAGCACGAACAATGAAAGTGATTTTGAATCAGACGGTGCCGAAGGTCGGCAAAGAGGGTCAGGTGGTCACCGTGGCCGATGGCTTCGCGCGCAACTACCTCTTCCCGCGCCGACTGGCCATCGTTGCGACGAAGGCGCAGGTCCAAGCCCTCGAGCGGCGGCAAGCCCGCGTTCAGGCCAAAGTGGCCGAGCAAAAGGCCTCGGCCGACGCCCTGAAGGCGGAACTGGAAGGCAAGACGGTTCGCATCGCCGCCAAGGTCGGTGCCGATGGTGGGCGCCTTTTCGGCGCCGTGACGGCAAGCGACGTGGCGGAAGCGATCAAAGCGCAACTGGGTCACGATGTGGATCGCCGAAAGGTGGCCCTCATCGAGCCGATCAAGCGTCTGGGCGACCACCAGGTCTTGGTTGACCTGCACCGCGACGTGGACGTTCACCTCACCGTGACGGTCTACGACAGCGAAGCCCCGGATGCCGAATAGGTCCTAGTCGCCTTCGACATCGGGCGCTGGCGGCGGAGATTGGCTCAAGCCCCGCGCGCGATCCTTCAGCGTCTGTCCCCACTGCCGAACCTCCGCCCTGCAGGTTGTCGGTGCCTGTAACCGGAGCAACGCCGCCCAAGCCAGGCGAATGAACCTGAACGCCCGAGCCCGGACCGCCCGTAGGTGAACCGCTCTGCGCGGCCGGTTCGCTGTCTGGCTTCTCAACGGTCGGAGGCTCGCTGGCGGGACGGCATCCCAAGCCCAAGACAAGCAACGCGAGGATCGTCCATCGGTGCTGTCGGGTTTTTTACCTTGTCACAGGTCGCGCCAAAGTCGCCGCACGCCATCCTTAGAGAAGTAGGCCAGCGGATGCCGCTGTCGCAAGAACCCTGCAACGGCCAAATGGACGGCAGGTCCAGCGACTGCTGCGACCGCCAAGGTGGCTCCGCCTGCGATGGGAAGGAGCGAGCAGCCCAACATGACGGCACCGCTTGCCAAGGTGGCGCAAACCGCGCCAACGAGTTTTCCGCGTTCGCTTGAGCCGGGCGGTATGAGAAACAATGCGGCAGCGACCATCGGGCCGTAGATCGCCAAGCCGCCCCAAGCGAGCCAGCGCACGACGGTGAGCAAATCCAGCGAGGACCAGTTCGCGTAGAGCCCACCGCCTGCGACACCGTAAGCGGCCACCCAACCATAGACGGTGAGCGACGCGCGACCGACCGCCGTCAGCGCCGACGCCGCGAGCATCCCCACGGCCCGTGTGGCATAGAATCCGCACACGATTTGGAGGGCTGGGATCGCCCCTGCGAACGCCCCCCCATAGAGGAACAGGATGATCGGCCGAGCAAACAATGCCATGCCGATGTAGAGCGGCAGCGCGAACAACACGGCGACGGAAACGCTGCTCCAAAGGTACTTGGCGGCCCGCGCACGGTCACCCGGATCACCGCTCACAGCCACATACATCGTCCTGTTCAGGGGAATGGTCACGAACTCGACCGGTCTGAGAGCCAAGTTTCTGGCCACTCCGTTGAATCCGGCTGCGGCTTGAGTCAGGAAACGACCGATCAGAATCTGGTCCGCCAGGTTGTAGAGAGTCCACAGGATGTTGGAGAACAGCAGGGCGTTCGACTTGCGGAACACGTCGGCAACCAACGGCCGGTTCCATACGGGCCGCGGCATGGGCGCGTAGCGGTTCGTCATCGCAAGGAACAGAACGGTGCGCAGGCCAAGTTGAACCAGCAAGGCCTCGAACCCCCATCCCACTCCGACCAGAGCGAAGGCCACGATATAGGAGATGGCCGAAGGCACGATCTCGGTCAGGCTTGTTTCGCGGAATCGTCCCGCCTTCAACAGGGAAGCGGTGGGCACCGATGTGAACGCATTCGCGAAGAGTACAGCGGCAGCGACGGGAATGGCCCAGGGCTCGGACTGGAACTTGAACCCCGCCTTCAGCCACGGTTCTGCCAGCGCCATCGCACACGCCATGGCTCCGCCTGTGATGATGGCGACCGTGGCGTAGGCTCCCTTTCGTGCATCGTCCAGCCTTTCGTCGGCGACGTAGGTCAGCGCGAGACCCGCATCGCGAAACACATCGAACACCGCGATGAGCGTAAGGAGGACGGAATAGAGGCCGAACGTCTCCGGCCCCAACACCCTTGCGATGAGGATGCCAAACACGGGCAAGAGCGCCCGAGACACGACGGTCGAGAGCAAAGTCCAGAGGAATCCCGAGGCGAAGGCGCTGCGGTCCAAGGGCTCGTTCAATGTACCAGCGAATCGCGGCGCGGAAGCGGTAGCATGGCCCCGATGTTTTGCACACGGACGGGTGGTTTTCCCATTGGCTTTCGCCGAGGTTGGTCGGATTGGCAGAAGGATCTAGTCGGGCTGGCAGCCTGGGCGTCTTCGAACGGCTTCGCGCTGATCGACCTGGGCGGAGATGCCGATTCGGGTGCACCGACGGTGACCGCGGCGGGCCTCGGGATCGGCTCGGCAGACCTGCTCGACTGGAACGCCCTGTTCTCGCACGACGCCGGAGAGCGAGCGGAAGCCGTAGCCAAGAACGTCGAATACTGCCAACGGTGCGCCGCGTTGGGCATCAAGAACTTCTTCGTGGTGGTGTTGCCGAAGGACCCCGCGCGCAGCCGAGCCGAGAACTTCGGCTATGCCGTCGAAGGATTTGCGGCTCTTTGCCCTGGCTTGGAGGCGTGCGGCGGAAGGGTGGCGATCGAAGGCTGGCCCGGGCCGGGTGCGCTGGCCTGCACTCCGGAGGGTGTCCGTGCCTTGTTCCGCGAGGTGCCGTCGCCTGCGATGGGCCTCAACTACGACCCATCGCACCTGTTGCGCATGGGTATCGACCCCGTTCGCTTCCTGAAAGAGTTCGCCGACCGGGTGGCCCACGTGCATGGCAAGGACACCGAGTTGCTGATGGACGGGCTGTACGAGTACGGGTCGGAGCAACCTCCCACGTTCGGCAAACCGGTTGGCTTCGGCGGCATGCACTGGCGGTACTGTATTCCGGGCCATGGCCATGTGCATTGGCCCGCCGTGATGGCGGCTCTTGTCGAGGGTGGTTACTCGGGCGGGATCGGCATCGAACTCGAAGACGCGTTCTTCAACGGAACAACCGAGGGTGAGCAGACGGCTCTGCTGGCTTCGGCGGCGTTCCTCGCCTCGGTGTAGTCCCCGTGAAGGAACGGTAAATTCGGGTAGGTTAGGAGGCTCAGCGTGAACTCGTTGCTTGAACCCGAATCGAACGCCGCCGGCCTGCCGCCGAAGATCTCCGCGCGAGGGCTCTCGTTCTTCTATGGGCAGTCGCAAGCGCTAAAAGATGTCAACCTGAACATTCCTGCCAACCGCATCACGGCGCTGATCGGCCCTTCGGGATGTGGCAAGTCCACCTTCCTGCGGTGTCTCAACCGGATGAACGACCTGATCGACGGAACACGGCTCGAAGGCGAGGTGTTGCTCGACGGACAGAACATCTACGCGCCCGGCGTGGACCCTGTCGAACTCCGCCAGACCATCGGCATGGTCTTTCAAAAGCCCAACCCGTTCCCGATGTCGATTTATGAGAACGTCGCCTACGGCCCAAAGCACGTGCTTGGCGTTCGAAAGAAAGACGAAATGGACGCCATTGTGCAGAGTTGCCTGGAGAAGGCGTACCTGTGGAACGAGGTCAAGGACAAGCTCCGCGACAATGGCATGAGCCTCTCGGGCGGCCAGCAACAGCGGCTGTGCATCGCGAGAACCATTGCGGTCAACCCCAAAGTCATCTTGATGGACGAGCCCTGCTCGGCCCTCGACCCCATCGCCACGCAGCGTGTGGAGGACTTGATGCTTGAGTTGCGGCGCGACTTTACGATCGTCATCGTGACGCACAACATGCAACAAGCTCAACGGGCCAGCGACTTTACCGGGTTCTTTATGCTGGGGCGGCTTGTGGAGTTCAACACGACCCAGAACATTTTCCTCGTGCCTCAGATGAAGGAGACCGAGGACTACATTTCCGGCCGGTTCGGCTAGGGCGCTTTCAGACCCAAGGACCGAGCCACTACCGCATCCCAGACGGGCTTTCCATCCTTCATCTGCCGGTTCAGACCGAAGCCCTCGTCCCAGCCCCAGACGGCCCAGCCCACCTTGTTCTCAGCCAGAATCTCGCCAAAGTCTTTGAACCATGCCGCGCGAGACGCCTCGGGCGCATACGGGGGAAAGACGCCGAACTCGCCGCAGTAGAGGGGCACGTTGTGCTTCTTGCCCCACTCGATCGCCTGGCCGAACCGCTCCGCCAGTTTCTTGCGTCCCCAACGCTCTTCGCCGTACCAGGCCAAAGTCTCGCGCGCATCCTGAGGCAGCCCGGCCAACAGCGGCGCGACGAGCTCGGGCGACGACGGATACGGCACGTTGCGCAGCGGCTTGACGTTCTCGCTCGACCACGTGGCGCCTTGGTGAGTGAACGGGAAGGGATCGTAGCAGTGGAACGAGTAGACCACGTTGCCGTCCTTGAGGGGAGTCAGCTTGCGCAGACCATCGATCCCGCCCCAATTGGGTCCAGTGCCCATCAGCGTGTGGTTGGGGGCGTTCGTGCGAATGACCGTGTGCAACCGCTCCTGCAGGGTGAACCACTCGGCCTCGCGGTTATCGAAAACGGGCTCGTTGACGAACTCCAGAAAGAGCATTTCGGGGTTCTTCGCCGCGAGTCGCTTGCTGGCCGTGTCCCAGAACTTCACGAAGTTGTCCTGCCATGCCTTCGTCTGGATGGCGGCCTGGTCCTCGTTGTGGATATCGAACAACACAGCCAAGTCGTGGGCGATGAACCGGTCCACCGCGTTCATGATGTGCCCCCATTTGGACTCGATGATCGCGCCGTTCTGAGCGTTGAACACGTGCTGCGGGTGGATGGTCAGGCGAACGTGCCGCAGGCCCATCGCGCGCATCGCACCCATCTCGGAGTCGGAAATGTAGCCCCTAAAATGGTCAGCGGTGTCGTTGGCCGGGTACCGGAACCATCGGCAGACGTTGGCCCCCTTCGAAAGCCTCTCAAGCCTTGCGGGCGGAACCGAATCCAGCGCGGGAGCGCTCAAAACTCCGAGAGCGAACAACGCCAGTGTCGTCATGGCGCAGGTTTACCCGCATCGAAGGGTTGGTCCTCTGGGCCTAGGCCGACTCGGCTTTCTGCTTGGCCGCCTCAATGCTCTGCTTGAGGGCGTCCATCAGGTTGATGACCGTGGCAGGTTGCTCGGCGACCTCGGCCGTGACCACCTGTTGCCCCGCCAGTTTGGCCTGGATTCGCTCCATCAGCGCCTCGCGATAGGCGTCCTTGTACTGACTGGGATCGAAATCGCCCTGAAGCAGGTCCACGAGCTTCTCGGCCATGGTCGCTTCGAGCTCGCTCACTTCGACCTTGGAAAAGTCCGTGTCGGCGGGCACGGCCACTTCGTCCGGGTAATGGAGCATCTCAAGCAAGAGGAGTCGTCCATTGGAACGGATCGAGCAAAGCACCTCCTTTTGCCGCAATGTGATTTTGCCCAGCGCAACCACCTTCTTGTCCTCGAGGACTTTCTTGAGCAGCGCGTAAGGTTTCGCGCCGACCTCCTCGGGCTCCAGATAGTACGCCTTGTCGTAGTAGATCGGGTCGATCTGCTCGGCCTTGACGAACGTGGACACCTCGACGGTCCGCTTGGAGGGCACCGGCAGATCCTCCAGGTCGCTTTCGTCCAGCACAACGTACTGGTTCTTGGCGTACTCGTAAGCTTTGACGATTTCGTCGTCGGTCACTTCGCGATCGGCCACGGGCGACCACTTCTTGTACTTGATCCGGCTGTTGGTTTCCTTATGCAACTGGTTCAAGCTGATGTCGTGCGAGCGGGTGGCGGTGAAGAGCTTCACCGGAATGGTGACGAGCCCGAAGCTGATGACTCCGTTCCAGATGGATCGTGCGGCCATGGCGGTTCCTGTCGCGTCATGATAGCATACGTTTGTCTAGCTGTGCCACAATTCACTCGTGTCATTCGAGGTTAGGGAAGCGCGTTCCGGCGACGAGTCGGGCGTCGTCGCCGTCATCCGTACGGTCTACGACGAATTCGGCTTTGCATGGGAGGCGGACGGTTACTGCGCCGACCTCTACGACCTCGCGGGACACTACCTGGACGCGGGCCATCGCTTTTGGGTGGCCGAGGCGTCGTGCGGCATCGTCGGCACCGGGGCGCTGGAGCTGTTCGAGCCTCTGCTGGGCGAACCGGGCTCGGTCGCGGACGTGGAGGGGAAGACGCGCGTGGCCGCTTCGGACTGCTCGCTCGAACGCTGGTACGTCTTGCCCGAGTGGCGGAGCCAAGGGGTCGGGCGCGCACTGCTGACCCGCGTGATCGAAACCGCCAGGGAACTGGGGCGCACCCAAATGGAGATCTGGAGCGACAAGCGCTTGCTGGAGGCGCACCGGGTCTACGAACGCTATGGGGCGGTACGCATCGGAGACCGCATCCTCGAAGAGGACCCGGATAAGTGCTGGGAATGGGGCTTTGCCCTGGACTTGACCAGGGCAAAAGGTTAGGAACCCTTGGCGTTGACGGCCTTCATCAGCCGTGCCTTGCGTCGGGCGGCTTGGTTCTTGTGGATGATGCCTCGCTGAGCAGCCTTGTCGAGCGCCTTGACTGCTGCGGCGACAGCGGCCGGAGACGCGTCCGCAGAGGCGGACCGGGCCTTCTTCACAAAGGTCTTGAGTGCGCTCTTTGTGCTTTGGTTGCGGAGGCGCGCCTTTTCGTTGCGCTTCAGGTCTTTCTTGCTTGATTTCAGATTCGCCATAGCGTTTGTTCTGGGAAGAGACTGTACCCGATGTTACTTGCGGACGAACCGCTTCTTGGTCTTGTCGAAGCCGAGTTCGACCTTCTTCGGATCGAAGTGCCACAGGGGCGAACCGGATCGCTGGTGGAAGCACTGGTAGCTGCTCAGCAACGATGCCGCCATGCGGCGCGACGTTCGTCGAACGACGTTCAGGTGGGCGAGGATGGCCAAGAAGTCGGCGCCCTTGGGCCAATGGGCCATGACATCGATGAGCAGCTGGAGTGTGCTGCGGCCCTCGGCGTTCGCCTGGAGCTCGCGCAGTTCCTCCATCCGCTGGGAGGTCATGTAAAGCACAGGGTCCGGCTGATCGAGCCATTCGAACTCCAAGACGTTCGGCTTGCCCGTCTTGGTGAGCGTGAACACCGCTCCGCTCTCGGTGGGTTGCTCGTACCACCAATCGATGAAACCGAACAAGAGGCGCGCTTCATGGTTGGCCCAGACTTGGAGTTCGCGACCGTTGCCGTCCACCAAGATCAGTTCTTGAACGCTGGGCTTGGCGTCAAGCCATCCTGTCGGCATCTGGCACATCGGAAACGTGCCCAGTTCGCGGTGGATCGACTTCAGAACAAGTCTGATCTGCGGCGGCATGGTCTTGGGCTGCGGGAGAATTTCCTCGTCGAGAACGTCGGTCGCGAGGGGGTGGTTGAGCAGCCTGCGCAGGTTGCTGCCTAATCCGTCGTCGTCCAGTTCGATGTCCACGGGCTCGTTCTCATCGTCGACGACGCCGCTGCTGGAGAACTGAAAGACTTCAGGCACGCTGAAGACGAAGTCGGGGGCCGAATTGGGTTTGCGGAAGCGATCTCCACCCACCCACCAGATGTCGCTTCGGGTGGTCAGGGCGTCCATCAGGTTCGCCAAGTCGTCCGGGAACGTCCGGTTGGCGGCGGTGATCTCGTAGAAATCTTCGAGCAGTCGGGTGCCCGTCACCGTCTTTTCCGAGGACTTGACGAGGTTCACCATGCGTTCCACGTCTTCGTCTTTGACGTCGATGGGGGCGGCGTCCTCGACCTCGATCTGCGCCACAAGCTTGTCGGCGACGCGCATGGCTGCCGCAATCCACTTCGGAGCATCCTGCTCGGGCATCAGGTCGCCTTCGACGAACGCGTAGCCGGGCACGCTCAGAGCCTTCGCGAAGAACCCTTCATCGTCGAACACCAACGTGGAACGAGGGTCTTGCGGGTTGAGGTCGAGCCATGCCGCAGCGCCAAGCGCCTTGACCGAGACCGGGGCACATGCTTTGACCGCCTTTTCAACGGCGTCTGCGGCGCGCCAGTCGAAGTCGCCCAGCTTTTTGCGAACCGCTTCGACATCGTCGACCGTGACGCCATTGAGTTGGTAAGCGCGGTCGATGGTCAAGTCTTTGCCCAAAAACGCCCAGTCCGAAAGGCAAAGCCGATCGTCGCCGAGCAGAATGAACATCGGGTCAAAGGTTGCGATGCGCCTGACCTCGACGTCAAGGTTCTTTGCGCCGGGCCGAATTCTGGCCAACTCGGAGACGACTTTGGCCAGAGGCAGGGGGCCACCGTACTTGCCAACGACCAACCTCATCGCTTCGGCGACTGGACGGCCCAAGGACTCGAGTCGCGAAGCAGGGAGCCAGCGCCGCTCGTGGTAGGCGAACCGTGCCGGATTCGAGGCCAACAGAGAGCGCACGGCTCCGAGACCGATGCCCTGGTCGCTGAGTCGCTGAGCGATCTCACCCAACTTGACAACGGCTTCGAGATCGGCGAGTTGGTCGAGCAAAAGCCGGTCCACATAGGCCCGGCCCTTCGATTCTTCTGGCTTCAGTTTGAGTTCGGTAGACAAATGAGACACCTTGGCTGGCGTTGGACGCGAAAATGCATTATGGCACAGCGGAGTGCCCAGGAACCGGATTCCGGGACCCGCAACCAGAACTGCGAACACAGAAACTGGTGAGGAGGATGTCCAAACGCGTGTTAGACTGGTCTCAAGAGCGATGACAGCAAACCGATCAACCCTACTCGTCTCGTGCTTCGTCCTTTCGTGGTTGGCAGGATGCGGAGGCTCGGGAGGTCTGACGGATCGACATGGCGGCAGCGGCATCGTGTTCTCGAGCGCCCAAAACGGCATGGTCATCGCTCCAGGCGCCGACGCTCCGATCACGGTGCGTTTGGCGGATGCGAACGGTCGTGCGCTTTCGGGGCGACGTGTTCGGATCGTCGGCCCAGCGGGTGTTGCACGCGGCGAGGATGCGGAAGGGCACCAGATGTTCGAAGGCTTGACCGATGGAGCGGGTGCCTTTTCGGCGACACTCACGGCGCTGCCCGACGGGTGCTCGCTCGTCAGCGTGACCGATCTCGGAACGGGCGAGGAAAGCACGGTAGCGGTAACAGTGACCGCACTGGCCCCGCCGCCGCTATCGGGCGCCGACGCGACCGAGGCTGTCCGCAACAAGTTCGGCAAGAACGGTTCCCGCGTCCACGGGCCCGCATTGCTCGGGCCCGACGATCGGGTTCACATTTATGCTCACGGTGGATCGGCCCCACCGCCGGCGGTGCGCGGCGGAGGCGGTCCGAGTTGGCTCTTCTGGGTGGACGACATGCCCGGAGCCCGATTCGCGCACCCCACGCGAATCGTTGTACTGGACGCCAACGACAATGCAACAGGGTTCGGGGATCGCGCCCAGGTCCAACAATCCCAGTACTACCCCGGAATCGAATCGGCCGGAGTCGTTCGCGCCATGGTGCCAGCCGACTGGAACTACGGTGACGAGGTCGGCTTCGGAAAGACGATCTCGCGACGTGGTGGAGTCCCCCACGATCCCGCTGAAGTCGGTGCGGTCATCGTCACCGGTCCCGACTGCGAGGGCGCCCGGCTCGACGCCATCGCGATGCGGAATTTCCTGCGCGACAGCGGTCGCGTGCCCGAATCCAACATGCGCGCCGAGTTCCGCCCCGCATCCCCCGGCCTCACCAAACTGATGATCGAGGACATCAAGTCCAAGGGCTACAAGAAAGTCTACTTCTACTACAGTGGCCACGGCGAGAAGCTCGGGATGGTCATGGAGGGTCGGGATGGCGCGACCGAACTCATGTACTACGACCACCTTGCACGAGCCCTTCAGGGCATCGCCGAGGTTTGCGTGATGATCGACGCTTGCCACAGCGCCGCAGCCATCGAGCCGTTCCAAAACCTCGGCTTGACCGGCGAGATCGTCACAGCGGCCAACGACGACAAGCAGGCGTTCTCAACATACAACAAGGATTCAGAGTGGCAGGACGGGGTCTACACGCGCGAGTTTCTCAAGTGCATCCAAGACCCACGTGCCGACCGCAACGGAGATGGGTTCGTCTCGTTCCGCGAAGCGGCCGCATGGTGCAAGCAGCACAGTACGGACCGAACCATGCTGGATTCCGACCCAGTGGCAGCCGGAATCGGCCAGACCGACGCCACCCCGTGGCCCACGGTGCCCAGCGTCGGCATCGTCCAGGTTGGGCTGACGGCGACGGTCAACATCCCGAGACCGTCCGGGCTCCCCAATGGACCCTACCTGGAAGCCACCATCACCGTCGCCAATACGTCCATCGCGACGCTGCAAGGTGCCGCAAAGGTCATGTTTCTCGGTGATACGGCCAGTATTGCCGCGACGTTTGTGGGCGTCGCCCAAGGCGTGACGACGTACACCATCTCGGGACGAGCGGGTACCGGCGAGCGGTTCGAAGCGACAGGCACGATCACCGTGGGTTCCCAGTTGCAGTTCGGCCAGCCCACGATCGACCTTTTGGTGGGTGCGACCGCGGTCGTGCAACTGAATCGAACGGGTGCCGTGGTCGGTGGGGCGTCGTCGGTTGTCCTTGGTTCTACCGATAACGGCATCGCTCAGCCCAACCCTGGCAGCATCGTCTTCGAGCCAAACCAGACAACGCGCAACGTGATGGTGATGGGTCACAACCTCGGCGTGGCGCTCATCGCGGCCATTGACAGCCACAACGACCTGCGGGCCGAGATCACGGTGCGCGTCCATCAGGAAGTCACGCTCGATTACGACCTGATTCTTGGGGGCATCAAGCGCTTCTCGAGGGGTGACAAGATCCGCACCGACCGCATCACGGGCTATGCGATCTGGGGTCCGCACCCGCCGTTCTGCGACTACTGGCACATGCACGGGGCGACGCCGGCTGGGATCATGATCGACGGGCTCGGCCCGTTCCCCGATCCCGGTCAGAACGGGTGCGGCTACGGCCACGCCATCGCGCCATCGGGTGGGCACTAGCGCTCGCCAAAACATGAAAATCGCCGCCGTTGACAACCTGTACGGTTGCCGCGGCGGCGAGTGTCTCGTCTAGAGCGAGGCGAGACTCAGAGGCCCTTCTCGACGAAGAACCTGCAAAGGTCGGCCACGCGGACCGAATAGCCCCACTCGTTGTCGTACCAAGACAGAATCTTGGCGAAGTTGCCTTCGAGAACCTTGGTCATACCAGCGTCGAAGATCGAGGAGTACGGGTTGGCGATGATGTCGGTGGAAACCAGCGGCTCTTCGCTGTACTGCAGATAGCCCTTCAGCGCGCCCTCGGCGGCGGCCTTCATCGCGGCGTTGATCTCGGCGGCCGTGGTCGGCTTGGCCAGTTCGACCGTCAGGTCGGTTGCGGACCCGGTGACAACCGGGACGCGCATTGCGTAGCCGTCCAGCTTGCCCTTGAGTTCGGGAAGCACCAGACCGATGGCCTTGGCGGCGCCCGTCGAAGTCGGGATCATGTTGACTGCGGCGGCGCGGGCGCGGCGCAGGTCTTTGTGGGCTTGGTCCTGGACCTTCTGGTCGTTGGTGTAGGCGTGGATTGTGGTCATCAGACCGCGCACGATGCCGAACTCGTCTTGCAGCACCTTGGCGACCGGGGCCAAGCAGTTCGTGGTGCACGAGGCGTTGCTGACCACGTGGTGGTTGGCCGGGTCGTACTTGTCGTGGTTCACGCCGAGTACGATCGTGACGTCCTCTCCCTTGGCCGGGGCGCTGATGAGCACCTTTTTCACCGTACCGCCTAGGTGCTTGGCCGCCTTTTCCTTGTCGGTGAACACGCCGGTGGATTCGATGACGATCTCGACACCGAGTGCGGACCAGTCGATGTTGGCCGGGTCCTTCTCGGCGGTGACGCGAATGCTCTTGCCGTTGACGATCAGGTTGCCCTCGTCGTAGCCGACTTCGCCCTGGAAGGGCCCGAACGTGCTGTCGTACTTGAACAGCTGGGCGTTGGTGTGGGTGTCGAACAGGTCGTTGACCGCGACGACTTCAAGGTCGTTCGGGTACTTCTGGAGGATGGCGCGAAGGGAGAGACGTCCGATGCGGCCGAAGCCGTTGATGCCGATCTTGGTTGCCATGATGGTCTGCCTTTGCCGGATCGGCCCGGATCGCAGATGGACTGCTTGGGCCTCTTCGCGGCGTTGGGTCGAGGCGACCGGGTCGTCAGGCTGTGCCCGGAGTGTACCAAGACCTTTGCCCCGGGTCCGGGACGTGGGACTGACTGATCGTCACTCGTGAAGCTCTTAGGGCCGCGCCACAGGCAGTCGGGCTATCAGCGCCCAAGCTGCTGCCTTCCGTACCGAACAGTTCGCCAGCCTGAATCGCTAGAGGATCTCCATTGCGACCAAGGGCACAAACGTTTCTCTCACAGTCCGATCTGGCTGACCCAGCCTTGCCCGAACTCCAAAGAACCAGTCCTTTTCTTCGAAGTCAATGGTGCGGGGAGAGTCTGGATCTCTGCGCAGTTGCCCAACAACAGTTTCGCGAACCGACTCTGGAGCTTTACGAAGAATCTGATCGAGTTGCTCGGTGTTGAAGTCCAGAGAGAGTGCGTGCGGCTCCCCATCGTAGTCCATGATCACCATCGTGGAATACGACCCTTCCCGCAGCACTGAAACACCGTTCAAGCGAAACGCCGGGTAGATGAGGTCGGTCTCGGGGCTCACACCCTCGTGAAAAAGTCGAAGTCCATAATCGGGCTTATAGTCGCTCTTGGAGTCCCTGCCAGCTGATTCTACAACGTCGTCGAGGCAATCTGAACGAGCTTGGGATCAAAGCCGCTCAGAACTCTTGGTCCCACTAGGGCAAGGCGATTCAGGATCGCTGCTTCAAGTGCCTGGTCGTCCCGTTCCAGAGGCTTGGCCACTGGCAATGGCTGATCGCTCGCGGTCCGACTGAACCAGAGCGGCGAAACGCTCCGGCTGCCCGCTGGATAGACCGTGGGATATACTCTGTCTGGCCCGGTGGGGGCTTAGCTCAGTTGGGAGAGCACCTGCTTTGCAAGCAGGGGGTCACGGGTTCGAGTCCCGTAGCCTCCACCAGCCATCCGGCGTCCGTTCCCTTGAGCATCCAACCTATGTGGCTTTTCACCCAACACGGTTTCTTCAGCGTGGTTTGCGCTCGTCAGGGCGATGGAAGCCACGCCCATCCCGTCGATCCCAACCGAGTCATGGTCCGCGCCCGGTTGCGAGTCCATCTCGAGGCCCTGAAGGCCCGGTTTCCCCAAGAGTTCGACGGATGCGAGATCGAAACCGCCGAACGCACCGACTATGCCCATCGTGTGTTCCTGCCCAAGAAGACCTGGGCGAACGTGATCGCGGCTCTAGCGGAAGAGACCGACTACGACAATTTCAAGTCGACGGTTCGGCGTCACCAAGGCGCCTCGGATTACGAACGCTCCCTCCACAAGGTGTGGGAACTGATGCTTGGACTCCAAACAAAGTCCTGAACGTGTTGCAGCCACGGTGACTTCGCGCGCCACCGCGCGCGTCTAGGTGGGCATGTGGTCGTTCTTGGCTCGCGGTGGTTTGGGTGTCCTCTTGTGTTCCACCTGCGTGTCGTGCGCTCCCGAGACGATGGATGCCGCCCCACTTTCGGTTGATGTCTTCGTTGCAGAAGGCTCGGCCAAAGACCTGTTTCTCGACGGGTTCTTCCCGATCGGCGTGTTCGCTCAGCCGGAGCAGTCGTTCGCCAAATGGAAGTCGCGCGGCATCAACACGGTTCTCGAGACGCCTCAGGGACACGACCCGATCAGTTGGGATCGTGCGGCACAAGCCGCTGATCTCAAACTCATTCGCCGACCACTCGGCGATCCCAAGTCCGATATCGGGCGCAAGGACCTCCTAGCGTGGTCGCACTGGGATGAACCTGACGCTGCGGGCCGTGCGCCAGAATGGACGCCCATGTTCGAGAAGACCGCAGCCGAGTGGCGACGGATCGACCCAGACAGGCGCATCTTCATCAACTTTGCTGGACCGGATCTCACTTGGTTCACCACCCGCACGGATTCTTACTCAAAGAACTACGCCTCGTTCTATCCGCGCTTGATCGCGACGGCTGATTGGATCGCGAACGACATCTACCCCTCGGGGGGCTGGTTGAACGATGAACACAAAGCCCGCCGTGGCGACATCACCCTGATCGCTGAGCCGCTCAAAGTGCTGAAAAAAATGACGCCCAAGCCATTGTTCGCTTTCGTTGAGACGAGCGATGTCGAGGCCGGAAACGTCCCTGGCGCCCGACGCCCGACCGTCGACGAGGTGAGAGCTCAAATCTGGTACGCGATCCTCCACGGGGTTCGCGGGCTGTTCTACTTTCCGGCTGTGGTTCGAGCTGGGGCGTTCCAGTTCGATGGGACGCCGTCAGACATCGCTGAAGAGATGACCCGTCAGAACAAGCTGTTGACGTCTTTAGCGCCCGTGCTCCAGGGGCAGATCGATCCGAAGGGGTTGACCGCGGTCGTGGAGCGACCCATCGAGATCGGTTGGCGCTCGAGCGGATCGACCGCCGCTGCAATCGCGGTGAACACGTCGCGAGAGGCGCGGCGCGCTGTCAACATCCGTTTTTCGGGGCTGGAAGGCTTTCAAGAGTCCGTGACCGAGCTGCAGACAGGGCGAGTCATCAAGTTGTCGGACGGCGCGCTTTCGGACGACTTTCCGTCGCTGGGCGTTCGGGTGTACCTGTTCAGGCCCGCGAGAACGTCCTAACGTCCGCAGTTGGGACAGCAGGGAAGTCGGCTCGAGTACGTCTCGAAGCAATTCGGGCAGACCACGCCCTCGGCGTCGTCTGGGGCGACCAGGTCCATGGCCTCGAACTCCTTCTGTTGGTGGACGTGACGCAGGGCTTCGAGGCTGTACGGGTCGCTGTTGCGTCTGATCCACCCCGGCACCGCCTGTGCCAACAGGAACATCCCATGCAGCACCACAGCCACTAAGATGACGGGCGCGAAGGTGAGGTCGAGCGCTCGGCCCAGCAAGACGGCCACTAGCCCAAGGGCCACGGCGACCAGAAACTTGCGGGCCATCATCGCGCCGCACCTAATCCAAACGCTTGATCCGCAAGTTGCGGTAGCTCACGGGGTCGCCATGGTCCTGCAAAACGATGTAGCCCTGCTTCGCCGTCGCATAACCAGGCATATCCTTAAACTTGCTGGCCGCCAGTTGCTCGCGCCACTTCGGTGAGCCGATCTCGTACTCCACGATCTTGTAGCCGTTCAGCCAGTGCTCGACTTTGTTGCCTCGCGCCACGATTCGGCCTTGGTTCCACTTGCCGACCGGCTTGGTGGCTCGGAACGCAGGCGCTTCGAGGTCGTAGTTCGACCCCGCCGAGTTCTTGGTGAGCTTGCCGTCGAAGTAACGCCGATCGTCGAGAATCTGGTACTCGGGGCCGGTGTTCCATGTGGGCCGGGTCATGTCCCAGCTTCGGTAGATCACGCCGCTGTTCGCAGCATCGCCGACCCGCCACTCGAACCGGAAGTCGAAGTCGCCGTACATGGCCCGGGTGCGGATGTCGCCACGCGCACCGTCTGGACGGAACTACAGTTCGCCCTTCTCGGCATACCAACCCGAGGGGTAGGGACCGCCGTCTTGGCTGGCCCATTGCTCCAGTCGGTCCCCGGGAGTCATCGACACGAAGCCCTCGCGCGCTTCCATGGGGCTCAACTGGCCATCGAGGTTGAACGGTGGCTTGACCACCCGCCCCCGACGCGAACGGGGAATCGCATTGACCGTCAGCCACGCTTCGGTGCTCCAGATGGTCTGGCCGGATTCGCTGGCGAATGGCGCTGCGAGGTGGACATAGACCACGTGTCCGGCCTTCATGCCATCGACCTCGAGGAACACCTTCTTGCGGTCGTTGCTCACCGAGGCGGACTTGACCTTGAGGTTGGTCTGATCCACTTTGGGTCCGCCGTACTCTTCCGTGGGGACATAACGCCACTGCTCTATCTCGTACTCGGAAGGGTCCCAGCCGACGTCCTTCGGCAAGGGCTGCGTGAACTCGATCTCCAGGCCGTTGGCCATCGCTCGGACGGCCAGCATTTCGTGGGTGGGCTTGCCGTTGTAAGCCAGGCGCTCGAGGCCGTAACGCTTCTTGCCTTCTTGGCCCCAGTTGCCTGTCGAGCCGATGCCGCCCACATAGAGTGCGCCATCCGGACCCCAAGCGATGCGGTTGACACCGGCTTCAAGCCCCTGGCTGAATCGGAATACGGTGCCCTGCCAGACGCCGTCCACACGTTCGACGAAGGTGCGCTTCAGACCGCCGTGGGTCACATCGCCGTGGAGCAACTGCCCCTTGTAGGGCCCGACTTCGATCGGTGCCGGCTGGCTGGGCGAGTTGCCGATTTCGCCTTGCGGCAACCAAACGATGGGAGGCGTCTCTTTGAGCTTGGCCACCGCTTCAGGCTCGACCGAGCGGTTCCCGTAGAACGCGCCCTCTTGAAGGAGCAAGACTTTGGACGAGGGCAGCCAGTCTCCCTGGTTGTCTGTGATGTAGATGCCGCCGTTCGGGCCGAACCCAACGCCGTTCGGGGTGCGGAGGCCGCTGGCCACCAATTGGTAGGAGCCGTCCTTCGCGGAGATCTTGACCACCTTGCCTCTATCGGGGTTCTGTGGGCGCGTGCTGCGTCCTCCAGGATCGATCGCGGTGGCTAGGGTCGCATAGAAGAATCCGTCTTTGTACAAGAGGCCGAACGCGAACTCGTGGAAGTTGCTGGTGACGCCCCATCCGTTCGCAATCGCCGTGTAGGCGTCGATCATGCCATCGCCGTTCGTGTCGTCTAGCCGCGTGAGCTCTTGCTTCTGGAGGACATAGATCGCGCCGTTCACCACTTTGACACCCAGTGGTTCGGCAAGACCCGTCGCGATGGTCTTGACCGTCGCGGGCGCACCCTTTTGGAAACCGTCGAGGATGTACACGCCGCCCACGGGGTCCCATGTGCACACCACCATGCGGCCGTCCGGAAGAAAGTCGATGCCCCCGACACGGGGTTCGAAGCCCTGGGGACGCACAGGCGACAGGTCAAAGGAAGGATGCACGCCCTCGAGCGGTCTTTTGTCGCCAGGCGCGTTGAAAGCGAACGGGTCGAGCACGTTCTTCATGCCGGGTGCGGTGACGCGCACCTCGCCCGCCGTGGTTGAGAACGCACTGGCGGGGATCACGGAGAAATCGGTGTCGCCCGGCTTGCGCCATTCGAGCTTCAAGACGGCATCGCCGCCCGAATCGAAGTGCTCGAGACGCAACTCGAGCTCGCCGGGAGCGAGGTCGATCGAGCCCTCCTTGGGCGTGGCCGAGTGCAAACCGTCGTGGTCCACCACCTTCGTGTCCGTGATCCAGAGCACCGAGCCGTCGTCCGACGTGAGCCGGAACGTATACGTGCCTGCCCGCTCGATCTTCAGAAAGCCCGTGATGTGAACGAGGAATGGACTTCCCGAGTAGCCGAAGTTGGCGTTGTAAAAGTCGATGCCGGTGATCAAGCGGTTGACATTCGCGGTCTGGCCGGGGACCAGCATGGGCAAGACCGACATTTGCTTTTCGACGGCATAGATCCGCATGCCGAGCCCCTGTTCGCGGCGCGGTGTCTGAACCATCGCATGTTCGTCGCCGTGGTCCAGTCCGGGCTCGGTCGGCGACTCGAAGAACTCGACCCAACGCGCTTCGCCGTCGCCATCGAACACGAAGTGGCGGTCTGTGACGGTGAGATTGCCGCTGAGAATCCTCCGTGCGGACTTGTGTGGCGCACCGCTCTCGAGGACCAGCCGATCGCGACCGAGGCCCGCGACTTTGAACGACCGCTCGAGCCCGACGCGCCCGTCAGCGTCGCTGACGACTTCCGGAGTCTCCTCGATGGTGACCTTGGTGTTGTCGCTGCGCACCAGGTCGATCAAGAGCGTGAAGCCGCGGGTCTTGTTGCGGTCCCAGCGGTAGCCCCGGTAAACCACCTTGGTGTTCAAAGGCGCCGAGCCACGTCGGACGGTCCAAACGGGTCGGTCGGTCGGCGGTTCCCAGTAAGCCGGACCCTTTGCCGTGGGTTGGGGACCGTGCTCGGTCGTGTAGACCGCACCGGCGAGTTCGACGCCACCCTTCCATGCCTTGTAGAGCGACCCGTAGGTGGCGTCGTAAGCCACCGACAGGTCGGGATGGAGCAGAGCGGTCACCATGCGGGGCCGCTGATCCAGGACCGATCGGAAGACCCAGTTCTCGGTCGGGCGGCCAGAGGGTTGGGCCGAGCCAAGCGAGAGGCTGGCGGCAAGAAGGAGGGGCAACACAGACATCGGCCCGTCCATTTTGCCCCATCAAGCGGGTCCGCCGCCCGGGGTCAGCGGCCGCCTGAGGGCAAGTAGGCGCTCGGAACCGGCACGCCCGACGATTCGGCTTGCCAGACGATGGACACGATCTTCCAGGTCTCTCCGACCTGCACCAACTGGATCGAATTGATGCCTCGATCCATCGGCTTTTCGTCGTCGGACTTGCTTCTCGCCTCGTAGGTCGAGAAGATATGGACGAGCCCGTCGTACCGCTCGACTCTTGAGGCGATCTGCTTCTCGAAAAACCCGCGCTGCTCCAGAATCGGGCCGCTCCGGTTGACATAGTCTTCGAGCGTCATTGTCCGCAATTCGTGCGGTCCACCTTGCCGCTTGACAACCACCCGCATCTTGGCGTCTTCGACGAACAGGCTCCGGAACCTATCCCAATCGCGCTTCTGCCCGGCGGGACCCGAGATGACTTCGTAAAGAGCGTTGACCGTGGATTCAGGACCTGCAGGTTGGGCAAGCGACAAGGGGCTCATCACAGCGAGTAGGAGCAGCGGGTTCACGATGTTCAGCATAACCGAAAGACCTTGCAGTCGCGTCACCGTTTCACCGGGCGACCGGTGAATACGACACGCCGTCCGGGCTGGTCTGGACCGGAACCCGGGCCAACGTCGCCCCGGTCTCAAGGTCCAGAACGACAACCGAGTTGTCGTTGCGCACGGTCACGAATGCGTGGCGGTTGTCCGGGTGGGCGATGACTCCGGCGGGTGAGCCGGACTCGACGCCCACCTTCACGCCCGTGCCGCCCAGCTTGATCCGCTTCGTTTCCTCTTGCCGGGCCACGTCGAACACGACCAACTCGCCAGACGTGGCATGCGGGATCAAAGCGCTCTTGCCATTAGGAGTGAACTGGACGCGATAAGGGAAGCCTACCGACTTGACGGTCTTGGCCACCTCCAGTTTGTCTGCGTCGATGATGGTGATCGTGTCCTCGGCGCGGTTGCCCGCCCAAACCCACTTGCCGTCGAGCGTGACGCCGACGCCCTCGGTCTGTTGGCCGCACCGGACTTCTTTGAGCTTCGCGCCCGTCTGAAAGTCGAAAGCGGTGACCGTGCCCGGCCCCATGTTCGAGCAATAGAGCCGCGTGCGGTCGGCGGACAGACTCAGCATGTGCGAGCCCGCGACGCCGGTTTCAAACTTGCGCTCCACGTTGCCCGACTCGACGTCCACCAGCAGCAGGGCTTGATTGGCCTCAACCGTCAGCACCACCTTGCGCCCGTCTACCCATCGGATGTCGTGCGGTTGGCGGTACTCGCCGAGCGAGATCGTCCTGCGAACGCTGCCGCTGGGCAGTTCGATCACGGTGAGCGAGTTGCTTGGCCCGACGCCTTGTTTGAAGTAATTGGTCACGACGGCCGTCTTGCCGTCGGGCGAGACCGCGGCCTCATGGGGGCCACCGCCTACGGGCACGTGTTTGTACGCCTCCAAGGTGGCGAGGTCTACGAGCGTAGCCGTGTCGCTGCGTTGGTTCACGACGACCAATGTGCCTTTGAGGTCCGGCATTGGCTGAGGCATCGATGCGAGCGCGGCGGAGAGCAGCAGGAGGCCAACCATGGTTGTCCTCTCATACTGCGACCCGCCGCGCCGCGGTTCCTGCTCGCGTTAGGCGACAGCCGGTTCTGATCCCGCGAAGACGAACTCGCCGTGCTGAACGTCCACGGTGACACGCTGGCCGTCGCGAATCGTGCCTGCCAGCAACTGTTGCGCCAGCGGATTGAGGAGGTCCCTCTGAATGGCCCGCTTGAGAGGTCGTGCACCATATACGGGATCGAACCCTTCGCTGGCCAATCGACTGAGCGCCTCCTCGGTCAAGTCGAGTTCGATCCGTCGGTCTTTGAGCCGGTTCGCCACATGGGCGATCTGGATTTCGACAATCCGCTTGATCTCGGCGACGCCCAGCGCTCGGAACACGATGATGTCGTCCAGACGGTTGATGAACTCGGGCCTAAAGAACCCGCGCACCGTGTCCATGACCTGCTTCTTCACCTTCTCGAACTCGACGGGGTCCATCAGCGGGTTGTCCGCGTAGAACTGCGAGCCGAGGTTGCTGGTCAGGATGACCACAGCGTTGCGGAAGTCCACAGTCCGGCCTTGTCCGTCGGTGAGGCGTCCGTCGTCGAGCACCTGCAGCAGGACGTTGAACACCTCCGGGTGCGCCTTCTCGACCTCGTCCATCAGGACGACGCTGTAGGGGCGTCGGCGGACGGCCTCGGTCAGTTGGCCGCCCTCGTCATAGCCGACATAGCCGGGGGGAGCGCCGATCAATCGGGCCACCGAATGCTTCTCTTGGTACTCCGACATGTCGATGCGGATCATCGCCCGTTCGTCATCGAAGAGGAACTCGGCGAGCGCCTTGGCCGTCTCGGTCTTGCCGACGCCCGTGGGGCCGAGGAACAGAAACGAGCCGATGGGGCGGTTGGGATCGCTGATGCCGCTTCGGGCTCGGCGGACAGCGTCCGAGAGAATGGTCAGCGCCTCGCGCTGGCCGACCACCCGCTTCTCGAGATGGTCTTCGAGTTTGATCAGCTTCTCGAGTTCGCCTTGCATGAGCTTGCTCACAGGGATGCCGGTCCACTTGGAAACCACTTCGGCGATATCGTCAGCGTCGACTTCTTCTTTGAGCATGCGCGCGCCGCCTTGAACGCGCTCGAGCTCTTCGGTTTCCTGCTGCATCTGGGCATTGAGCTTGGGAAGCATGCCGTGCTGGATTTCGGCCGCTCGGCCCCAGTCGGCGTCTCGCTGAGCTTGCTGCAGTTGCACCTGAAGATTCTCGATTTGTTGCTTGAGCTCTCGCATCGACTCGATCTTTTCCTTCTCGGTCTGCCAGATGGCTCGCAGACGCTGGACTTCCGACCCGAGGTCGGCAAGCTTGCGCTCGGCATCTTCCAACCGCTTCTTGGACGCCTCGTCGGTCTCCTTGAGCAAGGCCGCCCGGTCGATTTGGAGCTGATTGATTTGCCGCTCCAAGTCGTCGATCTCCTGCGGGACGCTGTCCATCTCGATCTTGAGCCGCGATGCCGCTTCGTCGATGAGGTCGATCGCCTTGTCGGGAAGGAATCGGTCCGTGATGTAGCGGTTGCTCAGGGTGGCGGCCGCGATGATGGCTCCGTCCAAAATGCGGACGGCGTGGTGGATCTCGTAGCGTTCCTTGAGACCGCGCAAGATCGAGATGGTCTCATCGACCGTGGGCTCGTCGACGAGAACGGTCTGGAACCGGCGCTCCAACGCTTTGTCCTTCTCGACGTGCTTGCGGTACTCGTCAAGCGTGGTCGCGCCGACGCACCGCAGTTCGCCCCGGGCAAGCATGGGCTTGAGCATGTTTGCGGCATCCATGCTGCCCTCGGCCTTTCCGGCGCCGACCAACGTGTGCAGCTCGTCGATGAACAGGATGATGCGGCCCTCGGCCTTCTTGATGTCTTCGAGAACCGCTTTGAGGCGGTCTTCGAACTCGCCGCGGTATTTGGCGCCTGCGATGAGGGCTCCAAGGTCGAGCGCGATGAGGCTCTTGTTTTTCAGGCTCTCGGGAACGTCGCCTTTGACGATGCGCTGGGCAAGCCCTTCGACGACGGCGGTCTTGCCAACGCCTGGTTCGCCAATGAGAACGGGGTTGTTCTTGGTGCGCCGGCTGAGGACCTGCATCACACGCCGGATTTCGTCGTCGCGGCCGATGACGGGGTCGAGCTTGCCCTCGCGCGCTTTGGCGGTGAAGTCGATGCCGTACTTGTCCAGAGCTTGGTAGCGGTCCTCGGCGTTGGGGTCGGTGACCTTGCGGCCGCCACGGATGTCCTCGATGGCCTGTTCCAACGCCGCGCCGTCGATGCCGCTGGAGCGAAGGATGCGGCCCGTTTCCTCGGGCTCGTCCACCATGGCCAGCAACACGTGCTCGGCAGCGACGTATTCATCGTCCATGCGTTTGGCGATGGAAAACGCCTCGTTCCAAACGCGGGAGAGTCCACTTGTCATAGAATCCCCATGCGTTCCGCCGGACACCTTGGCACGGCCCTCGAGAAGTCGGTGCAACTCGGCGGCGATGCGGTCGGGGTCGGCGCCAACTTTCTCCAGAACGGGTGCCGTCAGGCCGTCCTGTTGCCGGATCGCGGCCAACAGCACGTGGGGCGTGTCGATGCTGCTGTGTTTGTACTCCGCAGCGAGCAACTGCGCGTCTTGAAGAATCTGTTGTGTTTTGACGGTGAGCTTGTCGAATCGCATGGTTCTCTCTTGAGTGTTATTGTATCAAGTGATTTGCATGGATGGAGTCATGTTGTGCCCTTCGGCCTAGGTGGTTCCTCCCAAACCCGCGCAACCGCAAAGAGTTCGCCACCACCGAGACGCTGGACATCGCCATGGCGCCCGCAGCGAGCATTGGATCCAGTCGCCCGGTCGCCGCAAGGGGGATCATCACCACGTTGTAGACGAACGCCCAGAACAGGTTCCAGCGGATCGTGGTCAACGTGGCTTTCGCTAGACGAATCGCAAGCGGGACCCCTCGCAGGTCCGAGCGAAGCAGGGTCACGCCCGCTGTCTCCATCGCGGCGTCGGTGCCCGATCCCATCGCGATGCCGAGATCGGCTTGAGCCAGCGCCGGGGCATCGTTGACCCCGTCGCCAACCATCGCGACCGCGCCATTGCCTTGATAGCGCTCCACGATGGCGGCCTTGCCCTCCGGGCGAACTTCGGCCTCGACGTCGCGGATCCCCACCTGAGTGGCGACAGCCGTGGCGGGCGCCCTGCGGTCGCCGGTGACCATCACAGCTTCGATTCCAAGGTGTGACAGTTCCCGAATGGCGTCTCTGCTCGTCGGCGAAACGGCATCGGATACGGCGAACAGCGCACGTCGATCGCCCGCTGCAAGCAACGAGATGCTGGCCGCCCCGAGTTGTTCTGCGGCTTGATGCGCCTCGGCGTCGGGTTGGTTCTGCAGGGCCCACTCGATGCGGCCGAGGCGAACGGTCGCGTCGCCCACGCGTGCTGAAACACCTTGTCCCCGTTCGCTGGCAAACTCGCGTGCTTCCAGCGCGTCGATCCCTCGCCTGTCGGCCTCATCGACAATAGCCTTGGCAACCGGGTGTTCGCTCAGGCGGCCGACGGCTGCAGCAGCCGCGAGGGCTTCGTCCTCGGTCCAGTCGCCCATCACACGGATGGCCTGGAGCCGTGGCTGGCCGTCGGTGAGCGTGCCCGTCTTGTCGAGCAGAACCGTCTTGATGCGGGCGGCGTGCTCGAGGGCGGCGCCATCCTTGATCAGGATGCCCAGTTCGGCCCCGCGCCCCGTTCCAACCATCAAGGCCGTTGGTGTGGCGAGTCCCAACGCACAGGGGCACGCGATGACGAGGACGGCAACCCCGGCCATCAACCCCGCATCCCAGCCGCGTCCTCCGAGGCCGTAGATCAGAGCGGTGGCCGCCGCGATGGCGATCACGATGGGGACAAACACCCCCGAAACCTTGTCGGCCAGACCCTGCATTGGCGCTTTGGAGCCTTGTGCCCGTTGCACCATTCTGGCGATGGTCGCCAAAGTCGTTTCCGCGCCCACACGTTCGGCCCGGAACACGAAGGAGCCTTGCTCGTTCAGCGTGCCGCCTGTCACAGGATCGCCGATCGTTTTGGAGACCGGCATCGGTTCGCCCGTGACCATCGCCTCGTCGACGAACGATTCGCCTTCCACCACCACACCGTCGGTGGGGATGGTCTCACCAGGCCGCACCCGCAGGAGCATGCCCCGTTTGAGCATGCGAACGGGCAGGGGATGGGTATCGCCGTCGAGCCCAATGACGGTCGCTTCGTGTGGCGCCAGCCGCATCAGGGCGCGGATCGAGTCCGACATCCGAGACTTGGCTTTGGCCTCCAGATAGCGACCGAGCAGAATGAGCGTGACAATGACGGCTCCCGTCTCGAAGTAGATGTGATGGCTCTGGTGGTCGCCATGGCCGCGGTAGGCGAACAGCGCATAGGTGGAGTACGCCCACGCTGCGCCGCTCCCCATGGCGATCAGCGTGTCCATCGTCGTGTTGCCGTGCCGAATGGCTTTGGCTGCCACGACGAAAAAGCCGCGTCCCGCTCCGAAGATCACCGGCGTTGAGAGCGCGAACAGCGCCCAGTTCACCCACTCGGGGCGGGGGTGCCACAGCATCGAGACCGTCGTCACAGGCACGGTCAGGGCGCCCGCCAACAACAGATTGGCCTTGATGGTCGCCAACTGCTTCTGGGATTCTGCTTTGAGGTGTTCGGCGTGTTCTCCGACATCGTCCGAGCCGTGTTCGGCGGGAGCCGCGGCATAGCCCGCTTTCTCAATGGCCATGGCCAACGCCTCGGGTGCGGCATGGGTACTGTGAACGACAGTCGCCTGGTGCGTCGCGTAGTTGACATGCGCCGACTCGACCCCTTCGGTCTTGAGCAACGCACGCTCGACCCGTCGAACGCACGAGGCACACGTCATGCCTTCGACGTCGAGCACGGTTTCGACGGTCGGGGTCTCGGTCACGATTGGCGCGTCGCCCCGTAGCCTTCGTCGTCCAAAGCGGCGATCAGGGCGGCTTCGTCGAGCTCGGTGTGTTCGACTCGAGCCGTGCCGGCCGCGAGATCCACATCGACGCTCAACACGCCTGGGAGCGCCGCGATGGCTTCGCGGACGTGACGCACGCAGTTCTGGCAAGACATTCCGGTGATGCTGAAGATAGTGGTTGGCATGAATTGATACTCCTATGGGGTATGGTTCAACGCATGAGGCGTCGAAGGACTTCGTCGAGTTCATCGACCAGGGCTTCGCGCGTCATCTCTACGGCTTCGGGATGCGATTCCGACGCGTTGTGGGCGACGATGCAGTGGCGGATGTGGCTGGAAGCGACTTGCACGCTCACTTGGTTCAGCGCGGCGGAGGCCGCCGCGATCTGGTTGAGCGCGTCGCAACAGTAGGCGCCGTCGGCGATCATGCGGCGGATACCGCGGATCTGGCCCTCGATGCGCGCGAGCCGCCGGTCGATGGCTCCACGTTCCTCGTGCGTCATGGATCCATAATACCCTGTAGGGTATCAGGTGCCGCTGAGTGCGTCCTTCGACCTAGGCCAACTTGCATACCGCCCCCACGTCTCCAGATACTCCGCATGAGACCACACCAGCGGCGACACGCTCAGGGGCTCGCTCGTCTCGGCGTGGATTTGCTCGGGCAAGACCATCGTCGGGCCTGCGACGCGCACGGTCCATTCCAGGAGCCGGTCCACCTCGTCCCAGGCGCCGACTTCGGCATAGGCTTGCGCCAGCCACAAGGTGCAAATGATCCATGGGTTGCCCGGAGCGGCATCGGTGCGGCGAAAGTAGTAGTCACCCGGGTAGCGTGCCAATCCGCCCACCGATTCGACCCAAAGCGACCCGCGCAGCCACGAGACAAGTTCGACCAACGTGCAAGCCAAGAGGTCCCGCGAGACCAGGAGCAACGATGCGTCCGGCGTCGGATCCGGCGTTCCATGCTCGTCGAGCGAACGGTAGGGGCGACCTGTTGCGGGATCGATCAGGTGCTTCCGAAAGGCCGCGCGCATGGCCATGGCCGCGCCCGACCAGCGGCTGGATGACTCGGGATCGCTTCCGGTGAAGAGTTCCGAGGCCAAGCTCAGCGCGCGTATCGTCTCGCTGGTTGTGTAGGCATGAACGGCCCAGCGTTCCTCCCATAGGTCGTAGCTGGGCAAGGGAAGGCCTCGTTCGTCGAGATAGGAAGCCAAGAAGTCCGCGCCCTTGCGTATGAGGGGCGTCAGGCGGGGCTCCGGTTCGCACAAGGCGAGTTCCGCCGCCTCGGC
>JBDHZD010000036.1:0-33262 GCA_039811705.1 Fimbriimonadaceae bacterium | reverse complement strand
CCTCCATCCGCCTTCTTGGCGGTCGATGCCGTACGGGCTTGAGTCTCGGCCACTTCGTAGAAAGCGACCACGCCGATCGAGCCGGTCACCTGATCGGTGGCCCCATCGGCCGCCGACAGCTGAACCAGATTGACCGCGAGCTTGCCCTGAGCGTTCTCGAGGCGTCGAACGAATCCGATCATTGCGGGATAGCGCCCCTCGCACGTGATCAGCAACGGATACTGAGCCACCGCGGTGTCCTCGACCAGCCGCTGAGGCCGGAAGGCCGTGACCACGACACCCGACTCCTTGGCCAACGCGCTGATATGACCAAGCGCGGACGGGCCGAGCTCGTCGAGTTTGCCGGTCCAGACGGCCGAGGCGAACCGCTCCTTCTCCGACAAGATCTGCTTCTCCAAGTCTGCGTTTTCCGCCTTGAGCTTGGCTGCCTCCTCGGTGAACTTGCCCAAGTTGACCGGTTCGGTCTTGATGGGAAAGACCACGAAGTAGATGGCGACGCTGAACAGCGCCAGGCCAACCCACACCATGACCGTCCACATCTTCTCCGGATTGTCCGCTGAAATCTTCATCGTCAGTTCTTCGCCACCCGGGCTGTGGCCGCGCCTTTCTTCTTTTCCTTTTCGACCATCGGCAGGTTGCCGACGAGCGTTGCCTGCACCGAGAAGTTGACCACGGGCGTCTCCTCGATGGTGGCGTTGTTGGCAAACAAAAGCTTCACCTCGCGTAGGCGATCCGAAACAGCCAGCCCATCCAAAAACGCCTTCACGGCCTGATCCGAAACCGCCGTCCCGCGGAAGGTCAGAGGCTTTCCCCGCTCCATGTTCGCACCCGTCAGCCAAAGCCCCGCGGGAGCAGCTTCGGAGACGACGATCAGCACGTCGGAGAACGGCTGCGCGGGGTCGAACGCCTGATCCAAGATGGCGCTCTTCTTCTTCAGGGCCGCAAGGTCGGAGGTCAGCGCCTTGTTCTTCGCCGAGTCGTCTCGCGTTTGGCGTGCTGCCCGTGCGGTGAGCGTGGCCCGCTCGGCGCTCGCCATCTCGTAATCGCTGTAGACCAGGAATCCTGCCGCGGCGGCCGCCACCCACAGCAAGACCGCAGTTCTGGCTTTGGTCGAAACAGCCTTGCGGGCGCGCGCCTCGACCTCTTCGGGAATCTGAATGTCGACGGTATCGGGATGGCGCTCCGCCAGCGCTTTCAATCCGGAGATGGGAATCGATCGAGCCAAGCCCGACGCATCGAATCCTCCGGCGCCCACCGAACCGGCTGGTTTGCGTCCCAGAATGCCACACGTTCGGTGCACCTCGTCGTGCAAGTCCAACTCTGGTCCCAGAGGCACGAGCCGCGTGTAGTGGACGACCCCGCCCACGCACACATCGATGGCGAGCCCTTCGGGAGTCTCTTCCACCACCTCGTACGTGTCCGAACCCACTTCCCTTTGGAGACAGGCCGACCCAATGCAAGCCGCAGTGACCGCGGCCACTTTGGCACCGACTTCCTCGATCTGCCGTTTGGCCTCCTTGAGGGTCTCCGTTCGGACGGCATACAGCACCGCCAAGCGACCATCGCCGGTGGCATCGCCCGACATCACCAAATCGAAGCTTGCCTCGCCCGGATCGAGAGGCAGGTGTTGACCGATTTGGTACCGGAGGGCCAGCAGAGCCTCGGCTTTGGGCACATTGGGCACCCGAATCGCCTTGACGAAGCAAGAGCGGCGCGACAGCGCTAGGACCACCCGTTTGCCCGAGATCGCCGAGGCCGCTTCGGAAACTCCCGCAAACGAATCGGTCTTGCCCGTTGCGGGGTCGCAGACCCTCACACCGTTGGGAGACCATTCCACTACGGTCATCGGGCCGCCCTTGCGCTGGCTCAATTCGACACCTCGTAGAGGGGAATGGTCGCACTCGGTTCAGGGCTCCATGCCCACCGCTGGGCGACATCGGTGTAAGACGGTTCCTTCATCTTGGTGACTACCGGACGCCCGTCGCGGAACGCGACAATGGCCTCCAGCGCTACCGTAGAACGTCCAGATCGCCCGATTGTTCGCACAAGAAACAACTGCGAGCTCGTCGCGAAGTAGTCCACGGTTTCGAACGACTCGGTCGTGAAGCCCGGAAGGGTCAGCAATTCGCCCAGGCTGGTGAAGCCACCCGACTGCTGTCGGGAAAGAATCGCGGACGTGAGGTCCGGCGTCATGCCCGGAACGCTGTTCAGCACGGCCTCCGTGGCTGTGTTCAAATTGATGCGCCCGAGCAAGACCGAGGCCCCAGAGTTGCTGAGGTTGTCGACCACGCCGATGGCGTCCGCGGGCTGAAAGCCCGCGATCTGGCAAAGGCGACCCAACGAGGTCACCGTTCCCAGAACGTTGCGCGCATCGATCACACGTTGCGCGATGGGCGGCGGGATGCCGCGGCCAACCATCTGGCCCACGTTCACGTTCTGGGCGTTGTACTTTGTTTCGCCGGTGGCTGTCGTGTTGGGGGCGCTCGAATCCGTAATGAACAAGTCGATCAGGGAGGGTTGCTGGGCGGAATTGCCCGAGACGAGGGGCGTCCCGAGCGAAATGTCCTCCTGTGGGAAGAACAACGCTTGCGGACTGAAGCCCTTGACCGAGAGCAACTCCTCTACCGTTTCGAACCTGGCCAGCCGCGTGTTGTACGGCTTCGCCAGATTGTTGTAGAACTCGTCTTTGCCCCCCTCGGGCCTGGGCGTAAGTTCCGGTTCGCGCCAGTCGAGCAACGAGTCGATCTGCTCGTTGGTCATCGGCAGGCGACGCAGCTGGTCTTCGGTGGCCGAATTGATGTTGATGAACGAAGAAGCGTCCCGGATTTCGAGGCGGAACCTCTGGGTGCCGATGACGAACTCGTCTTCGCCCTGCTGACCGGTGGTCGCCCAAGCGTCGAGAAGCGACGTCACGGGACTGACCGCGGGGTCACCCGCTTGTGTGGACGCCAGAATGCCCATCGCATACTCGATCCCGGACTCGGCCGCAAGCCGGGCATCGCGCGCTTCGACACGGTTGATGCGAGCGATGGCAAAGGTGCGTGCGGAAGCGACCGCGCCGACCACCGCTGTGATCATGACGGTCAGGAATCCGAGCGCCATGACGAACGAAGCACCGCGTCGGAGTCGCCGATTCACTGCTGCCCTCCTGTGGCGGCCAGATAGTCCAAATAGGCGACTTCGCTGTAGGGCAGGCGCACCAGGAACGTGCGTTCGCCTCGATCGTCACCCGTACGCGTGTAGGTGACCCGAATGTAAAACGGGAGGAACCGACCGGTAATGGTTCTCGTATCCCACTCGCTGGTCCAATTGGCGCCGTCGAAGAATTCGAAGCGCAACGACGCGATCGTCGAGTCCAGCAGCTTTTCGGTGCCGCCCTGCGTGGGGTCGCCGTCCGGCGGGGACTGCTCGCGCAAGAATGCGCCCTCCAACGTGGTCGCTCCGATCGGAGTGGTCCCAATCTGGGTCTCGCGGACGCCGCCTTGAGGTCCAAAGAGCTCGTTCAGTTCCTCGAACGTGGCATCCGTGTCCAGGTAGTTGGCCGGCAACCGCGCGCCAACTCCGGTGAACACGATGCTGCTGGCGTCCCCGACGTTTTCCAGTGCAGATCCACCGACAAAGAACGTGGTCGGATCGTCGGGCGTCGGGCTGAGGTAGGCGGTCTGCAACAAGGCTCGCATCCGCTCCTCAAAGCTGAAGCCGTCGGTCTCGGCGATTCGGGCCGCTTCGAGCCGGTCCGCGTACCTCAGACTCATCGTGAGCGAACCCGTGAGCGCAATGGTCAGCAGGACGAGCATCGCGCTGACCACCAGCAGCTCGAGCACGGTAAAGCCTCGCTTCACTGGGCACCTCCCGACGGGACCAGCTGATCGCCCCGGAACACGAGGCGGTTGATCTCCTTGGAGTACTGACCCGGACCCTCGTGGGTGACCGTAACGCCCAGCCGGTCCACATACTCGGTTCCCGAGGGCTCCAAGACCGCCGACCACGACCAATCGCTCTTGCCGTACTCGCTGAAGTCGCCCCCGTTGGGGGTCACCTGATAGTCGCCTGTGGCGAGGAGTTCGTCGATCTTCTGGATGGCCAACCGCTGACCTTCCTCGCGCAACTTGCTCTTGGCGTCTGCCTTGGCGATGTAGCCCAGCGCACCGAGCGCCGCCGTGACTCCAATGGCCACCACGGCAACGGAAGCCAAGGTTTCGACGAGGGTGAATCCGCGACGCCTAGCCACGACGTTCGATTTCTCCCGCTTGCCAGGTTTCCTCGGTCAGGACGGGAAGTTCGCCGGAGACGAGACGCGCTTGTCCGCGATCGTTGTCGATGACAAGCGAATAGAGCGCTCCGGTGTCGTCGGCGAGCTCGATGCCGCCACGATCGGACGACCCGTCGGCGTAGAACTTGAGCTCCCATTCGGCCGAGGACGAGTCCAGACCGTCGACGTTGGTGCGTTGCGCGCTGAAACCGGAGGGCATCGCCTTGGTCCGCAGCGTGCGGGCATCCTGATCGACGGAACCCGCGGACTCGACGACCAGGCTTGAATCGTCGAGCCGCAACGCGACGGTCGATGCCGACAGGATCGCCTGTTCGCGGGCCTCGCGGGCGATGGACGTCAGCGAACGTACGAACTCTCGCTTTCGGTGCGCCTCCTGGATGCGGGCGAGATTGGGGAACACCGTCATCGCCACCAGTGCCAGAATGGCGGTCACCACCATCATTTCGATGAGAGTGAAGCCATTCTGGCGGCGGCGGCGAGTGGTCATGTCGGTGTTCAGAACGTCCTTACGATTGGCGAAGGTCACATGCCATCGGTATAGGGCGAAATATCCGCAGCATTGCCTTCGCCGCCGGGGTTTCCGTCCTGACCGTAGGATTCGATGATGAAGCTGTCGTCGTCCACCCCGGGGTATTCGTACACATACGGAAAACCCCACGGATCGAGCGGGATAGCCTTTTCTACGTAGGGTCCGCGCCAGCCGTCGGCATCGGAGGGTTGCGTTCGCAACGCCTCCGTCCCTTCCTCGGACGTCGGATAGCGGCCCACATCCAATCGGAACTGCTGCATCGCGGCGCCGAGCTGCGTGATGTCCTGCAAAGCCTTGGCGCGCTTGGCGTCGTCCGTTCGACCGATGATCCTGGGCACGACGGCGGCCGCGAGGATCGCCAAGATCAAGATGACGACCAGCAGTTCGATGAGGGTGAAACCCCGCTTGCGAGTTTTCATGTCAGGCATACACGCTCTAGGCGATTGATTGTTCTCCATAGACATCACTTGACGAGTTCTTGGGCTTGGAAAATGGGGAGAAGGACCGACAGGACGACAAATCCCACGAACACGCCCATCGAAAGCACGATGACGGGCTCGACGAGGGCCATCAGGCGTCGCAGACCCGTGTCCACCTCGAAGTCCAAACTGTCGGCGACGCGGCCCAGCATTTTGGGCAAGTCGCCCGTCTCTTCGCCGATGGCGACCATGTGGGTGAGCACCGGCGGAAAGGCACCTGTATCGCGCATGGCCTCGTGAATGGAGCGGCCCTCGCGCACATCGCTCTCGACGGCGGTGCTGCTGTCGATGAACACTCGGTTGCCCGCCGCCAAACCCGCCAGTCGAAGCGACTCCAGAATCGGAACGCCTCCGTAGACCAGCGTGCCAAGCACGCGAGAATAGCGGGATACGACGGCTTTGGTCACGATCGGCCCCATCAAGGGGGCCTTCATGATCGCCTTGTCGCGCATCTTGGCCCCCATCGGCGTCGCCACCCAGACTCGATAACCGACGATCAAGCCGACGATCGCGCCCACCACGACCAGCCCGTTCTCAGTCAGAAAGCCCGTGGATGCGAGCAGGATCTGCGTCGAAATCGGCAGGTCGGAGCCCAAGTCCTCGAACACGCCGCTGAGTTGCGGCACAACGAACGCCAGCAGGAAGATGACGACAAGGACGGCCGTGGTTGCGAGAATCGCGGGATAGACCATCGCCGAAACGACTTGGCTTCTGCGGGCGACCTCGCGCTCCTGAAAGTCGGCCAAGCGCCCTGCCACCTCGGAAAACTGACCGCTGGCTTCGCCCGCCTTGAGCGTCTCGGTGAAGATGGACGGGAACAGTTTCGGGTTCTTGGCAAGAGCCTCGGAAACCGGCATACCGCCACGGACGTCCTCTAGCGCCTGCTCGGCGACGGCGGTCAACTTCGCGCTTTCGCTCTGCTCGGAGACCACCTGCAACACGCGGTCGAGGGGCAATCCCGCGCCAGCCAGATCGGCCAGACGTCGGCTGAACAACGCGAGGTCGGACTTGGTGACGCGTCCCCCGGACTTGCCCGGCTCCTTGACCGCGGCTCGCGAGCTCTCCTTGATCTCGATGACGAAGTGGCCCTGAGCACTGATCTGCGCCAATGCGGCATCCTTCGACGCGGCTTCGACGAAGCCGGTCCGCTTCTTGCCGCTGGGCTCGAGGGCGACGTAGGCGAAACTCGTCAAGGCGTCAGAGTTCCTCCCTCTGGCAGACGCGAAGGACTTCTTCCGGCGTCGTGGATCCCTGAATCGCCTTGTGGCGGCCATCGGCCAGCAACGTGATCATGCCTTGCTGGGCGATCGCGTGCGCCTTCAAGTCGTTGGAGGACTTGTGCTCGACCGTCATACGCCGGATCGTTTCGTCCACGGTCATCAACTCGTACAAGCCCGATCGGCGTCGGTAGCCAGAGCCGCCGCATTTCTCGCATCCGCGTCCGCGGCGGAAGCCCCGAGGCACCTCGGAACGCTTGATGCCGATGCCCATGAGTTCGTCGTCGTGGGCTTCCACCCATTCGGCGCAATCGGGGCACACCTGGCGCACCAGCCGTTGAGCCACCACACCGATGAGCGACGAAGCCACCAAGAACGGTTCGACGCCCATGTCCACCAACCGAGTCACCGCACCCGGAGCATCGTTCGTGTGGAGCGTGCTGAACACCAAGTGGCCCGTCAGCGACGCGTGGATGGCGATTTCGGCGGTTTCTCGGTCGCGGATTTCGCCGACCATGACCACGTCGGGGTCTTGACGGACGATGCTGCGCAGGCCGCTGGCGAACGAGAGGCCGATGTTCGACCGCACCTGAATCTGACCGATGCCCGGCACCTGGTACTCGACGGGATCTTCGATGGTCAGGATGTTGGTCGTGGGAGAGTAGATCTCCTGAAGCGAGGCGTACAGCGTGGTGGACTTGCCCGAACCCGTCGGACCTGTCACCAGAATGATGCCGTACGGCTGGCTGATGAGCCGCCGATAGGTGTGCAGCGTTTCGGGCCGCATCCCCAACTCTTCCAGGCCGATGAGCGCCGTCGTCTTGTCGAGGATACGCATGACCACGCGCTCGCCGTAGACGGTGGGCACGATGGAGACGCGGACGTCGATCTGGCGCCCGGCGACGGTGAGCTTGATGCGTCCGTCCTGGGGCAATCGCCGCTCGGCGATGTTCATCTCGCCGAGAATCTTGATGCGCGAGACGAGGGCGGCGTGCATGCGCTTCTGCGGGCGCATCATCTCTTGGAGCATGCCGTCGCGGCGGTAGCGGACCTTGACTTCGCGCTCGTAGGGTTCGATGTGGATGTCGCTCGCCCCATCGCGAACCGCCGTCGCAAAGATGAGGTTCACCATCTGGACGACGGCCGTCTCGCCAGCCATCTTTTGCAGGTCGGCCAAGTCGGTCGAGTCGTCGAACTCGGCCATCGCGGAGTCTTCCGCCGGAATGCCGGAGAGGATTTCCTCGATGAAGTGCTCTTCGATCCGCTCGCGAATGAGCTGCGCGTCCGCGTACACGTGGCGCACCGGCATCCCGATGAGGATGCTCAGGTTGTCCACGGCCTCGAGAGACGCATCGCTGCCGATCGCGACGACCAGCACGCCGCTTTCGATGCGCATGGGCAGCACCTGGTACTTCAGGGCGAAGTCGCCGGGTGCCAGTTTCAGCGCCGCCGGGTCGGCCTTGACCAGATACAGATCGATCGTGCCGGAAAGGGGAGGTTGCGCGGTGAGGGTGTCCATGCGTCAGCAGCGTCCAGAGACTCGCGAGAGCATAACGGATGTACGTCGCCGAAGTTCAGCAGGTTCCGGGACTTCTCGGCGGTTCGAGCGAGCAGCGGCGGCAGGTGGTTGACGGGTGGCGACCACTCAAGGTGCTCCGGTCCACCACGCTGTTGCCGAGGTCGATCACGGTCGTCGCTACCCGGAGACCGACCACGTCAGGCCCCATGCGAACTCCCAAGCGCCACGGATCGGTCCGGGCGGGGTGCCACGACGGAAAGTGGCGAGGAACAGCAAGGATCGATGCCTGACCAGAGTACACTAGTCATCGCGCCATGTGCAGACTTCACTCACTTCTTTTGAGTTCGGGATATTGCTCTCGGCCTCCGGATGCTCGCCAGGACCGGGCGGCCAACCGGTACTCGTCCTCAGCGGAGTCGCGCCCAGAGGCAAGCGTGGTGACTGGTCGTGATGAAAGAATGAACCAATCGAGAGCCAGCGCAGTCGGCCGCCTCGTTTGGGGCTGTCTGGCGCGACCCTTGAGAAGCGCTGGACCCGGTGGCACCAATTCCGCTTAGCACTAAGAATCGTTAGTTATTAGCAGGACGTAAGACAAAGATGGCTGAACTGACAATCTACTTCGACGACAATCTGCCGGTTTTGCAGAGCCTCCCCTCGGGCTCAATAGACTTGATCTACATCGATCCGCCTTTCAACACGGGCAAGGTACAAAGCCGGACAAGGCTGACTACGGTCCATGATCCGAATGGCGATCGAACGGGGTTCCAAGGGAAGCGTTATCGGACAGTCAAACTCGGCACCAAGGAGTACGCCGACATCTTCGACGATTACCTCTCCTTCCTTGAGCCACGATTGCAGGAAGCTTGGCGTTTGCTCAAGAGCAATGGCAGCCTTTTCTTCCATATCGACTACCGAGAAGTTCACTACGCGAAGGTTCTGTTGGACACGATCTTCGGGCGGGATGCCTTCATGAACGAGATCATCTGGGCTTACGACTACGGCGCGCGGTCGAAAACCAAGTGGCCAGCCAAGCACGACAACATCCTCTGGTACGCCAAAAACCCGGCCGACTATCAATTCCATCTTGAGGAATGCGACCGCATCCCTTACATGGCGCCGGACCTTGTGGGGCCGGAGAAGGCGGCACTCGGAAAGACGCCCACCGATACATGGTGGCATACGATAGTCAGCCCGAACGGACGAGAGAAGACTGGTTACCCGACTCAGAAGCCGAGAGGCGTTCTGGATCGGATCGTCAAGGTGCATTCCAGCCCCGGCGACTTGCTGCTCGATTTCTTTGCGGGAAGTGGCTCGTTCGGCGAGGCCGCCCTTGAGTTGGGGCGCAGATGCGTCCTCGTGGACAACAACGTGGAAGCTCTGCGCGTCATGGAGAAGCGTTTCGAAAGAACCGATGTGGAATGGGTAAACTGGACTCCTGAAGTGCGGCATGACGCGCCCGTCCAAAAGAGACTATTCGCATGACGATCAATGACCCGGAAGTCAGAATTCTTGCCTGTATCAGCCAAGCCTTGCAGGCGGAGTACCAGAGCGAGAATCAAGAGTGGGAAGGCAGTCCCTTTGCCTGGATCAAGACGAAACCATCTCGCCAAGTCGGAGCCATCGGCGAGAAACTGGTGGCCGGGTGGCTTGCCGCTCGCGGTTTCAACGTGGCGCGGGCCGGAGACTCAGACGCGGACCGGGTCGTTGAGAATATGCGTGTTGAGATCAAGATCAGCACTTTGTGGGCCAACGGAGGATACAAGTTCCAGCAACTGCGAGACCAGCGGTACGACTTGGCCATTTGTCTGGGCATCTCCCCCTTCAACGCCCATTGCTGGGTCATCCCGAAGGAGGACGTCCTTCGATTATGGAAGACCGAACACAAGATAGCCAGTCAGCACGGCGGACAGGAGGGGGCTGATACTGCATGGATTGATGTTCGCGTTGAAGATCCACCCGAGTGGTTGAGGCAGTACGGGGGCACCCTGTCGGAAGCTGTTTTGAGACTATCCAAGATCACGGGTTTCAAGGTCAGCAAGGTGCGCGAGGAACTCGGGGAATACGAGGTCTAGCACTCGGCGTTGTACCCCACGGCAGCGCAACCAATGTATTCTCACGGTAGCGTTTGCTCTGGACTCGCTGTCGCTAGACGACCGCTCACCACGAACCTCGCCACGGAGGCGGGGGCTTGTCGTCGGCGTCGTTGGCAGTACCAAGCGGGCAACACCGAGCCCAACCGAGCAAAACCGAACAGGTCCGAACCTCAGGCCAAACTCAAACCACGTCTAGCCAGACGCCACCGACGAACCAAGTCCGGGGCCGCTCGATCCCAGTTTGGGAAGTCGAACTCGAACCCGTGAGCCAACAAACGGCCGGGGACCACTCGGCGGCTCTTCAGGACCAACTCGCTCTCCGTTCGCTTGAGCCACGTGCCGATCTCGACCATCCACTCCCCAGCGGGCAAGCCGATCGGCACCCCAAGCGCCTTTCTCAGATGTCGCGCGAACTCCGCTTGCGGCAGCGGATTGGGCGAACAGATGTTCACCGGCCCGGCGAGGGTCGGTTCGTGGATGAGGAACTCGACCGCACGACAGAAATCGTCCTCGTGAACCCAAGACACGTATTGCCGGCCAGTGCCCAATCGGCCGCCCAGTCCTCGGCAGGCGAGCGAACAAAGGACGTCGAACACGCTTCCCTTGTCCGGCGAGAGCGTGAGCGCGCTCCGCAACAGCACCAACCTCGTCCCGTCTGTCTGAAGTGCAAGAGCGGCTGCTTCCCAGGCTTTTGCGATCTCGATGCTGGCCCGCCACGTCGGCGGCGAATCAGGCTCATCCCCGCCCAGCATCCCCGTGGCTTCGTCGTTGGCCGCATCGAATCGGTGAGCATAGATGGTTGCGGTGCTGGCTTGAAGCCAGACTTTGGGCGGGTGCGCGCACGTCGCAATGGCCTCGCCCACCACCGCCGCAGAGCGCACTCGGCTGTCCATCATCTGCTTGAGGTTCGCCGCGTTGTAACGGCAATTCACCGTCCGGCCAGCCAGATTGATCACGGCATCGGCTTCTTCGAAGGTCGCTCGCCAATCGCCGAGCGTTTCGCCATCCCATAGAATGCAGGATGCATCGCCCCGAACCGGTCGCCGGCTCAGCACGACCACCTCGTGTCCGCGAGCCAAGAGCCAGCGCGAGAGCGCCGTCCCCACGCTTCCAGAACCACCGGGCAACACAACTTTCACAACTTTCAGAAAATTGTGACACACTCGCCGTGTCGTGACGCTCGAACAACGGATCGAATGGGCGGATGAAGCGGTGACGAACTGGAACCCCGTTCAGAGCGGACGCCGGGCGTGGGTCTGCTGGGACGATTCGATCGAAGCCGACCTCGGCAGCGACCCTTCGGGCGAACGCTTCCGCCGCATTCGCGACGCCGCAATGCGAGGCGACTACTACCCGCCTGACGCGGTTCGGTTCTTCGGAAGGTTCCGAACCGAGAACCGCGCGTTGCGCGTCGGCGACCGAGTCCTTCAACGTGCCCGAGTATTGCCCCTGCTCCCTTGGCCGATCGTCTGGTCGGTGGCGGAGATCGTTGTGATCGAGGACGAGCCCTCTAGGTTCAAGATCGGCTATATGACGACGAACCGGCACCACGCGCGCGGCGCATGGTCGGCCGAGTTGCGTCTTCGCGAGGGCGGGCTGAGCATCCGGGTCCAGAGCACCGCATCGCCTCGCTCGGCTCTGTTCTGGCTGGGTCTGCCGCTGGCCCGCTGGCTTCAGTTGCGCGCCCGCCGAAGGGCGTTGGAGGAGTTTGCCAAGTAGTCGGGAGGCGGCGGGGGCTTGTCGTCGGCGATTCGGGCGGCGGCGACCTCCTGGCGTGCCCGCTCCAGCGCCCGCGCGTAGGATTCGCGGAGCGTTTCGGGGAGTTCGCCGAATGGAAGCGCCCGCGCCGCTTCGCCCGCGAACTGCTGCGCCCAATACGACGTCTGCGCTCTCCCGGCGCCCACGGTCAGCTTGAGCATCTGCCGTAGGCCTACGGCATAGGTGGCATCCGGGGGCGACTCGCGACGCCGCTCGGCCCAAGCGGCTTCAAAGGCCAACTGCTCCAAACTCCTCGTCCGCACGATCGGCGCCGTCGAAACGTCCGTCACAGAAAGGAGAGCCGGCTCGTCGGTCACTTGCAGCCGCAGTTCGCCGAAAGGCGGCAAGCCGGCGACCCATGTCTGGGTGGGCATCTCGGCCAGCCGCCCATAGAAGTGTATCGGCATCGGCCGGTCGAAGGCCGCACGAACGTCGCCCCCAGCCAGCGCCGCATCGTCGAAGAACGGGACCGAACCAAAGACCACGTCTTCGAGCGCTGCCTTGGCCCGGCCCTGCAAGGCGACCAATTGGAGCGGACGGCCAGCGTCCAGCACGGCCCACTGGTCGTGGCTGAGCGAGCCGACGAGCGCCCGCCATGCCGACTGGCCAGACCAGACGATCGAATACGGGTCGCCGTCGTTGCTCACCCAGCCCAACAAGGCTGTCACCGAAGCCACCGGGCTGCTCGCGGGGTCGTGCTCGATGCGGTTCGACACGAGGCTTCGCTCGCGGACGCTGGGGACCTTGTCCCGCAGGACGACCTCCGCATAGCGCTTCAGGGCGGCGCGGTCCACGCTCTGCAACCTTGCCAAGTGGTGGCTGCGGGGTTGGATGGTCAGCCATCCGTCTTCCCGCTTCGATTCGTGCAGCCGAGCAAGCACGCCGAACAGATCGCCAAACGAACGCTCCGGTTCGGTCGCCAATCGAACGTTGCGGTAGGCGCCATCGCTGATGTGGGCGACCAGGTTGACCCCCATGGCGTCGGCCACCTGCATGATCGAAGGGCCCAGGAAAGCGTAGGGCTCGTGAGCCACGGGGTCGGCGATCTTGGCGAGCAACGCTTCGGACGCCTGCGCGCGCCCTCCTCCCTGGGTGAACATCAGGCACCGGTAGAACTCGCGCGTCTCCGCAACCGGCAAGAACTTCTGGTTCAAAACTCGGAGTTCGCGCGGCGGTTCGGGCACTTGGAACCCTTCCGCGGTCTCGAACACCGTCGAGCTCCAATCCCACAGCTCCACGAGCCCGTCGCTGCTCACGCCATATGCGATAAACCTCCACAGGTCGAAGCGCGACCGTCCCACCAGCAGGACGACGTCTTCGATGTCTTCGGGCACGGGTTCCCGGCCCATCAGGACGCGCGGGCCCTCGGGTCCCGCACGAGGAGAAGCAACCTCGGAGGCTTGGCTGTGTTCGGGTGGCGGCTCGTTCGCCAAGAAGAACGCCCGCTCGGCACGGAGCTGTGCCAACTCGCGGGTTGGGGCGAGGTTGAGTTTGAACTGCCTGGACGTCGGGGCGACGCGAAACACGCGAAACCGTTCGGCTCCGATGGGGCCGACGTCTCGAGGATCGACCGCTTGCAGCAACCGTGCGCCAAATCGGTGTGCGCTGTCGCGCATCTGGTGCTGGCGATCGAGGAAGTAGCGCGTCTCGCCGTCGGCCCCGTCCATCTTCGCTCGGTCGGCCCGCCAGGCATCCAGGAACACTCTGTCCACTTCCCGGTCTAGCGCTGCCCCCCGCATCAGCCTTTCCCGAAGGCGGGAGAACTCGGCAGCGACCATCGCCTCGTGGTCCCTTCGCTGCTGTTCGGCCAGCTTCGGCGACCGGAAGAGCCGGTAGGCGCCTTCCCTGTCGCGTTCCAACTCCCCACCGATAGCCTCGGCCACCCGCTTGAGGAGGTCTTCGGGGGCGGTATCGCGCACAGCGAACACCACGACCTGGTCGGCGACCTCGGGGCTGGCGACGACCTTGACCCCGAGCCGCTCCTCGCACGCGTCGGCGAACACGCTCAAGCGGCAACCGGGCTCGCGCCAGTCGACTTTCGGCGCGGACCCGATCCCCAGCAATATCAGTGCGATATGCAACATGGTCACTTGTCAGAGTAGTACACAGATTCTTGTTTCGCAGTTCAGCACAGGGCCGACACAAACCAACTTCGATCAAGCGCTCCTCGGTCCAACCTTAGCTGGGCGCCAGCCCAACCAAGGACAGACGGCGGACCGCGAAGGCGGCGGCGCGGTGGTCCGAGGAAGCCAAGGCGCGCAACTCGGCCAAACCAGAATCGGTCGAGGCCAGAGCAGCGCAGATTGCGTCTGCCACATCCCCATGCAGGTCCGGGTCGAAACGACTCAGAGCCGCCTTCAACGAAGGCACCGCTTGACCCCGCCCCTTTGAGGCGCGCGCTGCGCCAAGGACTGTTCCGGCTTCGCCGAGTCTCAGGGCCTTGTCGATCAACCCGTCGGCGATTGGCCCACCGATGCCACTGGCGACTTCGAGAACAAACGCGGTTGGCCCTTTCCCCACCAACGAGGCATCGCCCGCCGCCTGCAAACCGCTCATCGCAGACAAGCGCAAGTCGAGGTCGGGTTCGGCGTCAAACGTCCACAGCAGGCTGATTCCGGACGACGAACCCACGCGACCAAGCCCGATCGCCGCCAACGAGCGCAGTTCAGAGGGTGCTGTCCGGTCGCTCAACGTCTTGGTCAGCAATGCTTCGGAACGCGGGTCGGCGATGGAACTCAGCGCGGTCAGATAGGCGACCCGCTCGTCCGCGGGAGCGGACGCGTACTTGGCCGTCAGTTTCTCGACCGCTTCCGCCGAACGCACCTTGCCCAGAACGTCCGCCGCGGCCCCGCGTGTCTCTCGATCCGCGTGGTCAAGGTACGGCATGACGACCGGGATGGCGGCCCCACCCCTCTCGACCAAAAAAGCGATCGCGTTGGCGCGCGCCGGAGGCACGGAGAGCTGCTCGGCGGCCTCGCGGACGGCGGGTGCGCCCGCCGCCCGCAACGCCGCGAACACCGCATTGCGCTGGAACCCTCCCGACTCCTTGAGCTCAGCCGCGACCGCCTTGGTCTGGACAGGCCCCATCTTTTCAAGCATGGCCGCCAGCGACGCGCGGGCATCCTCGTCGAGTGTGGAGAGCAACACCACAGCGAGGCGCGCCATCTCCGGGGCGTCGGTGTGACGCCCCATGTTCTCGGCCATCCTGCGCCGTTCGCCGGGCTCCAAGCCCTTGTAGAAGTTCGCGGCATCGGGCCGCGTGGCGAGGCTGACAAAGAACGCACGCTGGTCCGGAGTGGCTTCCCCAAGGGCGATGGCACGATCGCGCCCTGTCTTCCAAGCGTTCCACGCGAACAATCCACCCGCAAGCGCCAGCATCGCCAGCAGGAGTTGGAGGGCGCGAACGCGTGCCGAACCGCGCATGGGTGCCTATTCGTCGGCCGTGGCCAAAGTCCCTGCCAATGCCACAATGGTCTCCATGATCGTCGCTCTTGGATCGGACCACGCGGGCTACGCGCACAAGGAAGCCGTGCAGGGCCACCTGCGCTCTTTGGGACACACCGTTCTCGACTGCGGAACCGACTCCGCCGATGCGTGCGATTACCCCGACTACATCCGTCCCGCGGCGCTTGCGGTCGCCAACGGCGAAGCCGACCGAGGCATCGTGTTCGGGGGTTCTGGTAATGGCGAAGCCATTGTGGCGAACCGTGTCAAGGGCATCCGTTGCGCCGTCTGTTGGTCGGAAGAGACGGCCGCCCTTGCGCGCAGGCACAACGACGCGAACATGATCTCGCTCGGCGAGCGCCTCGTGCCTCTCGCAACGGCGTTGCGCATCGTCGACTTGTTCTTGACCGAACCGTTCGATGGCGGGCGCCACGCGCGGCGCGTGGCCAAGATAGACGAACCGTACTAGCCTCTGCCCTCGCGGTTGGAAGCGGTCCCTGTTGGCGGGCCCGGCCAGACCGTGGCACACCGAGCCAAGCGCTCTGGGTTCTCCTCGGCATCAGGTTGACCACAACAGCGATGCGCCCGCTCGCCGTCAGCCCACGAACTTGTAGCCGATCCCACGCACGGTAAGGATCCGAACCGGATGGTCAGGGTCGGGCTCGATTCTCTTGCGAAGCCAACGGATGTGGACGTCCACGGTTCGAGAACTCACGAAGGCATCCCGGCCCCAAACCCGATCCAGCAACGTGTCTCGGGCGAACACGTGGTCCGGGTTGCGCGCGAGAAAGTACAGGAGCGCAAACTCCTTGGGCGACAGCTCGATTTGCTCACCGTCAAGGGTCACGCTATGGCTCTTGGGGTCGATGCGGAGATTGCCTCGCTCCACCACTTCGTGGGCAGGTTCACCAGTCGCACGACGCAGCACCGCCTTGACTCGAGCCGAGAGCTCACCCAGATTGAACGGCTTCACCACGTAGTCGTCGGCGCCCAGTTCCAAACCCTTGATGCGGTCGGCCTCGTCCGCGCGGGCGGTGACCATGATGATCGGCACCGAACTGTCCTTGCGAACAGTCCGGCAGAAATCCCACCCGGATCGTTGGGGCAACATGATGTCCAGCAAGATGAGGTCGGGCTTGACCCGACGGAAGAGCCGCATCGCTTCCTCGGCGGTATCGGCTGTGAAGGTGGTGTAACCTTCCCTCCGGAATCGGTGTTCGACGGTCTCGAGAATGGCGGGTTCGTCGTCAACGATGAGGAGGGTCATAGGCGGCTTATGTGGCGATGATCTCGACGTTGGCTCGCGGCACGGTGGCGCGCTCGCCGTTCTCGAGTTCGGCTTCCAACACGCGAACGAGGGTGCCGGACTCGACTTCCTTGAGTTCGGGCGGCAGTCCAACGACTTTGCCCAAACGACCGAAATAGGGTTCGCGGATCACGCGAATAGGCGTACCCTCCTCCAAAGCCGTGGCTTGGCCAGCTTCCTGAGCGCCTTCCACGTGCTGCGAGAGCGGCACGATGACTTCGGGGCGGATAACGCCCGCGCGAATCTGGGTGGCTCCGTTGATCGAACCGAGGGTTCCTTCCAGCGACTTGAACAGTTCGAACGTCCGCTGGGCCATGTCGAGATAGCCGAAGCCCTCGGTGACGACCAACGTGACGCCCACCTCTTCCTGGCCCGTGATCGCGACACCGATGTCGTAGCCGAGGAACGCGGTGAGGTCGGCATCGCGAATTCCGCCCGCGACAATGCCGGCTGCACCGACCTCGGCCGCCTTCTGCAACCCGGCCAACGTCACGCCCGCTCCTCCGATGAGGATCTTGTCGCGGTCCGAAGCTTGGATGTGGCCCGCGTCCAGCGTTTCCGAGTTCGATCCGACGGCGACCCGGATCGCTCCGTGCCGCTCGCCGCCGATGCCGAAGATGCCTTGGATCATGGCGCCGCGCGTTTCGACGACCGCGCCCTCGCCTGGCTTCACCTCGTCGATCCGACCCTCGATGTAGGCTGTGATCTGGACCGGAATGGCGGGCTCGCGCACCAGAATGTGGCCCGTGAGTTCGGAAACAGCCTCGACGGTTCCCGTGGCCTCGCTGGTCACGGAGCTCTTGAACATGCCGAAGAAGCCCTTGGTTTCGGCGATGACTTCACCCTTCGCGATCGGGTCTCCCACCTGCTTGCGGAAGAAGGTGCCCACCTCGCGGGCCTCCACGCCCAGAAGCTCGGCCAGCTTGATCGTCTGCAAGGGGCCGGGGATGAGGGCTTCAGCGATGACCTGATCGGGACGAACCAAATCGCCCTCGTTCACGAGCACCTGGCCCTTGATGGGCAGGCGGCGCTCGCGGCGCACGACGACATCTCGACTGACGGTTAGGCCTGGGGTGTAAGCGGTTGCCACGACGTGTTGAACCTCGAACCGGACTCGCCGGTGATGGCCCATTGTACTTTGCGGACCCGGTTCGACGCCGACAACCAAGGTATCCGATGCGTGCCTGCAAGCGCAACGGATGGGGTTAAGGGTGGGTTAAGCGTGCTCAAACCAGTTCGGCGATGAGTTCTGCAGTCTCTGCGACAGCCTCGCCGAACACGCGAACGGCCAAGTCCACCTCGGCCTCCGAGATGATCAACGGCGGCTCGAAACGGATGACCCGCGGGTTGTTCAATGTATAGGCGACGCAGACGCCCCGCTTCATCATCTGGGCGACCACGAGTTCGCCCACCTCGTCCATGGCGAACTCGACGCCGACCATGAGTCCTCGGCCGCGCACCTCGGCGATCAGTTCGGGCTGGGCTGCTCGGACGGTCTGCAAGCCCGCCACGAGCTTGCCACCCATGACTTGCGCTCTCGCACACAGGCCGTCGCGCTCGACGACTTCAAGCGCGGCCAACCCGGCCGCACAGGCCAGCGCGTTCCCGCCGAACGTGGACGAGTGGGCGATGGGGTTCTCGGAGAAGACCTTGTCCCAAACGGCTCGGGTCCCCATGAGCGCACCGATCGGCATGACGCCGCCGCCCAGGCACTTGGCCAGGGTCATCAGGTCCGGGGCGACGCCTTCGTGCTCGCACGCGAACATCGTGCCCGTTCGGCCGAGACCCGTCTGCACCTCGTCGAAGATGAGCAGCGCCCCCGCCCGGTCGCATGCTTCGCGCGCCGAGGCGAGGTAGCCGTCCGGCGGGACGTGGATGCCCCCTTCGCCTTGGATCGGCTCGACGATGACGCAGGCGGTTTCGCCGTCCACGGCAGCTGCCAGAGCGTCCGCGTCGCCATACGGCACGAACTGGACACCGGGCATCAGGGGCTCGAAGGGCTTGCGGTACTTGGAGCGGCCCGTTGCGGCGAGCGCCCCCAGCGTCTTGCCGTGGTAGCCGCCCTCGGTCGAGACGATCTTGGCTCGTCCCGTCGAGCCTTTGGCGAACTTGAGGGCGGCCTCGCACGCTTCGGCCCCACTGTTGCAGAAGAACGTGAACTCCAGGTCGCCGGGAGCCAGGGAGGCGAGTTTCTCGGCCAGGGCGCCCTGCGCGGCGTTGAAGAACGCCTTGCCCGAGAGGGGCATGCGGTCGAGCTGGGCGCGGACGGCTTCGACGACGGTCGGGTTGCGGTGGCCGAGGCTGAACACGCCGTAGCCGCCGAGGCAGTCGAGGAACTTCCGGCCATCGTGGTCGGTGATCCAACAGCCTTCGCCTTGGACCTCGACCCCGAAACCGGCGAAGGCCATCAGCTTGGCGAGGGCTGGGTTCACGTGGCGCTGGTATTGGCCGACGACGGTGGCATGGAGGGCATCGGAGTCCATCGCATGGAGATTACCGGTCCGGAGGCGATTCCGTTGCACCCCATTGGAGCCAGGGCTTTGGTGGGTCGCAACCTCAAAGGTCGCCGGAGCGGCCGAAATTGGCCCGCAGAATCTGGAAGTCCGCAATGCCGACCGAGCCGTCGCCGTTCAAGTCGGCGTAGGGATTCCAAGCGGCATCGCCCGTGCTCGAACCGAACGCGGCGCGCAGCGCCAGGAAGTCCATCGCGTTCACCGAGTTGTCGCCGTTCACGTCGCCGTTGACCAGGGTCCACAGCAGCCCCGACACAGCCTCGGGCGAATCCACCTGGGCGGCGAAGCGCAACCACGGTCGGCGGTGCAGCGCGAAGCGCGTCGCCATCGGAGGCGCGGAAAGCGTGAACTCGCCCGATGCGCTCAGCGACACGGGACCGCTCCAGAAGGGCGTAACCTGACCTGGGGCGTAGTAAGCGACTTCGGTCTCGGCGATCGAAGGGCCGCTCCATCCGGACCATCCGACGCGGCCCGAGACCGTGCGGTTGGGAAGGTGTCCAGTGACCACCAGCGAGAACGCCTGGTTCGGCAACGTGAGGGAGCCCTTGTGCGTCACTTCGACCCAGTAGACCCCTGCGGTTGGGTTGTTCAGAAGCACTTGCTCGACGTTGTCGGTCGAATTGTCTCCGGGAACGGCCGCCGCGGCGGGGTTGAAGACGTTCAGGGTCCACGGAAGGTGTGTTCCGTCGGGGCCGACCAGCCGCAGGTCCAGATCGTGGACCAGGACTTTGTTGCGCGGGTTGAGGGTGTAGGGCGGTAGAGAACCGGTCGGATCGGTCCAGCAGATCGTGGCCTTGAGAGGCCCGGAGCCGTCCGAGACCACTGGGACCGCGAACTTCGCGCCGTTGGACAGAACGCGCTCGAAGAGCGTGGGATGCATCGCTCCGTGTTGCCGGATGGTTTCGGCCGCGCGGCGTGTGTTCAACAGGCCCCAGCCGAAGCGATAGTCCGGCCCCGGATGATCGCCCGCCTCGTCTGCCGTGTGGAGCGCCAATCCCTTCATGGTCGCAGCCAAGAGGTCTCGGCCCAGGGATCGCCGAGCCTGCTCGACCAGCAGAGCGAGAGAACCCGAGACATTGGGTGCCGCCATCGAGGTGCCCGACGACGAGGCATACGACGTGATGGACGCGTTGCTGACGGAGTTGAGCGCCGTACCATTGGCGACGAGGTCCGGCTTGATGCGTCCATCGTCGGCAGGACCCCAACCGCTGAAGGCAGTCATCACGACACTTCCCGGAGACGAATATCCTTCCGGAATGTCATTGATGGCCCCCACGCTCAGGATGTTCTTGGCGAGTGAGTACGAGCTCATCGAGTCGTAACCGTCGCTGCCGCCATCGGGGTCGCGCACCGTGGCGCTCTCGGTCCACGTGCCGTTGATACGTACAAGATGCTGGGTGGGCTGATTCGTGGGTTTGTCGTTCCGGTCGTTGCCCGCAGACTTCACGATCAGATAGTACGGAGCGTTGTAGGCCACCGTGTCCCAGAGCCTGGCAGCCTCGTCGTAAAGCCCGAAGGCCACGTCTTCCACCTCGCTGACCGATGGGTTGCCGTACCAGTACCATGTGTTGTTGGTGAAGTTCCAGCCTGTTACGCGGCCGTAGGAGTGGTTGGAAAGAAGCAAACCGCCAGCGGCTTCCGACGCCATTTCACCCGTGTCGTTCGTCCAATTGTAGGAGCGCAGGGTGGCTTTCGGCGCCATCCCGATCGCGGCTGCGTTCACGCCCCCGGCAATCATGGTGCCGGCCACGTGCGAGGCATGGCTGGCGCTGGTGCCGCTGTTCCCCAAGGTCACGCGGCCCTGAAACTCTTGGTGGGTCGTCATCACCGCACCACCATCCCAAATGCCGAGCCGGACGCCGGTGCCATCCAGATTCAGTCCCGAAACCTGTCCCGGCCAACACGGGAGCGTGCCGACGCTGATGGCGGCCACGCGGTTGGTCGTCTGGACGTAATAGGGCCAGCCCGCTCTATCGAAGCCCACCCACTCGATGATCGAGCCGTTCGCGAGCTCTTGCCGGATCGGTTCCCTGGTTTGCCTTGCGGCGCGCCTCACCAACTCGGATTGACTCGCAGAACGCCTGGAAGACTCCTCGGCCAGACTGACGAGGGCCAACGTTTGGGTGACGGTTTGCCCCACCGCAGCAACAGAACAAACACCGATACCCAGCCCTAGGGCCAGTCGAAACCTCACTCGAAACACCTCATCGCCATGACAACGGACGGCAGTCGCACGAACCAAGCGCTCCCCTAGGACCTGATTTGGGTATGACTCCCGAACACCATGCGAGAGTTCCCTGCCGACGGGCGGCCGCGCCGAGAACCATCAGTATGGCAAACCAGCCACCGGCACCCTATCCTTGTTTCTTGTGACGAACCTTGGACCACCGGTTGCGTCTAACGAAAACACCGCCAACGCCATGCAGTCCAAGAACGACGCCAAGACGCCTGACGTGATGTTGCACGAAGTGCGGGCGCGTCTGGACGCATGGGCGAAGCAGACGGGTGCTCTCGAGCAGTCGCTGAGGCAACCGAGGATCGATACGCGACCGCCCAAGGACGACGGTGGGGACACCAAGGGCCACGACGGGCCGCCGAATCTGGTCGACTATCGATTGGTCCACCGCATGACGTTCGGCTACAGCGAAGAGGAGGGCGAACTGTTTCGCCGCCTGGGTCCCAGCGGGTACCTCGAATACCACCTCAACCACGAAGCCATCCCGGACGACTACGTGGGCTTCCGCTTGGCCGAGTTCGCAACGTTGCAGAGGTCCGGCGCAGCGCTGGGCCAATCGGACTGGTGGGAGTGCGTCCACGAAACCGTTCAGGCCCACGTGATCCGCTCGATCTACTCGAAACGGCAGCTGTACGAGCGCATGGTCGAGTTCTGGGCCGACCACTTCAACGTGTATGCGCCCAAACTGGGCAAGCTCAACACTTTGTACCAACGCGACGTCATCCGGCGCTACGCGCTCACCTCGTTTCCCACGCTGCTGAACGCGGTTGCGCGCAGTTCAGGAATGCTCGAGTACCTCGACAACGCCTCGAACATCACGGGCTATCCCAACGAGAACTACGCCCGCGAACTGCTGGAACTCCACACGCTTGGCGTGGACGGCGGCTACCCCGAAGACGACGTCCTCGACGTCGCCCGGTGCTTCACCGGGTGGCTTTACGATTGGGACGAGAGCAGCTCAACTTACGGCCAGTTCCGCTTCGATCCCCAATACCACGACAACGCGCGCAAGTACTTCCTTGGGATCGAAATCCCGTCCAACGGAGGCATCCGCGATGGCGAACGGATTCTGGAGATTCTCTCAGGACACCAACGAACAGCCAAGTTCGTGTCCCGAAAGCTGCTGCGCCACTTCCTGACTGAGGACCCGCCACAAGCCCTCGTCGACCGCATTGCGGCCGTTTACATGGCGACCCAGGGCGACATCAAGTCCATGTTGCGCGCTATTCTCGATCAGAAGACCGTTCGCCGCTACGCCACCCCCAAGTTCAAGCGCCCGTACCACTTCATGGTCTCGTCGCTTCGGGCTACGCGGGCCCAGGTTCCCTACGTGTTCTCGTTGTGGTGGTACTACATGGAGAAGTCCGGCCAAACACCCTTCTTCTGGCCTGCGCCCAACGGCTATCCCGATGCGTACCGCAACTGGGTCGGCAACCTCCAACCGCGCTGGATGCTAGTGCAGGACCTCGTTCAGAGCTGGGTATGGCAGGTGACCGTCGATACGTTCGGCTTGCTGCGAAGCCGCCATCCGCAAGCCGTGGTGCGCCGCATCGGCGAAGTGCTGTATGGAGCACCGGTGCCCGAGCCAGAAAGGTCGCTGTTGCTGACTTACCTGGGCTCGAACCCGTCGCCGGACACGGTCCGCGAAGCCCTCGGCCTCGCCATGGCCGGGCCAACCTTCCAATGGTATTGAGGAGACAAGCATGAGTGGACCGCGATTCAAAGGATGCGACGAATACGAGAACCTCACGCGACGGGGCTTTCTCGGTCTTGGAGCCAAAGCCGCGGCGCTGGCCACGCTGGCTCCGTCCTGGCTGCCCAATGTCAAGTTCGCGTCTAGCGACCGGCTGGATGCCATGGGCGACCAGCGAGACATTCTGGTTTCGGTCTACTTGCGCGGGGGTTGCGACGGCCTCTCCATGTGCGTGCCCTTTGGCGAGCCGAACTACTATGCCGCGCGGCCCCAGCTCGCGATTCCTCGGCCCGACAGTTCGGCCAGCCAAAAGGCGATCAACCTCAACGGGTTCTTTGGCCTCGCTCCAGCCCTGCAGCCGCTCAAGTCGATCTACGATGCGGGCGACTTGCTGATCGTTCATGCCACCGGGTCGCGCGACGAAACCAAGTCCCACTTCGACGCGCAGCACTTCATGGAGGCGGGCAAGCCCGACAAGAGGCTCTGGACTGGATGGCTGGGCCGGCACCTGAACACGGCTCCTCCAATGAGTCAAAACGCGCCCGTCCGTGGCGTCGCGCTCACCTACCAAGTGCCGTTGACCGTGGAAGGCGGGCCCAAAACGTTACCGCTCTCAACGTTGCAGGATTACAAGATCGGCGGTTTTTATGAGACGTTGAACGCCCGACGGAACTGGTTGCAAAACGCTTACGCCACCGCCGATGCAGCATTGGCCAACGCCGCTGGCAACGTGGATGCCACCCTGCAAATGCTCGCCAACCTGAACTTCCAGAACTACACGCCGGCAGGGGGTGCAGTCTATGGCGACAACGATTTTTCAAACTCGTTGAAGGCCGCAGCAGCGTTGATTCGGTACGAGGCCGGCATCGAAGCGGTTCATATCGATTACGGTGGATGGGACACCCACGAGTACCAGTTTCCCTTGGATGGCCAAATGGCGGCTTTGATGGACGCCTTCGCGACAGGCTTGCGAGCGTTCTATACCGACCTTCAGGCCGCCGGCTTCATGCATCGCGTCATTGTGGTGGTCGTTTCGGAGTTCGGGCGCGTGTTGGCGCAAAACGGCAGTTATGGAACCGACCACGGCCACGGGAACTGCATGTGGCTGATGGGCGGAAATGTGATCGGAAACCGTGTTTTGACGCAATGGCCGGGGCTTGCTCCTGACCAGCTGTTCGAAGGACAAGACCTTCAAGTCACCATCGACTACCGGGACATTCTGGCCGAGGTGGTGCAGAAGAGGCTGGGCAACGCGAACCTTTCAGCAGTGTTCCCCGACTATAATCCCTCGTTTAGAGGTGCGGTCGCAGGGTAAACCGTCACTTCCAACCAGAATCGCTGCACTAACGATCATAACTGATCGGCTCGCATTAGCGTGTCGGACCACCTGATATCAGCTATCTTTGCGGTTCTGCCGTTCAAAATTCATGTTTTCATCACCTTTAGTCAGTCTATGATTATCCCGATGCGTCGAAATTTCGCAACTTTATCGTTACTCGCCACTGTAGCGGGTTGGACAACGGTGTTCGCTCTCGTCGCTTGCGGAGGCGAGGGTGGCGGCGTTGACCGACTCACGACACGACAAGTCAGCAGTTCGGTCGCCAATGCGACGACCGTGACCCAGATGCAAAACGCGTTTCAGCAGGTGTTCACGCTGCTCGGATTCGCGAGGGAAGACGAAAGCCGAGCCTTGATGCTGCGGCTCGCTCAAGCCCAGTTGGACAGCACGCCTGCAACGTATGAGACGCTTGCCCAAGCCTACGATCGGCTGAATGCCGACCTGAAGGCGGAGGCGTCAACGGCCCATCTCGCCCTCGACCTGACGGCTCAGGAGTTCGTCGACATGGTCAACCCCAGGTTGCCCAATGCGTTCCGGACGCCGGACACACCTGCTCACGCTTCGTATGTGATGATGGTTGCGCCTCCCGGCCAGATCCCGGTCTCTGCGCCGACGATCCGGACGACGGATCGGCTGAGCCTCTTCCAGGTGCTGATGATGGCCGATGTCCGGACACAGATCTGGATCGAGTTGAACGACCTCTCGGCGCTTCCCGCAAAGAGCGTTCCGCCCTCCCTTCCCCTTGGACGCGGCCCCTGTCAGGACGCCTGCCACGCAGCGCACGGTCAATGTACAAGCGGTTGCGACCAGACCTTCCAGCAGGGGATGACCGATCTCTCGAATTGGGAGTACAGCCAGCGCGAGCCCATCTATCAGGAGTACAACCGCTCGATCCAAATCGCGAACGAGACGTACAATTCGATGGCGCCGTATTGCCAGGGCAACAGCCAGTGCCTCAACGACCTGCGACGCGACACAGAGCGCTCGAAGCAACAGGCTGAGAGTCGTCGAGAGAGCCGCATGAGCCAGGTCCGCGACGAGTACATCCGGCGTGTTCGCGAGCTGGAAGCCACGCGCGACCAGTGCAAGCAACAGTGCGATTCGGCTCTTCAGAGCTGCCTTGCCGGTTGCCACAACCAGGGCGGCGGCTAGGTCCCCCGAAGCCTGCTGAAATGCATCGGCCCCGGCTCGTGCCGGGGCCGATGTTGTGTCCATCGGGCCTTAGTCGAATTTAACGCCCTGGGCCAGTTGCGGGGCCGCCTGCCCGAAGTACGTCGTGCTGGTCTGGCGCCGCATGTACTGCTTCCAGGCATCCGAGCCCGATTCGCGTCCCCCACCGGTCTCCTTCTCGCCACCGAACGCGCCACCGATTTCGGCTCCGCTGGTTCCAATGTTCACGTTGGCGATGCCGCAGTCGCTGCGCCGCTTGAAGAACTCGGCCTCGCGCAGGTCTGTGGTCATGATCGCCGAACTCAGCCCTTGCGGAACGGCGTTGTGCACGGCCATCGCTGCCTCGAGATCGTCGTAGGGCATGACGAACGCGATGGGCGCGAACGTCTCGCGGCACACGACGTCGGGTTGGCCCGCGATCTTGACGACCGCCGGTCGCACGTAGTAGGCCTCAGGGTACAGGTCCTGCATCACCCGGTCTCCGCCGGAAACCTTGACAGCCTGCGGACGCGCCTCCGCGAGGGTGGCTTGCATGGCATCGAAGGAACCTCGATCGATGAGCGGCCCGATCAGCGTGCCCGGCTCGAGGGGGTTGCCTGTCCGTGCGCACGCCACGTTCTGGACCGCCGTGGCCAGTCGTTCGTACACCTCGTCCCACAGCGACCGGTGGACGATGACGCGCCGCGTCGATGTGCAACGTTGCCCAGCCGTGCCGATCGAACCAAAGACCAGAGAGGGCAACGCCACGTCGAGGTCCGCGCTCGGCGCGACGATGACAGCGTTGTTGCCGCCCAACTCCAAAAGACACCGACCAAACCGCTGGGCGACCCGCGGGCCAACCGCACGCCCCATGCGTGTGCTTCCTGTTGCACTGATCAGAGGCAACCTTGGGTCGTCCACAAGGGCCTCGCCCACCTCGACGCCACCGATGACGACTTGGCTGAGCCCTTCGGGCGCACCGAACTCGCGGGCGACCGACTCGAAGATGACTTGGCAAGCGAGCGCCGTGATCGGCGTCTTCTCTGAAGGCTTCCATACCACCGAGTCGCCACAAACCCACGCCAACGCAGCATTCCACGACCAGACAGCCACGGGAAAGTTGAACGCCGAGATCACGCCGATCGGGCCGAGCGGCAGCCAGTTCTCCTGCATCACGTGGTCCTGCCGTTCCGAGGCGATGGTCAAGCCGTGCAATTGACGCGAGAGACCGACGGCAAAGTCGCAGATGTCGATCATCTCCTGCACCTCGCCCCGTCCCTCTTCGAGAATCTTGCCGCACTCCAGAGTCACCAGAGCGGCCAGCGCATCCTTGTTCTCACGCAACGCGTTGCCAAACCGGCGAACCAGTTCGCCGCGCTTAGGGGCTGGAACGTCGCGCCACGCCAAAAACGCCTCTCTAGCCCGACCGATCGCGGCGGTTGCGTCGTCTTTGGAATCCATGCGCAAGGGGGCCAGCAATGAACCATCGATCGGCGTGTGGACCGGCAGGTCGCTTCCTTCTCGCGCTTTCAGCGCGGTGGCGAACGGCGCAAGGATGTGGTCGTAACTCATGAAGCGATTGTATCTGCCGGACTCGCGGTCACGTTGTCTTGCGCCCCAGCGTCGTATGAACAAGTCCATGCGTACCATTGGAACCCTCCTCGTCTTGGCGCTCGCCGGCTTTGCCGTAGCCGACCTGCACTACGCCATCGAGCCGGACTCGGTCGCCCGCCAGTACCGCGTCTCGGTTCGGCTCGACAAGGGTGCGGACAAGGAGGTCTTCCAGATCCCTGCCTGGTGCCCCGGCTTTTACTTCATCCTCAACTATCAAGAGAAAGTCTCGGACGTGCGAGCCGCCGACGCAACGGGTAGGCCGCTCAAAGTCGAACGGTCGGGAACCCGCGAGTGGACGGTCGACAACCCGGACTCCGGACCGTTGACCTTCACCTATCGGATTCTGGCCGACGACCCGGCACCGGGCTTTTTCGGGGCGAGCATCCAAGGCGACAAGGCGTTCGTGAACGGCCCTTCGACGTTCGTCTACTCGCCTTCCCGCATGAACGAAACACACTGGCTCACGATCCGGTTGCCCCGTGGATGGGAGGTCGCCACCGCCATGGATCCAACGGGCGACGGTCGATTCAAAGCCCCCGATTACGACGAGTTCATCGACCACCCCATCCAGATGGGGCGTTTCGAGAAGCGGACCTTCAAAGCCGGCGGGAAGCCGTTCGAGGCCGTCTTCAGTGCGCTACGAGGAGACATCCAAGCCAATCTCGAATTCGAGACCGAGCGGTTTCGGCGCATCTCGGAGGCCGGGATCAAGTTCTGGGGCGATGCGCCCTTCCCCCGCTACCTCTATCTGGTCCACCTCGACCCCGGCGCGTTCAGCGGGGGCCTGGAACACAGGTCCAGCACGGTGCTGAACATTTGGAACACGCGCTCGCTCGGGGTCGACACTTTGGCCGCCCACGAGTTCTTCCACACGTGGAACGTCAAGCGTCTCCGCCCGGCCGTCCTTGGGCCGTTCGATTACACAAAGCCCGTACGAACCAAGAACCTCTGGTTCTCCGAGGGTGTGACGGACTACTACGCCCACCGCCTGGTTCTGTGGGCCGGCCTGACGACTCCCGAACAGTTTCTCTCCAACATGGCGGGACAGATCACGGCCTTAGAGAGCAGTCGCACACGCCGAACCAAGACCGTCGAAGATGCCTCCTGGGAGGCATGGGAGAATGGCGGCTTCGGGGTCGGCGATCTCAGCTACTACAACAAGGGTCTGGTCATCGGGCTGCTCCTGGATGCCGCGCTTCGCGCATCGACCGATGGCGAGAAGAGCCTCGATGACCTGATGCGCGCCATGATCGCCAAATACGGTTTGCCAAAGCCGGGATTCGGCGAAGATGCGATCCGGGCCGAACTCGTTCTGTTGGGCGGCGAGGCGTTCGGCCCGATTTATGACAGGATGGTGAGAAGCACCTCCGACCTGCCGTACGAGCTGCTGGGCGGAATCGGGCTCTCAGTCCGCGGAGGCGCGTTGACGCCAGTTCCAGAGGCCACCGAACGGCAACGTGAATTGCTCGCGAAGTTCCTGGACAAGTAACCCCGCGCAGCACAAAAGACGCCCCTGGATGACGTATCCTTTAGGCATCCTGCGCAAGGATGCGATAGGGACAGGATGCGCCACACATGATTGAACGATTGGCAGGAATCGTGCTCGCCGCTGGCAAGGGCACACGGATGAAGTCGGATTTGCCCAAGTGCGCGATGCCCGTGCTGGGCGTGCCCTTGGGCGGCATCGTCGGACGCGCGATGCGCCAGGCCGGAGCGGACCCGATCGCCTATGTCGTCGGGCATCGAGGCGATGTGATGCGGAAGGTCCTTGGCGACAGTTTCCTCTACGCGGAACAGACCGAGCAGAAAGGCACTGGGCACGCCGCGATGATGGCCGAGCAAGTGCTGGGCGACTTCGACGGCCCCGTGCTGGTCAGCGCGGGCGACCTGCCTCTGATCGACGGGCCTTCGCTCAAGCGGCTCGCCGATGCCCACCGCGCGGGAGGCAACCACGCCACCATCGCCACCGTCGTGTTCGACGATCCCACAGGCTATGGGCGCATCCTACGCGATGCCGACGGTCAGCCCTGCGCCATCGTCGAAGAGAAGGACGCCACCCCGGAGCAGCGCAAGCTCAAGGAGGTCTGCGTCAGCGTCTACTGCTTCGACGCCCAAACACTCTTTCGGCTGCTGCCGACGCTCAGTTCCGAGAACGCCCAAGGCGAGTACTACCTGACCGACATGCTGGAAGCGGTCTACAAGGACGGCGGCAAAGTCGAGACCGTGATCTTCGACGATGCCACCGTCATGACCGGAGTCAACGACCGCTGGCAGTTGGCTCTGGCGGCCAAGGAACTGCGGCTGCGCATTCTAGAGCGTCACGCCATGGCCGGAGTGACCATCGTGGACCCCGACACGGCGTTCATCGGCCCCGATGTGGTGTTGGGCATGGACGCCGTCATCCACCCCAACACGGTGATCGAAGGCGATACGCGCGTGGGGCGAGGCACCGAAATCGGTCCCAACACGCTGATCCGGGACTGCGCCATCGGCGACGGGTGCGAGATCCTCATGAGCCACCTCAATCGTGCCCGGATCGCCGACGATGTGCGGGTGGGGCCGTTCGCCAACATCCGGCCCCACGCCGACCTGCGCGCCGGCACCAAGATCGGCAACTTCGTCGAAGTCAAAAACGCGGTCATTGGCGAAAAGTCCAGCGTCAGCCACCTCACCTACATTGGAGACGCCGAGGTCGGCGCGAGGGCCAACATCGGAGCCGGGACGATCACGTGCAACTACGACGGCTTCCTCAAACACCGCACGAAGATCGGCGATGGAGCGTTTGTGGGGTCTAATAGCACGTTGGTCGCTCCGGTCGAGATCGGCGCAGGAGCGGTCGTCGCGGCGGGAAGCGTGATCACCCACGACGTCGAGGCCGAGGCCTTGGCTCTGGGTCGCGCCCGTCAAGAGGTCAAACCGGAATGGGCACCACACTTCCGCGCCAGGAAAATGGCCGAAAAGCAGAATCGGCACTCGAACTGAGATCCCTCTCGGGCATGAAGCTCTTCGCAGGCACCGCGAACCCAGAACTGGGTAGCCGTATCGCCGCCCATTTGGGCATCGAACTGGGTCGCATGACGTGCACCCAGTTTTCGGACGGCGAAGTGCGCGTGATGGTCGAAGAAAGCACCCGTGGCCACGACGTGTTCATTCTTCAGCCGACGTGCGCGCCGGTCAACGACAACCTGATGCAGCTTTTGGTCATGCTCGACGCGTTCCGCCGGGCTTCGGCCAGCCGCATCACGGTGGTCATGCCCTACTACGGCTATGCCCGACAGGACAAGAAGATCAAGCCCCGCGAGCCCGTGACAGCACGGTTGGTGGCCGATCTGATCACGATGGCCGGCGCCCATCGCATTGTCACGTGCGACCTGCACGCCGAACAGATCCAAGGCTTCTTCAACATCCCGGTCGACCACCTTTACGGCGGCCCAATCATCGGTCGCTACATGCTTGAGCAGGGCTTCCTCGATCAAGATGTGGTGGTGGTCAGCCCGGATGTTGGCGGCGTACCGCGCGCTCGCGCGCTGGCGGAAATGCTCAAGGCGCCGCTCGCCATCATCGCCAAACGCCGTCCCGAGCCGAACAAGGTGGACATCGTGGAGATCATCGGCGAAGTCGAGGGCAAGAAGTGCGTGATGATCGACGACATGATCGACACGGGCGGATCGGTGGTTCAAGGCGCCGAGGCGCTGATGAAGCGCGGTGCGACGTCGGTGGTGGTGTCTTGCACGCACCCCGTGCTGAGCGGCAGTGCCGCACAACGTCTGCAAGACAGCGTGATCGAAGAAGTTATCGTCGTTGACACCATCCCAATACCGGCAACGAAGCGCGTACCCAAGCTCACCGTGTTGGAGTCCGCGCCGCTGTTCGGCGAGGCCATCCGACGAATCCACTTGAACGAATCGGTAAGTCAGCTGTTCACGAGCTGGCGATAGCTACCGTCCAGGGCTCTCTGACAGTCTGGATCGGAGAGAACCTGGCAACATACTTGCTGGCTAAGCTGTCCAGCCAGTCATGGCCTAACACATCGCTCAGCCGAGTGCCTTATGATCAACTGGATTCGAGACATTCATCTAGTTGGTGCCCATTGACTTGCAACTATGTGGATTAACCATGCGGCGACTCCTGAAGAGGATGGCTCATATGGGCCACTTGACTTCTTGCTTCACGACCAGTGATATCTCTGATTCATTGATCAACAATGTTGTTTGCGAGGGGGGGGGGGGGGGGGGGGGGGCATCTCCGAGAACACGGCCAACTCGGACGTCGAGTATGTTTCAATCCCCTTTCGGGGTGGGGGCGATTGCAAGTTTCCGGGGTCCGCTTCTTTTTTGTTTGGAGCTAGAAACCCGTGTTTCAATCCCCTTTCGGGGTGGGGGCGATTGCAAGGTCGTTGGTCATGAGTAAAACAGGAACAAGAACAATGAATCAGTTTCAATCCCCTTTCGGGGTGGGGGCGATTGCAAGTTTCTCCCAGACGGCCCCGATGCTCTCAGGGCCATCCCCCACGTTTCAATCCCCTTTCGGGGTGGGGGCGATTGCAAGTTGACGAAGGCTCGGCGCGAGCAGATCGCGTACTGCGCGACGTTTCAATCCCCTTTCGGGGTGGGGGCGATTGCAAGGTCCTCACGGACCAGTACATCGGGCGAAAGCCCAACCGCCAGGAGTTTCAATCCCCTTTCGGGGTGGGGGCGATTGCAAGCGATCAGCCGCCCGGGCGAGGAGGACCATGAACATTAGCAGTTTCAATCCCCTTTCGGGGTGGGGGCGATTGCAAGGCCGCGAAAGCGGCCACCCCGTCGGCTTCCCTGAAAGTGCTGAAGTTTCAATCCCCTTTCGGGGTGGGGGCGATTGCAAGGGCACAGAGCTTGAGAAGTCGCTTCGTGCGCCTATCTCTGTCGTTTCAATCCCCTTTCGGGGTGGGGGCGATTGCAAGGTCGGAACGCCCGGTCAACCCGCGATTGCCATTCTGCGTCGGTGTTTCAATCCCCTTTCGGGGTGGGGGCGATTGCAAGACCATTCAGATGATCGCGGGCGACATCAGATCGGCGTTCGAGTTTCAATCCCCTTTCGGGGTGGGGGCGATTGCAAGTGCTTTTTGGTGCGCGTACGCGCGAAATCGAAGGCGCGGAGTTTCAATCCCCTTTCGGGGTGGGGGCGATTGCAAGATCCCAACCAGTGGGAGTGGACACACCAAACGTCGACACGTTTCAATCCCCTTTCGGGGTGGGGGCGATTGCAAGGAGTTCGTCGCTGACGGACTCAGCGATGAGTCAGGGTGGTTTCAATCCCCTTTCGGGGTGGGGGCGATTGCAAGACCTTGCCGCGCCGGGCGAGTTGGTCCGGAACGCCGAGGGGTTTCAATCCCCTTTCGGGGTGGGGGCGATTGCAAGCTGAGGGGTTACATGAACTCCTCTACGTGGTACAAACGGCGTGTTTCAATCCCCTTTCGGGGTGGGGGCGATTGCAAGCCATCCTCTTCGTGGACGCCACCGCGCACGCGATCCGACAGGTTTCAATCCCCTTTCGGGGTGGGGGCGATTGCAAGTCCTCCGGTCTCGCGGCTGGAACACGAAGGAACACAAGGAGGACCTGTTTCCAATCCCCTTTCGGGGTGGGGGCGATTGCAAGTGCGCGGCACCCTAAGGCCTATCCCCCGTCCGGAGGATGAGTTTCAATCCCCTTTCGGGGTGGGGGCGATTGCAAGCTGACCAGGGCTGCGTCGGTTCTTGCAAAGTCCATCGGCGTGACGTTTCAATCCCCTTTCGGGGTGGGGGCGATTGCAAGTTGCTTCGATTAGGGCGCGGGTGAGCTCTGAGATTGTCGGTAGTTGTTTCAATCCCCTTTCGGGGTGGGGGCGATTGCAAGGAGGTATCCCACGGCCCAATTCGGGTAGCCGTAGGCGCAGGTTTCAATCCCCTTTCGGGGTGGGGGCGATTGCAAGGCGGTTCCAGGCCCTGCGGGCCTGGAGCCCAATCGTCTGGGATGTTTCAATCCCCTTTCGGGGTGGGGGCGATTGCAAGCTGGTCTTGACGGAACCTCCATGGTGGTGCAGTGGTGAAGGTGTTTCAATCCCCTTTCGGGGTGGGGGCGATTG